>NZ_JBHNYL010000007.1:0-207900 GCF_054960735.1 Pseudoalteromonas sp. RWi3
TTTTCTGCACGCGCTTTTGTTCTGCTTTTTTGACGTGTTTGCTGATCCACTTGGTCATTTTTGCCATTAATGCTGGCGGGAAGTCATGACCCATACCGTTTACTATCTTTAATTTTGATTTGCGAATCTGTTGGGCGGTTTGCTTTGCGGCGGCGACTGGCATGACAGGGTCTAAACTGCCATGTATAACGAGGGTTGGAGCTTTTATTTTCGGCATTAAATGTTGCCGACAATCGCTAGCAGCAATGGCTGCGAGTTGACGGTTAAAGCCTTGTGGGTTGTGTGCTCTATCCACTCCTAATGTGGCTTGTTTACGCAAAGCTTGTTCGTTTTGAGGATATGCTGGACTGCCAATTAATTGATTAAGCTTTATATTATAATGTATAGCACTATCACGGCTGAATTGACGAGGACGATGTTTTGCCAGCTGTAAAAATAGTTTTAAGCTCGATGCAGATAGTTTTGGCTTGCCAGAACTCGACATAATGGAGGTTAAACTTAAAACCTTCTTTTTATTTTTCGCGGCAATCAATTGCGCAATCATTCCTCCCATTGATGCACCCACTAAATGTGCTTTTTTGATTTTTAATGCGGCCATTAATTCTAATACATCATTTGCCATATCATCTAACGTATATGGAATATGGGTTTTAATAGGTAAACGTTTACTTAGCCAGATTTTAAATAGGTTAGGGCTACCAAACTGCTCTAGTTGGCTTGAAAGCCCGGCATCGCGGTTATCAAAACGGATTACTCTAAAGCCTTTAGCTATAATGCCTAAATATAATTCATCAGGCCATACCGTGAGCTGCGCACCGAGACCCATAATTAAAATAATAACAGGAGCGGTTTTATTACCTGTATCTTGGTAATTTATAGTAATACCAGTATGTGTTTTTATTGTAAGCATATTCGACATTTAACATGTTCTGACTTTACGCTTTTTAGTATAGTCATATTAGCCTGAAGGGTCATCGCATCTATTATGAACTTTTATGGTCATAGCCTCGCTCATATGCTGAATATAGTTATACATATCTCAAACACAAATGAAGGGAAATATATGTTTAGGTGGTTGTTTATTTTATTTTTTTTGACGGGTTGTACAATCCAAAAAGCACCCATTAATCAAACGCGGCTTAGCAAAAGTACGATTACACCGCCAGCGACATCGAACACGCTCAAAACAATAGGGGTCATTTCCATAATTGGCGATGTGCTACAGTGCGAACATACCGGGTTCACTGTATTTAATAACGAGGAACAACGCTATTTACTGCCTGCAGCATTAAATGAACAGTTAGTGCAATATGCTGTGACCAAGTTTGCTACCGATGGTGTCGTGTTAAAGCCATTGAATCGGGAGGTGCTATCTTTTATCAATGATGAAATAGGCGTATCTCAATTTACTAATATAAAGCTTAAAGAGCGCTTGGAAATTGATCTATTATTAGTGCTTAGTGGCACGTTTGAATACCGTTCAAAGGATGGTTACTACGCTGAGGATAACGCACTCAATACCAACGCGAGAGGCGTTTTATACCAACTATCATCGGGTGAAATTATTTCAGAGGCTGAACATTACTAATATGACTTAAAAAAGCAGTTCAGTTGTACGTTAGACGCATTTCCTAACAATGATGAGCTCTACGAGTTAATCAAAAAAGCGGGAACAGAGTCTCAAGAAGTTGTGGTGAAAACGCTGATTAAATCGCTTTCACCAAAGCAAAGCCCTAATTAACTAGGGCTTATGAATTAATGTTGCTGTGCGTATTGCTCCGCTTTTTTCCAAACGCGAAGCGTATTACCGCTTAAAATCTTTTTAATATCGGTATCGCTGTAGCCTCTATCCATCAATCCTTGTACTAGGTTTGGATAAGTGGACACATCTTTTAAGCCGATAGGCAGCGAGTCACCTACACCATCATAATCAGAGCCAATGCCCACATAATCAATGCCAATTAATTCAACAACGTGATCTATATGATCAAGTACTTGCTCAAGGCTGGCAAAAGGGAATGGGTTTTTAGCGCGGTACATCGCATCAAAATCTTTGCTTAACTTAGTACCTTGCTTTTTCGCGGCGTCCTTTTTGTCATTTAATTGATCGTACCAATTACGTGAACTAGAGGTAACAAAACTTGAGCCAAAGTTTATCTGAATAACACCGCCGTTTTCTTTAAGCGCTAATAACATCTTGTCATCCATATTGCGCTCAAAACCAGGGGTGTACTTACGCAATGACGAATGTGATGCAATAACAGGAGTTTTCGACAGCGCCATTACTTGGTAAAACGCATCATCAGATATATGTGATACATCAATCAACATGCCGATGTTATTCATCTCTTTTATTAGCTCTTTACCAAATGGGCTTAAGCCTTTCCATTTACGACGGATATCATACGATGAATCTGAAATGTGGTTACTTTGAGAGTGAGCTAGCGTGATATACCTTACACCACGGTCAAAAAAGTGTTTTAGGTTTTTCATGTCACCTTCAATGGGCGAGCCGTTCTCCATGCCCATTGCTATTGATATTTTCTTATCTTTAAACTGTTGTTCTATATCGCTTGTAGAGTCAGCAATGGCAAACTTATCAGGGGCGCGCTGTACAATCGCCTCCATCCCATCAATTAATTGATTCGCTAATTGATAGCTTTTGCCTTTACCTTCAAACTCTAAATGAGCAGGAATATAAATCGACATAAACGGGGCATTCAAGCCACCTTCAACCGCGCGTGGGTAGTCAAAGTCACCGCCATCAGTAGCTTTAGTTACATCAGCCCACTTTGCATGAATACGGTAAGGAACATCAATATGGGTATCGATTAAAATGGTATCTTGCGTGAGTTTGACAGCTTTATCTGAAAGGGTGGCCGTCGTTGCTTGTACCCCTGCAACTGTTAGTGCGATGGCGCTAAGTGCTAAACGTAATTTCATGTTCTTACCTATTTATTATAATAATGCTAATGATTGTAACAACAATCGATTCGTCCTGCCTACTATCCGTTTATCCTCTTTTTTAGCCATTAATTACTTATTACCCTTCGGTATCAAGTGTAATCGTTATAGTCCTAGCCAACAAAGACTCAGTATGCATCTAAGGCGTACTGCAATTTAAGGGACATCACTATGCAATTTACTATCAACAATAAGCAGTGCAAACTATCTTTTAAACCAATCTTAGCAACATTATTATTGGGTTTTTCATCATTCAGTTACGCAGATGAAATAGATGAAAACGATTTAGTGCTTAAATTCCATGAGGGTTTTTCTGTTGACTTTCAAACAGCCAAAATCAAAGACGTGTTTGATGGTAACGGTGTTGGTATTAATTACCAAGCTTCATTAGGCGAACTTTCAGAAGACCAGCTCTATGGTAAGGTTGATCTTTATGGGCGCTTGCAGCATCAAATAAATGAAGAGGGTGGCAAAGCTAATTTAACTCAAACCGAAATCACCTTAGGGGTTAATTGGGCATATTCAGACAAAGCACATTTTTATATTGAAAGTGCATTAATGAAGCAGCAGCTCGATGTTAATAATCACGTAGGTTCTCAAACATTTGATATAACTCGTGTGGGTGGAAAATATAATTTTTATAAGGATTTTGTGCTGAATACGGCACTAGAGCATCGCGATGCGTTAAAAAGTGAGACTGGTTATAAGTTCGCACTGGAAACAACGAAAGCAAAATATGCCCTATTTAGCGCGGGTTACCTAAGTGTTGGCAATAATCAATCAATGTTTTTTACTGTGGTATCAAAATTTTGAGTAGTAACTTAATCGGTCTTGGGTACAATACTGAGTATTATCAAAGGAGTGTACCCATGCGAAGTTATTGGTTTTGCCAGTTGTTGGTTTTTACTTGTATTGTGCTTATAAACTATAGCTTAGGAGTTGCGATATTAAATACAGCATCAGAGCACCATGCTAATTTGCTTTTAAGGACTATCTCGCATGCATCTGTATTTGTGTTATTGACCCATTTTATCCTTTACACCTTAGGTAACCGATTGTGTGGTAAGTTAAAAATAACACGACTCAATATTTTTTTGCTAAGTGCATTATCTATTGTGTTAGCATTAATACAGACTCTGAATGTAGTTTATTTTACGCCTTTCATTTTACCTGAGAGTGCTTCGAGTATGAGCATACAAATGTATGGAGAAGCAACAGTAGATTTAAATGAGCAACAGTTTACCGGAGTGTTCTCAAGCTTTTTTAATGCGTTAGTAATGAGTTTAATATGGAGTGGTTGTTACTTAGCGGTAGTATCGCGAAGAGAAAAAAAGCTTATTATGAGTCAGCTGAAAGAGCAACAACTTGAAAACCTTAAAAACCAAATAAACCCTCATTTTTTATTCAATACCTTAAACTCAATTCGTGGCATGATTTACCAAGATCAAGATAAAGCCGCTGATATTGTTACTCAGCTTTCTGAGTTATTTAGATATAACCTCACCACAGATTTACAAACCCACGTCAATTTTGAACAAGAGTGGGCGGTATGCGAACATTATTTGGCGATTGAAAAAGTACGGTTTGGTAAACGGCTTTTAGTCACAATGCAGTGTGATGACGCGTTAAAAAAAGTCGTATTACCGAGTATGGCTTTATTAACTTTAATCGAAAACGCTACAAAGCACGGCATTGCCCATTTAGTAGAGGGTGGAGAAATAAAAGTAGATGTAGTGAGAACAGGGGAAACAGTCACGATTACAGTGAGTAACCCTTTTGATGAAACGAAACTTAAATCCGGCACCAAATTGGGATTACAGAACATTCAATCAAGACTTGAGCTGATGTTTGCGCAACATGGTAAGTTGCTCATTAAAAAACAGAGCGGACAGTTTAATGCAACTTTGGAGGTACCCTATGCAACATAATAAGCCGACCATAACAGCATTAATAGTCGATGATGAGCTACTTGCTCGAAATGAGTTAGCTCGGTTATTACAACCCTATAAACACATAGATATAATCGATGAGGCAGAAAATATTAGCCATGCTTATGAATTAATAAAAAAGCATAAGCCTGATGTTGTTTTTCTTGATATTGAAATGCCGGGCGGCACAGGTATTGAACTTGCAGAGCAGCTAGCTGGTGAGACGAATATAATATTTTGCACAGCCTATAACGAGTTTGCTGTAGATGCCTTTAGCCTTAATGCCGTTGATTATTTACTAAAGCCTATTGTAAAAGACCGTTTAGAAGGCACATTAGCAAAGCTTGAAGGGCAATTGACACAGCGCCCAGTTAGTTACTTAGAAGATAACTTTAAATTGATGGTTAAATTTTCTGAGAACATGAGAATTATCCAATTAGCGGATATTTTAAGGTTTGAAAGTATTGGTAATCATGCAGCGATTTATACTGCTTTCGGGAAGGCCTATATTCATAGCTCTTTAACTAAAATCGAAGCTCGCTTAAACCCAGATTACTTTTTACGAGCAAGCCGCAGTGACATAATACGACTAGACGCGATAATGGAACTTGAAGAAACCATAAATTATGGGCTATTGGCAAAGCTCAGTAATGGTGCACAAGTTGAAATATCTCGTCGTCAAGCAAGTAAGTTAAAGCAACAATTGAGCTTTAATCTATAGCTATTGTTGCAAATGTTGCTCTTCACTTTGCATGGCTTTGAATTCGTTTTTTGAAATAATGGTGACCGACTCGTGTAGCTCAGAGAAAAAAACCATGGCTTCACCATTTTTTAACTGCTGGTGAACTTGCGCCACTTTACTTTCAATACTGAACTCTTGCTCACCGTAATCGGTGCCTTCGCGTAAAACGTAACTTTCAATTAAGTTATACAGTGTATCTTTATCGAGTTGCTGGTGTGGAATGATCATAACTGCTCTTTATTGACTAGCTGATTAAAATACTCTGGCACGATTTGCTCTAACCAATAAATAGGTTTAAACGGGTTGTTACCTGATATAAAGCCGACGTGGCCGCCTTTTTCAGAGATGCGCAGCGTAACATGCTCGCTCACATCTTGCCTACTCGGAACTGCTTTAATAGATAACATGGGGTCATCTTTGGCATGTACAACCAATGTAGGTGTGCTTATGTGCTTTAAGTAGGGTTTGGCGCTAGCTTGTTGGTAATAATCCTCTGCACCGTCAAAGCCATGAAGAGGGGCTGTTAGCTGATCGTCAAATTGCCATAGGTCATCAATCTCCATCAACTGCTCTGGCGTTAAATCGATTTGCTGCTTAATTTGCGGTAATTTACGGCGCATGGATTTTTTCATCCGATCGAGTAAATATTTTTGATAAATTTTACCTAGGCTTTTACGAATAACTTGGCACGATGGTGATAAATCATAAGGGGCTGACACAACCGCTGCGCCGTCAAGTAAACAGTCATCACCTTGTTCACCAACATACTTAGCCAATACATTACCACCTAATGAAAAGCCGACCGCAACCATTGCACGATTTGGAAACTGCTGCTTTAGGTGCTTAATTAAAAAATCAAGATCGCCTGTTTCGCCGCTATGATAAGCGCGAGGTAATTTATTAGCCTGTGTTGAACAATTGCGAAAGTGCATTAGCACCACTTGATAGCCTTGCTTTTTTAATGCCTTCATCATGCCTTTGGCGTAAAAGCTATTGATGTTGCCTTCAAGCCCATGCAGCACAATAGCAAGCGGGGCTAAATCATTTTTTGGTAATGACCATGCAAGTTCTAAAAAGTCGCCATCTGGAGTATCAAGTAGTTCTAATTGGTAACGTGTATGATGAAACGGCCTAAAAAAACGCGGTATGATAGTTTGCACATGACGGTTTTGCATCCACCATGCTGGGTTAAAATGTGAAAGCATTTTTGGTAACTGTTCAGCTAATCGAGGGGTTAGTGTAACAAATTTTTTGTAATAAAAAGCCCCTAATCAAACAAGTTGATAGGGGCTTTGCGCGTCGTGCTTAATGTGGTTGGTTAAGAGTGTCATCGTCGTGTACTTTTTTAATAAAAAAATACACAAAGAAAAGGCATAAACTAATAACAACACCTAAAAAACCAAATGATAAAAATAATACTGGGTCGCTAAAAAAATCTCTAAAGAATACGTCCATAACCGCCTCCTAATGTCTATGGGTTAATCATAGGCTGGCTGAGCATGGTTCGATATGATCCAGATCAAGCTATTTTCCTGATTGTTAAATGAGCCGTAAAGAAGTTGATTTGGATCATGTTTTGAACCAACTCCTTGGGCTTTTCACTGGCACTTACTCCCATTGTTGCAAAGTAACGCCTTGATATTAAGCTCCTGTGAAATGCTGAATTCTGCCTCTTGAAGAGGTTTGGGTATAATAATAAAACCCTAGTTCATTTTTAGCTGTTTATAGAGTGTTGAGATAAATTTGCGACCTACATCAGCTTTCAAAGCTTTGCGATTCCTTTTGCAGATAGGCTTTATTGTGAATGCATTTGCTTTATATATGTTTTATCTAGTCAATTAGTTTTTTAATAACTAGCATGTGTACATGTGTTTTAGCAAAGAAGTTAATATTTTGACTAGAGATTAAATCGCCTTCTTTTAGAAGGGGAATTTCGGTATCAGTATCGGCTTTTAAGTTTTCAGCAATAGCAACACCAGAAATAATATACGCTAGGTTTTCTTGTGCGATTGTTATTGATTCGCTTGTTTTTAAATGCACTATTTCCATAACCGTATGACTGTTAAAAGTCGCATGTTGATTTTTATCACCGCCATAAATACGGGTGATGCCCGATTTGCTGGGGGTGTATGCTTTATAGTCGGCTGGTTGGCCTTTTTGCTCAGGTAAGGCCCAGACCTGTAGCATGCGGTTTTGCTTATTATCTGGGTTGATTTCGTTGTGGTTAAAGCCTTCACCGCCGGCTCTTTGTACTTGAACATCACCAGCTTTTAAATCTTTACCATGTTCCATAGAGCCTTCGTGGCTAACTCTGCCTTCAACAATAATTGAGATAACATCAATTTCACTGTGAGGGTGCATCCCAGAGCTACCTAGTGGATTGTACCGCGCATCAGCAAGGTATACCATATTGCCAAAACCTTCAAAAGTCTCGGCCTTTTTGCGTTCCCCAAATACTCTACTATCTGTCACTAAGCGATGTTCTGTAATGCCTGCAAAACCGCCTAACTCTAATGAATCTCTTGATAAAACTTTCATACTTAATACCTAATTGGTGCGTTGAGTTGATGGAATCATTTTAGAGAGATATGATTGTTTGATAAATATGTTAAAGTGAAAACTTCTTTTTCAAATTCAACAACAATAGGTGTTTGAGTGTCTGACATTGATTTAAACGATATGATGCTATTTATAGCTGTAATAGATGCAGGTAGTTTTACGCTAGCCGCCGAGCGGGTCAATATTCCTAAAGCTAATCTGAGCCGCAAAATAGCAAGACTAGAAAGTAATTTAGGTGTTACCTTGTTAGAGCGTACGACACGCACACAACACATAACAGAAGTAGGTATGTGTTACTTAGAGCATTGTCGACGTATTCAGCAAGAACTTGAGTTTGCGAAAGTAGCAGTGGCAAAATCACTTGACACAGTCAGTGGTAAGTTAAAAGTAGGGGCGTCGGTAGGAATAGGACATGAAGTACTCAAAGATCATTTAGCGCAGTTTATGAGGCAATACCCTAGTGTAAATTTACAACTTGAATTAATAAACCGTCGCGTAGATTTAATTGAAGAAGGATTTGATCTCGTTATCAGAATAGGGGACTTAGATGACTCTCGATTGATTGCAAAGCGCTTGGGGAAAATCAGCCGAAAAATATATTCAAGCCCACAGTATTTACAATCTCACGGGGATATTCAGTCAATACAGCAATTGAGTGAATGTGATCTCTTATTGATGAGCAGCGTGCAAAATAGTACTAAGTTAAGGTTGTCTGCTGGTAAGAAGCAGTATTATGAATGTAAATTGGAGCCTAAAGCCATCGTTGATGATTTCACATTATTAAAGCAATTCGTTATTGATGGTTTAGGTGTGGCAGTTCTTCCTGATTATATGTGCCAAGATGCGCTGAAAAAATCTGAGTTGGTCTCTGTGCTTCCTAATTGGGGAATGGAATCAGTTGATATATTTGCCCTTTATCCAAAGCATCGCTTGGATATACCTAAAGTACGTGCATTTTTAGAATTTATTCAAACATTATTTGCACAAAAGTTAGTCTAATCTTGCCGGTATGCTATGGATTTTGGTTCTGTAAACGGTGATTGGTTTATGCGTAAAATATCTGTGTAACGTTTGTGTGTTGTTAGTATTTTTTATATACGCTTTATTTTATGGACAATAAAAGAACCACAGACCCATAGGTACTGTGGCTTTCATTCATGATTGTATTACTTAGCTGAGTTACGTAACTCTATTTTTTCGATGCCACTCATTAGAGCATGTCAATATCTACCGCCAAACTATCCAAGTGTTTACTAATCGCAGGGCTCGTTTTATCACTCATTTGACCGCCCAAATGTTTATTAAAAAATTGCTCCATCGCTAGCATCGCCGCCAGCATATTCTCTGACTTTTTAAAACCATGCCCCTCATCTTGGGCTAGTATATATTCTACAGGCAGAGATTTTTTAGCTAGCGCTTTAGCCATGTTGTCTGATTCAGCTTGTACTACACGTGGATCGTTCGCTCCTTGAATTAATAAAACTGGCGCAGTGATATTATCAACAAAATTTAGAGGAGATTTTGACTGCATATCAGCCAACTCAGTAGGAATAGCACTATCGCCTATGCCGCTGTACCAAGCTCCTAAGTAAGGTCTTGCCCAATCAGGAAATGAATCCATTAGGGTAACAAGGTTAGAGGGTCCACAGAATGAAATTGCCGCTTTAAAAAGTTCAGGGGTAAACGTCGCGCCTGAGAGAGCCGCATAACCACCATATGAGCCACCCATAATGCCAAGGCGCTCCTTATCAGCAATGCCTTGCTCAATAAGGTAATGAGCACCATCGGTTAAATCATGTTGCATTGTTCCCGTGCCCCAATTTCTATCTCCAAGGCTTGAAAAGTGCTTACCAAACCCAGTGGAGGATCTAAAGTTGGGTTGTAATACGGCATAGCCACGGTTTGCTAATAGCTGTGCAACAGGGTTAAAGGTGTCAGATTTGAGTGTCCAGTGTACGCGTAACCAAGGGCCTCCATGAGGTAGAATAATAGTCGGGAGATTCGTTTTCTCTCCTTTAGGCAGAGTTAAATAAGCTTGTATAGTAACTCCGTCTCGTGCTTGATAAGTAATCGACTTTCGCTTTGCTAACAGCTCAGGTGCAATAGCGTCCGCTTGCTTTGCTAATACACTTACTTCGCCCGTGGCTTTATTGTAAATATAATCGCCACCAGCATCAATATCACTTGCTACATGCAATTGCCATGAGCCAGACTTTTCATTACGGCCTGTAATTGTGATTTCGACATCCGATGTAAAGTGTTGATTAACGTTACTCCAATGCACGGCAAAATTCTGATCAAGGGGGTATGTTCGTAAGCGACCGCCATAGTATGAAACCGCCAAAGGCTTACCATCATCATTAAATACAGTGCTGTATACATCTGACTCGTTTTCAGGATCTTTATGCAGCGTAGTCAATTGCAATGTAGTTAAGTCTAAGCTTAGTAGTTCTTTTTTATCGCGACCTTCAATACTGGCACTAATATAGGCTATTTGTTGCTCGTTATCATACCCGGATATTGAAATATCCTCTCCCGAATGAGTCTTTATAACGCTTTTCCACTGGCCATCAATGTTGGCAAATAGCTCACGACTATTATCGCTTAGCATAGCCACACCCAATGTCGCTTTACCTGTTGAAGAAAAATAGAAAGCTTGAAAGTTATTACTATTGTTCAGTATTTTTGTCATCTTCTTTGATTCAATATCAAGTAAGTAGCCATCTAACCTTGTTGACTTATCGTGGTTGGCAATGACCACTAGTTTGCTGGTATCACTGCGTACCTGCTGAGACAAAATATAGCGAACCTTATTGTTATTAGTTAATTGAGTAATTTTGGCGACTGGTTTTGAGTCAGAAAGAAGTGATTGCTTAAGCGTTAAACGATATATTTGAGTGTTCTCATTACCACCAATATCCTTGGAAAAAAACAGTTCATCATCGTTGTATGACCATAAAAAATTTTGAATCGGCTCCTTTGAAGAGGTAATGGGAAATGCCTGATCAAGGTTGGCTCCTTTTGGCATAATGAAAATATTAGCCGTGCCCTGATATTTTTTCTGAAAGGCAACCCATTCACCATCTCCCGACACCTTTATGTTAGTAATATCACTGGTGGCAAAAAAATGTTCTAACGGAATTAACTCAGCCGCTTGTGGTTGGTTGTCGATAGACTGCACATCTGCTTGAGTCGTTGTTTGTTTAATCACGGTACAACCTGTAAATGCACTCATTAATAAACTTGCGAAAGTGGCGACGATAATCGTTTTTTTAAGTGTCATGCTAATTCCTATACATCTGTTATTTGAGCGGCTAATCAATGGCTGCTCAATAATTTAAAAATATAGTAACACGCTAATTAATTATCGTAAAACGATAATTAATTATTATTTTATAAGTTCATGATTGTTGTTATACTAGTCCGATATATTATTACAAACAAAATTTATCATGAACGAACAAATGAAAAACCTACAGATGATTGGGTTTAGTTTAAGAGTCTTTGTACTACTTTTTATATCTGTTTCAGTGATGTATGTCGCTTATAGCTATATAGTTAATGACGTCTTAGTATTAGTAAAAGGGGGGTTATTTGATCAATTATGGGAGAATGAGCGTGCTAATAGAACATTATTACTTTTGACTCAGTTGCCCCATATCCTTGTCTTAATTACAGGCGGATACTGGTTACAGCGCTTACTAGGCAACTTCCAACGAGGCGATTTTTTTACTGATGATGTTATTAAATCATTTTTTTGGTTAATTTGGCTTAAGGTTATTAGCATCTTGCTGATGATTGGTGAAGATATATATGTAGCCTACTATCACTCTACATTGTTTGAAAAAACAGCATTGGAGTTAAATCTCGACATTGGCGAAAGTCTGACTATGTTATTACTATTGTTAGTGGCCTATATGCTTAAAGCTGCAAAAGATATCGAAGCTGAAAATAAAGAGTTCATATAAACATGGAAATAATTGTTAACCTAGATGTGATGATGGCGATGCGTAAAGTAAGCTCTAAAGAGCTGGCTAAAGCAATTGATATAACAGAAGCAAATTTGTCGTTACTAAAGCGTGGTAAAGTGAAAGGTGTCCGCTTTGAAACCTTGGCCAATATTTGTAATTATCTAGACTGTCAGCCTGGTGATTTATTAGTTTTTAGCAAAAATGAGTAATAATTTTACCCATTTGAAGATATATTACCCAAGCCACCATCAAGATAGAAATTTACTTTCATTAAATTGTGTCGTTAAAGTACGTTTAGGGTAGTGCTTAACTTTTAGGGGGGGATTTAATTAAGCCCTAGTTTATTATGGAATTAACATTTACCACTCACACGCTTACCAAATACATCCCAATATTATTCGGAGCTGTCAGTTTGGCTAAGTTCATGTAGTTAGCTGTATCAATTAACATCTGTTGCTGCTGTTTTTCAAGCTTTAGCTCAGTACTGAGTAGCTCTTTGCGAATTATAGCGTAATTTGCAATCGTGGTTTGATTGGCTTTTAGATAGGCGCGGGTAGCACGTAGGGGCTTTAATACCTGCTGGTCAAATTCACAAATGGATTGTTCAAGTTCGTTTAGCTGGTTTTGGCTAATTGCTAGATTGAGAGAGTCTAGATAATACAGTAACAAGCACAGGTTTACGTTTTTACCTTGCTGGTTTTGATAAGCCAACAGGCGTGTTTGCATATCACCTTTGCTATAAAGGTCACATGCAAATTGCCAAAAGTTATCGCTGTTAAGCAAGTTCATCGGCAAACGCTTGTTCTTTTTCTTCCATCTCTTCAAGGGCCATGAGTAGCTCTTCTTCGATGTCGTTTACTTTAGGTGTTAATGTCGCTTGTTTTGCGATTAACTCTTTTAGTTTAGCTTTGTTGTCATCGTTATAAAGCTCGTTATCGCCCAGTGCAACTTCCACTTCGCTAAGTTCTGCTGAGTGTTTATCGAGTTGCTTTTCAAGTTTTTCAATCTGCTTTTTAAGGGGCTGAATTGATTTTCTAAATTCTGCCTCTAAGCGCTTTTGCTCTTTACGGTTAATTTGTGAGTTTGCTTTTGGTTCGTCATCAGTTTGCCCAACCTTAGCAGCTTCTTTATTGGCATTAAGTAACCATTGGTAATACTCGTCTAAGTCATAACCAAACTGCGTGACTTCGCCATTATCAACCAAATAATATTCATCAGCGGTGTTTTTTAGCATGTGGCGATCATGCGATACCGTAACCATCGCGCCTTCAAAACCTTGCAATGCCATCACTAAAGCGTGGCGCATTTCTAAATCAAGGTGGTTGGTTGGCTCATCCAGTAGCAATAAGTTAGGTTTTTGATAGACCAACATAGCTAAAACAAGGCGGGCTTTTTCACCCCCTGAGAATGGGGCAACTGGCTCAAGAGCCTTGTCGCCTATAAACGCAAAACCGCCTAAAAAGTCACGCAGTGATTGCTCGGTGGCTTTTGGGTTTAAGCGTTGTATATGTGTAACGGCACTGGCTTGTAAATCTAAGGATTCTAATTGGTGCTGCGCAAAGTAACCGATGTTTAAACCCTGGTGTTGAAATACTTCACCAGCTTGCGGCTTTAGTTCGCCAGCTAGGAGTTTAATTAAGGTCGATTTACCCGCACCGTTGCGCCCGAGAAGTGCAATACGACTACCCGGTACTAAGTTAAGTTTTATACTATCTAAAATAGTCACATCACCATAACCTGCTTTGGCTTTATCAAGTGTCATGAGTGGGTTAGGTAAAGCAATTGGTTCAGCAAATTCAAAATCAAACGGTGAGTCGGCATGTGCTGGGGCAAGCTTTTCCATGCGTTCAAGTGCTTTAACACGGCTTTGTGCTTGTTTAGCTTTACTTGCCTTTGCTTTAAAGCGCGTAATAAATTGCTCAAGGTGGGCAATTTGCTCTTGTTGTTTTTCAAACATCGCTTGTTGTTGCAGCAATCGCTCGGCTTTTTGACGTTCAAATTGCGAGTAGTGACCTTTATAAACATTAATTTTTTGTTGGTCGATATGCCAAATTTGATCAACCACCGCATCTAAAAATTCACGGTCATGAGAGATCAATACCAGCGTGCCTGTGTAAGCGCGTAAAAAACGTTCTAGCCAATATACGGCATCTAAGTCTAAGTGGTTAGTTGGCTCATCCAGCAGTAGTAAGTCGGCATCGCGAATAAGAGCTTGGGCTAGGTTTAAACGCATACGCCAACCACCTGAAAATGCACTGACTGGGTTTTCAATTTGGTTATTGGCAAAACCTAAACCGTGCAGCAGCTCGCCTGCTTTGGCTTCAATACTGTAACCTTTAATGTTCTCAAGCTGAATATGCACTTTGGCTTGTGTATCGCCGTCGTTATTTTGCTCAGCTTCACGTAATGCAATCCGCAGCGCGTAGTAATCAGGGTGGCCTTGCAATACGTAATCAATAGCGCTTATTTCAAGCGCTGGGGTTTCTTGTTTTACCGACGAAATAGACCAATCTTTAGGGATGGTGTAATTACCCGCATCTAACGAAAGCTCTGACTTTAATAAGCTAAATAAGGTAGATTTACCGCAGCCATTTGCACCGACTAAGCCTACTTTGTGCTCTGGAAATAAGGTTGCTGAAGCATCTTTTAATAGTGCTTTACCGCCACGCAGAAGTTCTATTTCTGAAATTTGGATCATGAATACGTTACTTTACTGTGCCCTGATTTAATTGCCCACATCATAGCACGGATCGACTTATGGTTATCAATCGTATCTTTATTAGGATAAAATGAAGGCAGTTAAAACTGTGGAGAAACGGTGTGAAACAGAGAAAACGATTTATTGCGGGTGCAACCTGCCCTGAATGTAAAACCATGGACATGATGATGCTATATAAAGAGCATGACGTTGAAAAGGTTGAGTGCGTTCAGTGCGGTCATAAAATGACTCAGCCAGAGCAAGCTGTGCAAGCATCAACACGCCAATTTGAACAAGTGATTGGCGTGTTTAAGCCGGGCGATTAACCGTTTGTTTAATAATGCGGTGGCGGCGGCTCTTGCATTTGCGACATTAAAGAGGGTTGTTGCGACTCTTTTATTTTTTCAGCCAGTAGCTCTGTTTGGCGTTTCATTTTAGCCAACAGCTGCTGGTGAGCTTTAATTTCATCATTTAAAATATCAATGGTCTCGTCTTGGAAGGCTACTTTGGCCTCAAGCTCCATTAAGCGATGTTCAATTGTGTTCATTAGCTTCTCGTATAGTAAAGCGCTCAGCGATTCCGCTGGAGCTTTCGGTTAACAACGCAGTATCGTTATCAGTAAACGCGACATCTAATACCACCGCAGATTTAGGCTTACTGCCTTCACGCGGAGTGACTCGCCAGCTTTGAATATTTTCACCATCAGCTATTTGCCATAAATCAACTAAGCGGTTAGGTGAGCCAGTTAACAGCAACGTTGCTTGTTCGTTAAATCGAACCGCAGTAAAAATTTTCTGACGGGCAATATACTTTAGTTTGCTAACAAGATCACCTGTTGTCAGCTGCCATACATGTGCTTGTGCCATACTGTCTGCGGTAAAGGCATAGCGACCTTGTGGATCAAGGGCTACTTGCGTAACACGGTTGGGGTGATTAAAACGGTGAATAACTTGGCCGCTTTGCGTATCCCAAAAGTAAGCAACATAATCATTTGAGCCACTTAATGCAAAACGGCCATTGGGTGAAAGATCTACCACGTTAATTTTTTCTTGGTGGCCAAGGAACTCAATGCGCCTTCCGGTCTCTAAGTTGAGGTAAACCACAACATTGTCGCTACGGCCATACAAAACACTGCGGCCTTGGTTGCTAATAGCGATATCGCGAATGGTGGCGGTTTTTATTTTGTAGTAGCCAACGTTGTCACCCGTGTTGATATCCCAAACGGCAAACGTGGTTTTTTCAGCGGTAACGGCATGGCTGTTATCAAAGGCGATGGCAACAGTATGTACCAAACTATCTTGGTCTTGTTGCTGAAACCATTGGTATTTTAATACTTGCTGTTGATTATCCCATAGGGCGACCCCATGGTGTATAGATGAGATCAGGCTATACCGGCCATCATGAGAAAGGGCAGAGGCAAATGCGCCCTTTGCTGCGTGCTCATAGCTGGCAGTCGCGTGTTCTTTTTGTTCTGAGCAGGCAATTAATAAAGTGCAGCACAGAAGATACAAAAAAGTACGAAATATCGACATATTACAGGTATTTCCCCTTAACTCTTATTGACTGAGAGGTTAGACTAGGACGCGATAAAGGTCGAGGTCGTTTATCTAATGATTTGAAATTGGCTTTTTGCCGTATTCAGTAATTAGATAAGCAGCCTATCACGTAGGCCGTTAATCTTTAACTAGTAATAATACAATAAATGACATCTGCAAAGTGTGTCGGAGATTTAAAATGAAAAAGACGATTAAATTGTCATTGATTGCAGCGTCAGTTTTAGCGCTTACAGCTTGTAATCAAGAAGCAAAACAAGAACAAGCACCTGTAAAGCTAGAAACTGAAGCACAACAACAAGCATACGGTATTGGTGCATCTGTTGGTAACTTTTTAAATAAAGACTTAGCTGACAAAACTGAACTAGGTGTTGAACTTGATCAAGCACTACTTATGCGTGGATTTAAAGATGCGCTTGCTGGCGAGTCTAAGCTTGATGAAGAGAAAATCCGTGAAGTATTAACTGCACTTGATACATCTGTACGCACTAAGCAAGAAGCTCAGGCTAAAGTTGAAGCAGAAAAGAGTAAAGCAGCTGGTGAGCAATACCTAGTTGATAACGCTGCAAAAGAAGGCGTAACAGTAACTGAGTCAGGTCTTCAATACGAAGTACTTTCAATGGGTGACGGTGAAAAACCTGTAGCTACTGACGTTGTTAAAGTGCATTACAAAGGTACTTTACTAGACGGTACAGAATTTGATAGCTCTTATTCACGTAATGAGCCTACAACTTTCCCACTTAACCGAGTTATCGCAGGTTGGACTGAAGGTTTACAACTTATGCCTGTAGGGTCAAAGTACAAATTCACTATTCCATCTGACCTTGCTTACGGCGAACGTGACCTAGGTAAGATCCCTGCTAACTCAACACTTGTTTTCGAAGTAGAATTACTGGAAATTCAAGGCGAAGAGGAAGTGGCAGCTGCTGAGTAATTTACTCAAGTTAGCAAAAAGGGGCCAATTGGCCCCTTTTTAATGTAACTTATAAAACATTAATCTGTATGATTTGAGTATAGGTTATCGATGAGTTCATCCTCTAGCTCAAAGCGTAGTTCTAACGCTTCACCTAACTTAGATAAGTCATTATCAAATTGGTCCAACAAATCATCTTTTGCAACTTCGGCATACTTATCGTTAAAGTCTAATGCTATGTCCGTTGTGTCAGAGATGCGAGGGTATAATTCATTTGCAAGTTGTTGGCTTTTAGGCCCCTTTTGCTCACAGGCTTTTGCTATGTCGTCATAAACTTCAAAGTGCCCAGCAGACAAATAATCCATTAAAATTTGGCAAAAGGTCTGAATTTGCAGCTGATCTGGTAAAGCGTGGTCTTTTTTATCATACGGTGAAAAACCAGCGATTTTACAATAAAGTACGAGTAGCTCTTGGCGCTCTGTTAGCCATTTATCGATTATTGTGTGGCTACCGCCCCATTTTTGTTGAGCTTTTTCCAAACGCGTCAGCATGATTATTCTCCTAAGCCGGGTTGGTTTTGTTTATATAACAATGAAATATGGAGAAAAGATCAACACATTTTTTTCTTTATTCCGTAATAAAATTTTAAGTTGTTGATATTAATTGATTTATCAAAGTTAAATAAAAATGTATTCAGTTTATTTAAGGCAAGAAAAAACCACCATAAATGGTGGTTTAATTTCTTTTTCCATGACTTGTTAGAACAAGCTTTCTTTTTGTTTTGGGAAGATTTTTATTATTGTTGTTATACAATTTTTATTATTGTTTTTGTTAACGCGGGACAAGTTATACCAAGGTTTTTTGTATGTTGCAAACTTATTAATAAAAAAATTTAAATGTTACATTCTTTTTCGGGCATTTTTTTACGTTGCATAAAACCTTTGATCTAAATCTATACAGGGGTGAATTATAGCGATAGAGCGCTGTGCGATATGGTGATACAATCTGCACAATATCTACAAGTTTTAGGATCCTTTACGCTATGAGCGAATTAAAAAACGACCGTTATTTACGTGCATTACAAAAACAACCTGTTGATGTGACTCCGGTATGGATGATGCGCCAAGCTGGCCGCTATTTGCCTGAATACCGCGCAACACGTGCACAAGCGGGCGATTTTATGAGCCTGTGTCGAAATGCTGAACTTGCCTGTGAAGTGACTTTACAGCCATTGCGTCGTTACCCGCTAGATGCTGCTATTTTATTTAGCGATATTTTAACGATTCCAGATGCAATGGGCTTAGGCTTGTACTTCGAAACCGGTGAAGGCCCTAAATTTGAACGCCCAATTTCATCTTTAGCTGACGTTAAAAAAATTCCAAAGCTAGACCCAACTGATGAACTAGGTTACGTAATGAACGCAGTCAGTACTATTCGCCGTGAACTAAAAGGTGAAGTGCCATTAATTGGTTTTTCTGGCTCGCCTTGGACCTTGGCTACATATATGGTTGAAGGTGGTAGTAGTAAAGTATTTGGTAAAATCAAAAAGATGGCGTTTGCAGAGCCGCAAACATTGCACTTATTACTTGATAAACTTGCTGACTCAGTGATTGATTACCTAAACGCACAAGTAAAAGCCGGTGCTCAATCACTTATGGTTTTCGACTCGTGGGGTGGTGTATTAAGCCCGCGTGATTACAACGAGTTCTCATTGCAGTATATGCACAAAATTGTTGATGGTTTAATCCGTGAATATGACGGCCGCAAAGTGCCTGTAACCCTGTTTACTAAAAATGGTGGTCAATGGATTGAAGTAATCGCTGCAACAGGTTGTGACGCAGTAGGGCTTGATTGGACTATTAACATTGGTGATGCTAAACGTCGTGTAGGCGATAAAGTAGCGTTACAAGGTAATATGGACCCATCAATGCTGCACGGAACGCATGATCGTATTCGCCAAGAGGTAGGCACAATTTTAGAAGATTTTGGCACAGGTAATGGCCATGTATTTAACTTAGGCCATGGTATAACGCCAGATGTTGACCCTGAAAATGCAGGCGTATTCATCAATGCGGTACATGAGTTAAGTGCACAATATCATAAATAACAAATAGCTATTTATACTCTTTATTAAAAAGCCCGCTTAATATTAAGCGGGCTTTTTGTTACTTATCAGTGGTTGCGTTTAGACCTACGTAAATAAACGGTTTAAGCCATTTAGTGCCGCAACGCGGTAGGCTTCAGCCATGGTTGGATAGTTAAATGTGGTATTAACAAAGTAATCGATATTATTACCGCCATTTTTTTGTTCCATAATGGCTTGGCCAATGTGAACAATTTCTGAGGCACGCTCGCCAAAGCAATGTACGCCAAGTACTTCTTTGGTTTCAGTGTGAAACAGTATTTTTAAACTACCGACTTCAGTACCTGCAATTTGTGCGCGGGCTAAGTGTTTAAACTGCGCACGCCCTACTTCATAAGGAATTTTTGCGGCAGTTAGCTCCTGTTCTGTTTTACCCACAGAGCTCATCTCAGGAATGGTATAAATACCCGCCGGAATATCAATAATTAGTTTTTCATCGCAATTGCCACAAGCGATAGCATCAGCAGCAATTCGACCTTGGTCAAACGCCGCACTGGCAAGGCTTGGATAACCAATCACATCACCTACTGCATAAATGTTATCGATTTCGGTTTGGTATGTTTCGTTTACTTTTAGCTGGCCACGGCCATCAGCTTTTAAGCCAACAGCTTCAAGATTTAAGCCGTCGGTGTTACCGGTGCGGCCATTGGCAAATAAAATACAATCCGCTTTTACACGCTTACCTGATTTTAAATGCATTATCACGCAGTCTTCACGGGTTTCAATGCGGTCAAACTCTTCGTTATGACGAATAACAATGCCGCTGTTCCAAAAGTGGTAGCTTAATGCGTCTGAGATCTCAGCATCCATAAAGGCTAGTAGGCGGTCACGAGTATTTACCAAATCAACCTTAGCACCTAAGCCTTTAAAAATAGATGCATACTCACAGCCAATTACACCTGCACCATAAATTAAGACGCGATGTGGGTCATGCTCAAGGCCTAAAATAGTGTCACTGTCGTAAATGCGTGAGTGAGTAAAATCGACTTCAGGTGGGCGATAAGGGCGCGAACCAGTGGCAATAACAATTGTTTTAGCTGTTAAACGCTCTGTTGAACCATCTAGGCGAGTAATTTCAACGGTGTTTTTATCGATAAAGCTCGCATCACCTTGGAATAGGTGAATACGGTTACGATCGTAAAAGCTACTGCGTAAATTAGACTGCTTTGAAATTACCGAACTTGCGTGGCGCAAAATATCAGGAAACGTTAAGCGAGTAGGGCGTTCACCCATGCTAAATAGTGGGTTCGCTTTGTATTCAATATAGCGGCTAACAGAGTGACGTAGCGCTTTTGATGGAATGGTGCCCCAATGAACACAGCCCCCACCTACACCTTCTTGGCGTTCAATAACAGCCACTTTTTTGTTGCTTTTAGACAGGTTCATGGCGGTACCTTCACCGCCAGGACCTGTGCCTATAATTATTGCATCATATTGATATGATGGTTGTTCTTTCTTTACTTGTTGTTTGGCCACAGCCACTCCTACATTAACTAAAAGAGGCTTTTAATAACCTCGCATTCAGTGCTAGCCATGCTTGTTTTTGACTTTCCCAAGCGGCTTCTAATTCATGGTATTGTGTAATTAAAGCTGATTTTTCGCATTGTTGCAGCATGTTATTCTTTTTAACTTCTAGTACCTGTTTTTTTAGGGCACAAAAGTGTTGTAGCTTTTTCAGCAATAAATCATATTCTTGCTGCAATAATGTTAGCTTATCTTGCGCTAGTGGCAATTTAGCTAAGCGAATTTGCGTTTTGTTCATGAGTGTTTCGGCTTTCGCTTTTTCAATACGTTCGACCGGCGTACGTTTCAATTTACGTGCTAAGCCTAATGCCGCGAGTGAGCGAATTAACCATTTTGTTGGATCATAATGAAACCACCTAATGCCATTACGGTAGTCGCTGGCAAATATATGGTGAAAATTATGATACCCCTCGCCATAGGTAAATAGCGCTAAAAAGCCATTATCACGGGCTGTATTTTTTTCAGTGTAAGGGCGTGAGCCCCAAATATGCGCCACTGAATTAATAAAAAAGGTAAAGTGTTGGCTTAACACTAAACGCAATAATCCCGCTAATAATAGCATACCAAATACATCGCCGACCATTAAACCAAGGGCTAAAGGAATACCAATGTTTGTTGCCAATACCAATTTCATATAGTGACGATGCTGCCACATAACTACTTTATTGCGTTGTAAGTCACGGCAGTTGCTGTAATCACCATAGCTATCACCTTGATAATCACGCAACATCCAACCTATATGACTATACCAAAAGCCATTAGTTGCAGCGTATGGGTCTTTTACAGGGTCATCTACTTGGCCGTGATGAATGCGGTGATCACTACTCCAATGCAGCGCACTGTTTTGTAATGCAAATGCTCCGCCTAAAGCAAAAAAAGCTTCTATGGCAGGGTGAGCGTCGTAGGTTTTATGTGCCCATAGGCGATGATAGCCAGCTGTTATCGACATGCCGGCGTAAAACATACACGCAACAAAAGCAATCCAATGCGCGCTTGAAAATCCGTAGGTAACTCCATACCAAGGAACTAAAGTAACAGCAGCCAAAAATGTAAGGCTAAAAAATAGGACATTGGTCCAAATAATCGGTGGTTTTTTCATCTTTAAAAATCTGAGCGTACACTTGTACGCTAAAATAGTATTTCATTCTCTCGCCGTCAAGTATTAGACTGGGGAATTAAGCTAAAAGTCAGCATAATTTGATTTAAATTAAATCAGGAGTAGTTCATGTCGGGTGTTCGCGCGCAACAAAAACAAAAAACAAGACAAGCCTTAATTGAGGCGGCATTTAATCAATTAAGTGCTGATCACAGTTTTTCTAACCTCAGTTTACGTGAAGTTGCTCGTGAAGCGGGTATTGCGCCTACCTCTTTTTATCGGCATTTTAAAGATATGAATGAGCTCGGTTTAACCATGGTTGATGAAGCTGGTTTAACATTACGTCAATTGATGCGCCAAGCGCGGCGACGTATCGCTAGCGGTGGCAGTGTGATCACGACCTCAGTGGTGACTTTTATGGAGTTCATAGATAACTCAAGTAACCAATTTAGACTCCTTTTACGCGAGCGCTCAGGTACTTCCAAAGCATTTAGAGCCGCCGTTGCCCGTGAAATTAAACATTTTATTTTAGAGCTGGCACACTACCTTGAAAGCGAAACACCTTGTGATGCAACTCAAGCATATATTCAAGCAGAAGCAATGGTTACCCTGGTATTTAATGCAGGAGCAGAAGCCCTTGATTTGGAAGGCCAACAACGTGATGAGTTGGTTGAGCGAGTGATTTGGCAGTTACGTTACATTACCCGCGGTGCGAGTAATTACATTAGAGATAACAATAATAGCTAAAACTACAGATAGTTAATCTAAGCAGTGACAAGTTAAGCACTGGTTTAAAAAGCTTAAAAATCTACCTTGTAGTATTAATTTATCCACTTTAAGTTGTTTTTTGAATTATATATCCTATTGAAGTCGGTTTAAATGATATTTAAAGGTGATATTATGCTTGCACCTTATGTGGATGAGTGTTAAAAATAGGCCTCACTGAACACACACATTTAGAAAAGATGATGCAAAATACACGTTTAATTACATTAAAACTAAACCTCCTGCTGCTAACTTATGTGAGCGGGCGTTAGTGTATTTTCATTAAGAAACATTAAAAGACCCCGCAAAATGCGGGGTTTTTTTTATCTCGCAATTAGGGTAGCTGAGAACTAAGGGTAAATTATGCAGGATAAAGACAAGGTATGGATTTTCGACACCACATTACGTGACGGTGAGCAGGCGCTAAAAGCAAGCCTAACAGAAGATGATAAAATTCAACTGGCACACACCATCAGCCGCTTAAATGTGGATGTAATGGAAGTGGGGTTTCCGGTTTCGAGCCCTGCCGATTTTCGTTCAGTACAACGCATTGCGACTGAAGTAAAAGGTCCTATTATCTGTGGCTTAGCTCGCTCTGTTGCTAAAGATATTGAAGCCTGCGGCGAAGCACTTCGCAGCGCACAGCAAAGCCGTATTCACACTTTTATCGCTACCAGCCCATTGCACTTAGAGCACAAATTACGTATGAGCTTAGATGACGCCACGGCGATGGCGGTTAAATCAATTAAACTTGCTCGTAACTATACCGATGATGTGGAATTTTCATGTGAAGATGCTGGGCGTACACCGCATTGGGATTTATGCAAAATTGTTGAACAGGCCATCAATGCCGGTGCTTCAACAATTAATTTACCCGATACCGTTGGTTTTGTAACACCAGACGAGTACGCGGCGATGATCCATCATTTAATGAATAATGTGCCTAATATTGATAAAGCCCGTTTAAGTGTACATTGCCATAACGACTTAGGCTTAGCGGTGGCAAACTCTGTTGCAGCTGTTCAAGCTGGCGCACGCCAAATTGAATGTACTATCAATGGTATTGGTGAACGTGCGGGTAACTGCTCGCTTGAAGAAGTGGCGATGATTATGAAAATGCGCCAAGACCACTTAAAAGTACATACCGATATTCGCAGTGAAGAAATTTATCGCGCATCACGCCAAGTGGCAAAAATTTGTAATATGCCAGTGCAGCCTAACAAAGCGATTGTGGGCGAAAACGCCTTTGCGCACAGTTCTGGCATTCACCAAGACGGTGTATTAAAAGCGCAAAATACCTATGAGATTATGTCGCCAGAAAGCGTAGGTGTACCAAACAACCAATTAAATATGACTTCACGCTCAGGTCGCCACGTTATTGAACATCGTTTAGAGGAGCTAGGTTACCAAAAGTCTGATTACGATATGGATAGCTTGTATGCAAGCTTCTTAGCCTTAGCTGATCAGAAGGGCACGGTTTACGATTACGACCTTGAAGCGATGATATATTTTAATCAAATCAGTGATAAAGACGAAAAATACCAATTAGAGTTTGTTAACTCTACCTCTAACTCGCAGTCAGTGGCGAGCTCAACGATTGGCATGACTATCAGTGGCGAATCGAAACAAGAAGCTGCAACCGGCAATGGCCCAGTTGAAGCGTCATTCTTAGCGATTGAGCGTTTGACAGGTATGGCTGTTGAAATGATTGAATTTAATTTAGAAGCCACCGGTGAAGGGGCAAGTTCTCTTGGCCAAGTAAATATAATAGCTAAATACGATGGTCGTCCCTATCACGGTGCGGGCATTGCAGCGGATGTGGTTGAAGCGTCAGTACGCGCCATGATCCGTGTTTATAACTTAATTTATCGTGCACAAAAAGTGTCTGATTTAAAACAACAAAGGAAAGCAGGATGAGTCAAACAAATTATAGCGTTGCGGTATTAGCAGGCGACGGTATCGGCCCAGAAGTAATGGCAGCAGCAGAAAGCGTGCTGGATGCGGTAAGCAGCAAATTTGGCTTTACCATGACTCGTCATCCACATGCTATTGGCGGCGCAGCAATTGATGAATTTGGCAAAGCATTACCAGATACAACGCTTGCAGCGTGTGAAAAGGCCGATGCGATTTTATTTGGCTCAGTCGGCGGCCCAAAATGGGAGCACTTACCGGCTGATGAACAACCAGAGCGTGCCTCTTTATTACCGCTACGTAAGCACTTTGGACTGTTTTGTAATTTACGCCCTGCCCAGCTACTACCGGCATTAAGTGCAGCTTCACCACTGCGTGCAGATATTAGTGAACGTGGCTTTGATATTTTGTGTGTACGTGAACTAACAGGTGGCATCTACTTTGGTGACAAAGGCCGAACAGGTGAAGGCGCTGACGAAGCGGCATTTGATACACAAACTTATTCGCGCAAAGAAATAGAACGCATTGCGCGTTTTGCCTTTGAAGCGGCAAAGTTGCGTAGCAATCATGTTACCTCAGTAGATAAAGCGAACGTACTAGCATCAAGTGTATTATGGCGTGAAGTGGTTACAGAAATAAGCAAAGACTACCCAGAAGTCAGCCTAGATTATATCTACGTTGATAACGCAGCAATGCAACTAGTTAAGCAACCAAGCCAGTTTGATGTATTACTTTGTGATAACTTATTTGGTGATATTTTGTCAGATGAGTGTGCGATGATCACCGGCTCTATGGGGTTATTACCATCAGCCAGTTTGAATCAATCGGGTTTTGGTATGTATGAACCTGCTGGTGGCTCTGCACCAGATATCGCAGGCAAAGGTATTGCTAACCCAATCGCACAAATCTTAAGTGCGGCACTGATGTTACGTTATTCATTGGGGCAAGACGAAGCGGCGCGTAGTATTGAAAAAGCAGTCGCCGAAGCCGTTGAGGCAGGCGTTGGTACGCCAGATATTTATCCAAATGGTGGATACACTACCAGCGATGTTGCAGCAGCGATTGTTTCACGTATCTAAATATTTTTATAGCCGAAGCACCGTTATGCTTCGGCTCAAAACAGCATTAGGGAATTAGCAAGTGGCCCAAACTTTATACGACAAAATCTGGCAAGCACATGTAGTGGCCAGTATTAATGAGCAAACCGACTTACTTTATATTGACCGTCACTTAGTCCACGAAGTAACCTCGCCGCAAGCGTTTGCAGGCCTTCGTGAAAAAAATCGTAAAGTACGTTGCCCAGAAAAAACCATCGCGACTATGGATCATAATGTATCGACTAAAAGCCGATCACTTGATGCTGCCAGCGAAGTATCTAAAAATCAATTAATGGCGCTTGATGCAAACTGTAAAGAATTTGGCATTACGCTTTACGATTTAAACTCAATTAATCAAGGCATTGTGCATGTAATGGGGCCTGAGCAAGGGATTACCTTACCGGGCACTACCATAGTGTGCGGCGATAGCCATACCTCAACGCACGGTGCATTTGGTGCGCTTGCTCACGGTATTGGCACCTCTGAGGTTGAACACGTACTCGCAACGCAAACACTACAGCAGAAAAAAGCCAAGTCATTAAAAATTCAAATTAATGGTGTTTTACGCCCAACTGTGACGGCCAAAGATTTAATAATGGCGGTGATTGGTAAACTTGGTACAGCAGGTGGTACAGGTTATGTGGCAGAGTTTTGTGGTGAAGGCATTGAAGCACTGTCAATGGAAGCGCGTATGACACTGTGTAACATGAGTATTGAAATGGGCGCGAAAGCCGGTTTAATAGCCTCTGACCAAATTACGTATGATTACTTAAAAGGTCGCCCGTTTGCACCAAAAGGTGCTGACTTTGATGCAGCTGTTGAATATTGGGAAACATTAAAAACCGACGAAGGCGCGCAATTTGATTTAGAAGTAGAACTTGAAGCTAGCAGCATTCAGCCGCAAATTACGTGGGGCACGAGCCCTGAGCAAGTAATTGGTGTGGATGAATTTATACCCGATCCAGATAAAGAATCTGATTTAATTAAAGCTGATGCAATTCGTAGTGCACTTAAGTACATGGGCTTAAAAGCGGGAGAAAAACTGTCATCAGCAAGCGTTGATACCGTATTTATTGGCTCATGTACTAACAGCCGGATTGAAGATTTACGTGCTGCTGCTCATATTGTGCAAGGTAAGCAAGTTGCTGCTGGCGTTGAAGCGTTAATTGTACCGGGTTCAGGGTTAGTGAAAAAGCAAGCCGAAGATGAAGGCTTAGCCGATATTTTTAAAGCGGCGGGTTTTGAGTGGCGCGAGCCGGGTTGTTCAATGTGCTTAGCAATGAATGATGACCGTTTAGGTGCAGGCAAGCGCTGTGCATCTACCTCAAATCGTAACTTTGAAGGTCGCCAAGGCCGTGGTGGTCGCACACATTTAGTTAGCCCAGCAATGGCTGCAGCGGCAGCCATACATGGTTGTTTTGTTGATATTAGAGGAGAGGCTTAATGAGCACTTATTTTAGCGGCTTAATGGCCCCACTAGATAAAAACAACGTCGATACTGACCAGATTATCCCTAAGCAGTTCTTAACATCAACCAGCCGTGACGGCTTTGATGCAGCACTGTTTTACGATTGGCGCTATTTAGATAACGGCGAGCCAAACCCAGAGTTTATTTTAAATCGCCCCTGTTACCAAGGTGCGCAAATATTGTTAACGCGCGATAACTTTGGCTGTGGCTCATCACGTGAGCATGCACCTTGGGCACTTAAACAATACGGTTTTGAAGTGATTTTGGCAGAAAGCTTTGCTGATATTTTCTTTAATAACTGTGGTAATAACCAAATGCTTGCGATTGCATTACCAGCGCAAACATTGGATGACTTATTTGTACTGAGTGAACAGCACGACGATATTCATATCGACATCGATCTTGAAAATCAAACGTTGACCAGTAACAAGTTTGCACCTATTAGCTTTGATATTCGCAAAGACGTAAAAGAGCGCTTATTAAGTGGCTTAGATTTTATCGGCGTGACCGAAACCCTAAACCCACAAATCGACGCCTTTGAAGCAAAGCTTAACGCCGAACGTCCTTGGCAGTAGTGGTTTAAAAGTTATTAAACAATGAAACGCGGCTCTGGCCGCGTTTTTTATTGCTGCCATAGAATATTGTTGATAACGTTGGAAAAACGCAGATAATAAAAACAATAAGCATAATGATGAAATCATTTTCTCCAAAACATATCGGCATTATTTTAGGTGCGCTTTATGGTATTGCAATGCGGGTGTTTATAGAGTTTGGTAATACGATCAACTTTAGCAGCCTTGTTACTATTTCTTTTATGTTTTTAGTTCCTGTAGCTATTGGTTATATCCGCATTTATTTTGAGTACAAAGTTAACCAATTAATGTCTTACAAACAAATGGCTGTTAAGTCTTGGCAGCCTATTTTTGTGTTTTTATTAGTAAGTGTTGCTACGTTGCTCGAAGGTAGCATTTGTGTGGCTATGGCATTACCTGCCTTTATGCTTTTTGCAAGTATTGGCGGCATGTTAGCTGGTTTTGTCCACCGTACGTGGGTACAGAAAGATAAAAAAATATTAATGTCAGTTGCCTTTTTACCCTTGGTATTATCGCCGCTTGAAGTTAATTTTTTAGCGCTTTCGCAAACCTATGAAGTGAAAAACGATATAGTAATACACGCCCCTATTGAAGTTGTTTGGCGCCATTTGGCCGATGTAAGCTACATAGAAGAAGGGGAGTTTCCACTGTCATTTTCTCAGTTCATTGGTATTCCTCGACCGTTGCAAGCGGACATGAATGCAAAGGGGGTCGGCGCTATAAGGACGAGTAAATGGCAAAAAGGGGTTGTATTTAATGAGGTGATTACAGATTGGCAGCCTAATCAGCACATGCTTTATCGGTTTGATATAGACCCTGATTTAATACCAGATAATGCGCTCGATAAACATGTAAAGCTAGGTGGTGAGTATTTTTCCCCGCTTTATGGTGGCTACTACTTAACATCTACATCTGATGGCCACACACGCTTAACTTTAAAAACTACGGTTCAAGACAATACAAGCTTTGGCATTTATTCGCGATTTTGGGGAGAGGTTATTTTTCAGGATTTTCATCACTCTTTGCTAACGTTACTTAAAAAAAGATCTGAAAAGGCGGTATAAAACTGAGCGATAACCATTTAACGAGAATATTTTCTTTGTATGTACAATCAAGCTAAGCTGCAACTTTATATTTTTAGGAACATGCTATGAAATTATTAACTGCTGCGACTTTATTGTTGGCATCTACTGCGGCATTTGCGCGCCCTGCGCCTTTGGTGTCTATTCCAAGCCATGATGGCTTTTTTGATAATATTGCTGCCCACTGCGGTAAAGCGTATGAGGGTAAAGTTACGGTTGATAATGCCGCAGGCCCGAGCTCGTTCGCAGGTAAAAAGCTGGTTATGCATGTTCGCCGCTGCAACGAGCGAGAGCTCCAAGTGCCTTTTCATGTTGGGGATGATGCATCTCGTACATGGATCATCACAAAAACAGGCAGTGGCTTGAGCTTAAAGCACGATCATCGCCATAAAGACGGCACTGACGATATCTCAACTATGTATGGCGGCCATACGGTTGATGCGGGTTTTAAGAGCGTGCAGTCGTTTCCTGCGGATCAGTATTCAAAAAAATTGTTTGTTAATCAAGGGATACCGCAATCAATGGGTAATACGTGGCAAATGTATATTTATCCAGAGCAGTTTACCTATCGTTTAATTCGTCAAGGCCGTGAGTTCCGGGTTGATTTTGATTTAACTAAACCAATTACACCACCTGCTGCGCCTTGGGGCTATAAAGACTAGCCTTTATTTGGCTCGGTTTCACACTGTAGCAACACCGTTAAAGGTGGCTGATAGGGGCGAGGTTTGCTAGGGAAGCGCTCATATTCTTGTACGCCATCAGTCACTTTTAACATAAAAGAGTTGCCCTTGCATAAGCGTTGAGCATGGCGTAGTAAAAACACAGATTGTTTTTGGAAGTGCTGATAGCTGTCTGATTGTATTTCGAGGCGATAGTTATTATCGTCAATTTGAGTTTGGTGATAATGCACTTCATGATCAAAATCATAGCGCTTTTCGGTTTTGCCAACCTCTGCGTATGTCACGGCACAACTTATCAATAGCATTAAACTACCGCTTAATTTTAAGCTTTGTGCTATTTTTCCTCTCATATACCTCACACTCCATTATTGTATTGCGTCGGCGATTTAACTACAGTGGTAAATCATGATCTAAGTCTAACACCCAAAAAGGGAAAATGTGATGTTCAAACAAATAAAACAGCTATTTTCAACGTTTACTGAGCAGCCAACTCAGATGCAAGAGCATGACTTGAAAACGGCAGTTGCGGCATTATTGATTGAGGTCATGCGTGCTGACACAGAGCAGCAAGATGAAGAACTAAAAGCGCTATCAGCCACGCTTAAAAAATATTTTGAGTTAACGGATACTCAAGTAGATGAGTTAATGCAAAGCGCGGGTAAAAGTTTAGATGACGCCATAGACTACTTTCAATTTTCTAAGCAGATCAATAATCAATGCAGCGCGCAGCAGCGCATCGATATTGTAGAGTTATTGTGGCGATTAGCGTATGCCGATGGTGAGTTAGACCCACAAGAAGAGTATGTTATTCGCAGGGTGGCAAACTTATTGTATGTTACCCATGAGGACTTTATCGCTGCTAAGTTAGCAGCGACAAAAATTTAGCGATTACTTATTTAGTTTGCTGGCAACGCTAACAAGTTGTTGCGCCAAGCCTGCTACTTTTTCTGCTGTAGCAGGGTCGCTAATACGGCCATTTTCATCAAGTACAGTGTGGATGGATGGCACTGCAAGTTGGTCTGCCAGCACTAAACTACCGATACCCGATAGAATATCGCGAACATGGTTTAATCCTCGAAGGCCCCCTAAACCACCAGGTGAAGAGGCGTAAAGTGCAGTCACTTTATTACGAAACGCTGGAACACTGCCTTGCTCTGTGCGCGAAGCCCAGTCAATGGCATTTTTAAGTGCGGCGGTAATTGAGCCATTATATTCAGGGCTGGCAAGTAAAATACCGTCTGCAGCGCGTAATTTGTCTTTGAGGAGTTGAGCGCCCTGAGGTGTACCTTGTGCTTCAATATCTTCATCAAACATTGGTAAGTTTAAATCACCGAGTTTGATTACCTCTACCTCTGCACCGCTTTCTAATGCAAAGCGGGCTGCTTCATTAATTAATTTTTGGTTAAAGCTGTCTTTACGTAAGCTGCCTGCTAAGGCAATAATTTTAGGTGCAGTCATGGTATTCGCCTTAATGTTGTTTGTTTAATTATCTTGTTACTTACTTTAGCAAATATGTACTTGCATAAAAGCCAAATAAACGCAAAACTTATGTGCATATATGCACAGTAAGAATAATGAGTAAGCATGGCGATACACTTTGATGATTGGCAAGATGTAAAAGTTGCCTATGAAGTCGCGCGGTTAGGGACATTGACTGCTGCTGCTGAAAAGCTCAACGTACACCACAGTACGGTGCTTAGGCGGATCAATAACTTAGAAAAAAACTTAAATGCACGATTATTTCACCGCCACGCACGTGGCTATAAAGTAACAGAAATAGGTGCAAAACTATTTACCACGGCACAGGCGATTAATACTGACCTTGAGCGCTTACATAATGACATAATTGCAGCAGATAGCACTTTACGAGGCAGTTTATTGCTTACCACTGTAAGTGGGTTCATTGATGTACTAAGCGATGTGTGTGAGCAATTTCAGAGTTTGCACCCGCAAGTGCAGTTAGAAGTCATTCTTGACCAAAAACGTTTACGTTTAGATCATGGTCAAGCGCATATTGCAGTGCGTGCAGGTCCACGGCCTGATGAAGGGGATTATATTGCTCAGCACTTAGCTCATTTGTCATCGGGCTTTTATGCATCTAAACGTTATATAGAGAAGCATGGGCTGCCTAAGTCATTAAAGCAGTTAGAGCTACATAATTTTGTTTCTGGCGTAGCAGGTTACAATGCCAAGGTGCCTTATTTTGCTTGGGTAGATGAAAATATTCCCGCATCACAAGTTAAATTACGCGTGTCTGAAACCTCTGAAGCTACTCGGGCGATTGTGAAAGGGCTAGGTATCGGTGGCTTACAACATGATGTAGCTGCGCAATATCCCGATTTAGTGCCGGTATTAGCGAGTGAATTAAGTTGGCCTACCGATTTATGGTTAGTAACACATCATCTTGTACATCGTACTGCGAAGGTGCAGGCATTTAGCCAACTATTAAAAGCATATTTTAAAGAGATTACCTTATAGTGACTTTTTTACTTTTATACCGAGCCTTTTCGCTAGCCGGATCAAATTAGCGCGGTCGACATTTAAGGTGCGTGCGGTCGCAGCCCAGTTAAAATTATGCTGCTCAAGCTGCAGACTAACGAGATTATGCGTAAAGGTATCTGTTGCTTGTTTTAATGACAGTTGCGGGCTATTTTCTTGCATGGTCGCAGGCGTCGGGATTAGAGCTGAAGTTTGTCTATTAAGGTTGAGCTCGCAATGTTCAGCCTCAATGGTAATGATGGCTTGTTGCCACTGGCTTTGTTTGGCTTTTAATGCTGCGCGGCTTATAACATGCTCTAACTCTCGAACATTGCCAGGCCAAGAGTATTGAGTTAATGTCAGCTGCGCCTCGACGCTCAGTTTTAGTTGCTTAATGGCTAGTTTTCTGGCTGTTTTTTCGATAAAGAAACCGGCTAGAAGTACCACGTCGTTTTCACGTTGTTTTAATGTCGGTACATGTAAAGGATACACACTGAGCCGGTGATATAAATCGGCCCTAAAGCGACCTTGTGCCACTTCATCTTTAAGATTACGGTTAGTTGCGGCGATCACACGTACATCAACATATTTTATCTTATCTTCGCCGAGCGTTTGAATTTCACCACTTTGTAATACCCGCAGTAATTTACTTTGCATCGTAAGTGGTAATTCGCCAATTTCATCTAAGAATAACGTGCCACCATCAGCGAGTTGAAACTTTCCTTGGCGTGCATTTTCCGCGCCTGTAAACGCCCCTTTGGCATGACCAAAAAATTCACTTTCGGCGAGGTTTTCAGGTAATGAGGCACAGTTTAAATGGATCAAAGGCTGCCGACTGCGCTTCGAGTGTAAGTGTATATTGCGGGCAACAAGTTCTTTTCCAACCCCAGTATCACCCTGAATAAGTACGCTAAATTCAGAACCTGCAACCAGTTTTATGTCATTTCTTAAGGTTTGCATCGCTGGGCTGTGGCCAATAATTTCAACCCCATCTCGGGTGAGTGCTTCACGATTTAACTCTTGTACTAATGCATGACTATGCTGGGCATGATGTTGGTACTGCTGTAACAAAAGGGCGGTTTTTAACTGTGCTGCACACAGCTGACTAAGTATGGCGAGCTGTTGCATATCAAAGTCATCAAAGGCGTGGGCATTTAGGCTATCTAATGTAATCACACCCAATAAAGTGTCGCCTTCTAATAATGGCATACCCAGGCAGGCATGCACGGGAATATCCCCTTCTTGATGGTTAAGTAACCCATCATAAGGATCCGGTAACGAGCAATCTTGAGCAAATTGTAACGGTTGTCCCGAGCGACAAATAGCCTGTAAGCGGGGGTGATCGTTGATCACAAATCGTCTGCCTAATGTATCTGGCATTAAGCCATCGATGGCCACTGGTTTTAATACGTTGTTTTGACTAATAAGCAATGCAGTTGCATCACTGGAGACTACGCCTTTTACACACTCAATAATATGTTGATAGTGATTGGCTTGTGCCTTAATAGCGCCTAGCTGCAAAGCGGTGTTTAAAAGGACAGTAGTATCTATCATGTCAATTTGACTCTAATGTGTTTTATTTTTTTTTAATGGTGTGTCATTATGACACTTAAGTCAACAGTGAAAGATTAAGGTATTGATAATTAATGACTTTAATTGTTGGCTCACTCTGTGCAATACAAGGTGTATATCCATAATGTACAGGGTGATTTATGTCTTACTACAACACTGTTTGCAGCAACTTAGCCACAGATACTGATTTTTACCTGCGTTTATTAATAGGCGCTAACTGGGCGCTTTTACTGAGTTGCCTGTCCCTTGGAGTGACTGTTTTATTTAGTTACCCGTTGGCTGATTTGCTTTCAATTAAGCTACAAATAGTGGCGCATATTTCCACTATTATCGCAGCGACTATTTTAAAAATTAGTTATGTGTTGCGCTGTGTTGCATTAAGTAGCTTAGGTAGAGAGGTACGCTAATGCGCCCAATAAATTTAACAGAGCCGGCGGCTGAAAATGTGCGTTTTTATCAAATTAGTCAATGGCCAATCTGGAACCTCGCTTTTCGCCCTGCTTTTTTAGGTGCGGGCTTGCTTGCCCTTTTTTCTATTGGCTATTGGTTACTTATTTTAACTGGGTATGCAAATTGGCAGTTAAGTATGCCTGCAACACTCTGGCACGCTCATGAAATGATGTTTGGTTTTGCAGGTTTTGTTGCTGTAGGCTTTTTATTAACCGCGGCTCAAACCTGGACCGGCGTGCCTAGTATCAGTGGATGGCGTTTGATGGGATTAACCTTGATTTGGTTAGCAGCGCGCGGTGCATTTTTCATCTCAATTCCAAGTGTTAGCGATATTAATGTATATCTGGTGATTGGATTACAGTTTTTATGGTGGCTTGGCGCTATTATCGTTTTAGCCAACATGCTGATTGCGGCTAAAAGTAACAATAACTATGTGTTCCTATTTATGCTCAGTGCGCTAGCAGCTTTAAATATTTCCTATCTATGGTTAGTCAATTTACAACAGAGTGCCTTGGCATTATCAATCGTTGATACCGCCATCTTAGTAATGACGGTATTAGTTGGGGTCATTGCCGGGCGTGTTGTGCCCTTTTTTACAGCACGAGGCTTAGAGCTCAGCGAGCAAGTGCGCTCGCCCCGATTAGATAAAATATTGCTGTATTGCGCGGTGCTGGGTGTCTCTGCTTTTTTCATTAGTCAGGTATTTGTGCGCAGTTTAAACCCCGGTTGGATAATGAGCGCCGTGGCTGCTTTGCACTTAACTCGCTCCTTTATATGGTGGAATAATAAGGTATTTACAGTGCCACTTTTGTGGTCACTGCATCTGTCTTATTTTGCTTTGGGTGTGGGTTTAACCTTGGTTGCCCTGAGCTTTTTCAGTTCAATTATCTTATTTAGCGACGCGCTGCATATGATCACTATCGGCACGATTAGCATGATGATTTTAGCCATGATGAGTCGTGTATCACTGGGTCATACAGGCCGTTCTCTTTGTGTTCCACACGCTATATCGGCTGCGTTCATTTTAATGATTATTGCGGCGATAACTCGTTCATTACTTCCCACCGTCATTGGCTCATCTACTGCGTGGCAGCTAAGCGCATTATGTTGGCTGGTGGCATTTTTACTGTTCTTGCTCCATTTCACACCTATTTTGACGCGGCGTCGTGTTGATGGGCGTCGGGGTTAATTTTTTAAGTTATTAGGAAACGTAGTATGTTATCTGAAAAAACCATTTCGATTGTAAAAAGTACAGCTCCTTTACTGGCCCAAGCAGGGACAGTTGTGACAGAACATTTTTATAATCGGCTATTTAGTCACAACCCTGAGTTACAGCATATTTTTAATATGGCCAATCAACGCAGCGGCCGTCAGCAGTTTGCATTATTTAATGCGTTAGCTGCGTATGCACAACACATTGATAACTTAGATGTGTTGAAAGAGGCACTAGCACGAATTAATCATAAACACGCCAGTATGCATATCTTGCCTGAGCACTACCCTATTGTGGGTGGGCATTTGATTGGCACCTTAAAAGAGCTATTACCTGAGCAGTTCACCGCTGAAGTGGAGTACGCTTGGCGAGAGGCATATGCTTTACTTGCTGATATTTGTATAACCGAAGAGGCCGCGCTTTACGAACACAGTAAAACCAAACATGGAGGTTGGTCAGGTACACGTCCATTTGTTATAAAAGAAAAACACATTGAGTCTGCGTTAGTCACCAGCTTTATACTTGCGCCGATTGATAACAAGGCGGTAATAGCTCACAAACCTGGGCAATATCTAGGGATAAAGGTAAAACCTGATGACACGCAATACAATGAAATTAGGCAATACTCTATTTCTCAACAAAGTAATGGAGAAAACTACCGAATCAGTGTGAAAAAAGAGCTTTTACCGGGTCCTGGCATTGTTTCCAACTACTTACACTCACTTGATGTGGGTAATACTGTAGAGCTGTTTCCGCCAGCTGGTGATTTCTTTTTAAAAGACAGTAAAAAACCAACAGTGCTAATTTCGGCTGGTGTTGGTCAAACTCCTATGCTAGCGATGCTGCAAACATTATTACAGGATGAAGTGAGCACAAACACCTTTTATTTACACGCCTGTGAAAATGCACAGCATCATGCGTTTGCCGATTATTTAGCAGATCTTGCTGCCGTGCATTCCTCCTTAAGGCATTACACTTGGTATAATCAAGAAACTAAAGATGAAGTGTTCAGAGGGTTAATGAATATAAGCACTGTTGCAGATCAACTTCCATTGCTAGAAGGCGATTTTTACCTATGTGGCCCAACAGGTTTTATGGCAGCAATTAGGCAACAACTGCTTGCTTTGAACGTTGATGCTGAACGCATACATTACGAGGTGTTTGGTCCACACCAAGCGCTTTAATCCGCTTATAGCAAAAAGGCGCTTAATGCGCCTTTTTGGTTTTAAATAACTTCACATTCGACATTGCTAAGTGGAATACTCAGTTGTTTTTTAGGGTAAAATAAAAAGCATTGCTCCCCTGATTTTTGCAAGACAAACTTTTCTGAAGGGATGTTATGTGCGCCCATAATAGGCATGCCATCAGGACCTTTCTTCGTGCCGTGATCTATCAAAAGCTGTGCGCTTTTAGTAAATACATCATCCGCAAGAGTCACTAAAGGACCACCTTTTGCAGTTTGAATTGCTTGTTGCAGCTGGGTAACAATGCCCGGATTTACTCGTGTTAGGGTTGCATCTTGAGGCTCTAAAGCCTGTGTGCTGTTGCATCCGGTTAGTATTACTGCGCAAATAGCACTTAGCATGTATTTAGTCATTTGCGTCCCCTGTACTAGGCCAGGTTAAATCCATATTTGTGTTGTAAAGCGACTGAGGTATCTCAAGTGATAAACCAGTTTCGTTGCTTTGTGTATAGCTGGCAGGTTGTTGTTTTACATTTTGTGGCACTTCAGGGCAGCCATTATTTGTAATATGGTATAACGCCGTTGATAGTAGTGCTTCGTTTGTATCACCTAGTTGATGATCAAAGTCATCAGCAATAGGGCAGCCTTTAACATCAGCTGAAAACTGTGGTGCAGGGGTGGGTGTTAAACCATCTGAATATTCACCAAAGCCTTTGTAATTAGCACCACTAAACTGAATAGTATAGTAAGTGGTTGCACAGTTATGCGTAGGTGTAAAACCATAAGGTTTACCGCACGTTGTGTCGCCAATTAATACCACTTCAACATCAATCCCTTTTAAACCATTAATAAAGGCTTCAGAGGCAGAGCAAGTACCTGATGTGCTAAGGACATAAACTTTTGATAGGTTTAAATCAGGTAAGAGTATTTGTTTGCCTTCAAATGTTGAGTAATCAATTTCTTGATTAATGAATGACAAAGGTACTTCCTCTGGTAGCTTGTCATTCTGAATGGTTTGATAATAGTAAAAATCATCGGTGTTAGCAGGGCCAGCAACCATGTAAGCTAATTGTGACGACATGGCTAATAAACCACCGCCGTTGTATCTAAAATCGATGACTAATTCGTCGACTTGATCAGCCTTAAACTTATTAACGGCATCGATTAAACCTTCTTGCGCAATACCGATATGGCTATTGAACTGCATATAACCGACACGTGTATTGTTTTGTGTAGTAAACGTATTTACGTTCTGCACCGGGGTTTTTGCAATGTTACCTGCTGTAATGGAGATTGATTTTTCAGTCCCGTCATTACTGCGCACTCTAAAGTTGTGTGCTTCGCCAGCCGTTGGGCCAAACAAAATACTATTGAGCGAGTCAATTCCATCTTGAGTGTTGGTATCTATGCTTACATCATCAACAGAAAGAACGGTATCGCCACGTTGTATTCCTGCATTTTGTGCCGGTGAATTATCTTCAAGATAGGCAACTCTTAACACTCTTGGTGGCGTATTTGAAATAAATGACCAGTTAATGCCGTAACCTGATACCACGCCTGATTGTGCTTCTTTGTAAAAGTCTTCTGTTGGTTCGCTGTAATGAAAGTTATCTTTCTTAGCGCCAGAATCTGTGGTTTGCTCAGTTTTTAATTGTGCAAAATATGCCGCAACAGTATCAAAGCTTTCAGGGTTTTTGTCTGTGATCTCATCATACCAAAGATATGTTTCATCACTCCAAGAGCGCAACCACATTTTTTCTGTCAGGGTGGAGCCTGCTTTATCAGGGTATGGCTGGTTATTATTGTATGGATCGTTGCCTGTGCGTGGCACATCACATTGGTTTTTAAATGTACTTGATGGGTCAAATTCACCCGCAACCCATTCAACCTCATTAGACTGTGGTGGCGGTGTTACCACATTGGTAGAGTCTGTATCATTTGAATCTTTATTTAGGCTACCGCCGCCTCCACATGCTGTAATTGCAAGGCCAGAAAAAGCAATGAGAATAGCAGTAGAGATTCTTTTTTTATTAAACATACTTAGTTACGTTCCTGTAAATACTTGTTTCGAAAATATCAATACAGCCCAAGATAGGCAACAAAAAATATGTTTATAATGTAAACATTTGTAGAGTTAAAGATGCTGAGAGTTTTTGGTTTGCGCTAAACTCTGGTTTTGCCATGCTCTAAATAACTGTTGTTGCTTATTAGATATTTTTAATCCGTAGGTTTTTTGCATGTAAAAGTATGCATCTGCAATACGCTTTCGTGAATAAGCGGGTGGCTCAACAACTCGTTGTTTAAAGTTAACTTTTACCTGACAGTTACCATATTGTGTGGCGCTACCTGCAAGCATACCAAAGCGATAATTCGACCTATCAGCGTTAATCTCACCGATTGCAGGAGCAAGGTTATTAATATCGGCTTCCATTTTTCTAAATTGCGCACTGGTTTTCACGCAGTTTTTTCGCCCACCATTTTGCCAACATTGTAACTGGTGGCCAAATTCCCATGCAGGGACTATATGCTCCCATTCAATCCGAACGGCACGAGCATTGGGTTTACCTGAGCGTGTTACGGCATTGCGCGGTTGATAGCCACATGCTGAAGGATCAGGTATTAATTTTTTTCCTTGGCGTTTTATATCGCAGCCACAGTAAATGCTTTTGGCATCACTGGGTAACGTTTTTATTAAATGTCTTTTTGCCGTTGAGAAGCGAGTAAATTGCTCGCTGTGGAGGTTAAAGCTTGCAAGTGAAGCTATCAGCGCAATAATAAAATAAGGCATATCCAATCATTTTAGTGAACTACAGGATACGCCATTTTAGAGTTATTAATCTAATGGGTAAATAATGAATTATTAGGAGCTTATTCTAGATTGTTTACGGTTGCGCAAACGCACATTTTGAAACAATAAAACAAAGCCAGTTAAACAAAATAAGACACTGGTCGCAGAGAAGCTAATTAATAATGGATTATTAAAATCTTCGCGTTCATCGTAGTCCATTATGTGTAACATCCAAAAAAAGTCAAAAATTCGCCATATCGTGCTGCGAACTGTGATTACTTTACCACTATCTGCCCATAAATAGAGTGTTGTATTAAAAGTGTCGTTAAAACTCACTTGCCATATATTTTCTTTGTAGCCAACTTCTCGAGGCCCTGTTTCAAGTTTAATTATCCTATTAATCTCAGCGTCAATTAGTAGGTGGGCTTTTGCATTTGCAGCAATTTGTATTTTATTGGGGTTACTAAGTGGTTGCCCCGTTAACCCATTAAAATGCAGCGCTTTTGAGTCAGTTTTTAGCGTAATGATTGGGGTGTTTAAAAAATGAGAATAGGTAATCTGTTTAGGCTGTTTGACTTGAGCAACTATTTTGTCGAGCGATGCTGGGTAATCTGCCTGAGTAAATGGATTATCGATAGCTCGAGTTGCCAAATGTTTACCATGAACTTTTTCAAGCGGAATAGCGCTCATGACTAAACCACCTAACAGCCATGCAAGAATTTGCAAAGCAAGAATGTATCCAAGCCATTTATGACATTTACGAGCGTGCTTAAAAATACGTTTATTCATCAAGAACTCATTTGTTATTATTTTTTTGTGCAGTATTTTACAAAGTATACAGTGTTTGACCATGTGGCAAATTGTCGCATTAGGGCTAGCTACGTAGGTGATGGTCTAATTTGCAAGGGATAGGGTTTGGTATAAACGCAAATTTAGGTTAAAGTTTGCGTTGTAATTAACGCGGGGTAAAACAATAGCATGTCGGAAATTCAATTTTTAAATGTAGATCTAGAGCTTGAGTCTAAACAAGATATTAGTTCACTAGTGGCAGACTTAAAAAAAATTGCCACAGTTTTACACTATGACAAAGATGAGTATCGTCAATTAGCGCGTATTGAGGCGAATATTGAAGTGTCTACTCCAGATAAAGCCATTAACCATATGTGTGAATTAATTGAATCCTGTTCACGTAATGCATTAAAACAATGGCTAGCGTGCTCTCGGCGCACGTTTGATATAGGCTTTGAATCAGGCACTTCACCAAAATGTTTTAATCAAGCGTTGCAAGCGGATACGCTACTGCGAATATCTGCTATCGGTGCAGGCGTTGAGATAACGATTTACCCAATAGAAAGTTAATTTTTACGCTCAACCACTGCTGCGGTCATTCTTGATACGCAGCACAGCTCGCCTCGACTGTTTGTTATTTTAATTTCCCATACCGATGTCCGTTTACCTATGTGTATAGGCTTTGCAACAGCTGTAAGTATGCCATTTCGCGATGCTTTTAAGTGGTTTGCATTAATTTCTTGGCCTACACAGTAAAATTTTGTGAAATCAATAACAAAATTGGCTGCATAGCTGGCAACTGTTTCTGCAAGTACAACGTTTGCTCCTCCATGAACCATTCCAATAGGATTGTGGTGTGCAGGTATTGCAGGCATAGTTGCCACTAAATAGTCGTCGCCAATCTCAGTGATTTCTATACCCATGGTTTTCATTAATGTGCCTTGGCCATTAATGCCTTCATCAAGTTGTTTACACTGCGCTAGAGTGATTGGGTGATACCAAATAGTCATGGAATGTCCTCAATTATAAATTTAAAGCCAGTCTACACTTTTGTACACTTTCCTACAGTTAAGATCATCTAAATAGCTAAAATATACCTAATGTTACATTTTAGGAACGCATGATGAAAAAAGGAATAATGCTGTTAATTGGCTTTTTATCGTTATCCAGCTATGCAGATATCAATCATCAGGTTGATCTCGGGTTTACTGATTTAAGTGGTTTGGATAAAGCATTTTTAGGTGCGAGATACCGTTATTTTAGTGATGACTTAAATGTCTTATCGGGTCCTCAAGAGTTGAAAAGTCACTTGCACCGAGTGAACAATATTGCGTTAGGTGGCTTTGCGAATGACAACCTTTATTATATTACCAGTGATGCGACTTATTATTGGCAACATGGCTTAATTTTAGCGGCTGGCTTGCGGCATGTTGATGATGATGGCGGCCATAGGCAATCAGACAGCTCTTTAGTGACGGCCTCAATTGGAAACCAGGTAAATGATCAACTACAAATAGGCTTAACTGCTTTTTACAACTATTTTCAAGGGAGAGACTATTATTTAAAAGACAATGTAACGTCGGTTGAATGGAGTTATGCGCCGTATGTGCGTTGGACCAGCTTAACCAATAATAGAGGCTGGGATCTACAAGCTAAGCAGTTAGTTGGGCGCTATCGGTATGTTCAAGGGCGGGTAGCGTATTATATAAATCAAGAATGGTCAGTTGCTTTGGTCGCTAATGTTCGTGATCATGGCAATAATACTGATAACTATGAGTTGCAAACACAGTACTGGTTTAATGAGCATATAGCGTTAAAGTTTGGTTTAGGCGCATCTTTTAAATCTGATGATGGTTTAAATAGTGCCACTTTATTATTAAGTACTAGGTGGTAAACAAGAAGGGCTAAAGGTAACTAATTTAAAATTTGCGATTTTTAAATAACTGTATATACTCACAGTTAAATGTACTGTATGGAAAACCAGTTGTATGCGCCCATTAACGAATCGCCAAGCTCAAATTCTCGAACTCATTAAAGTATTTATCAAAGATACTGGGATGCCACCTACGCGCGCCGAAATAGCCCAGACCTTGGGTTTTAAAAGTGCCAATGCAGCTGAAGAACACTTAAAAGCACTTGCTAAAAAGGGTGTAATTAAAATGAAGCCCGGTGCCAGTCGTGGCATTCAGCTGGTAGAAGAGGATGAGCCAGAACAGTTAGGTTTGCCATTGATTGGCCGAGTTGCAGCTGGTGAACCAATACTTGCACAACAACATGTTGAAAGCCATTGTCAGATTGACCCTTTAATGTTCAAGCCAGCCGCTGATTTTTTACTGCGTGTTCAAGGTATGAGTATGAAAGACATTGGTATTATGGATGGTGATTTACTAGCAGTTCATCGAACACAAGTTGCTGAAAACGGCCAAGTAGTTGTTGCGCGTGTTGACGAAGACGTGACAGTTAAACGCATTGAAAAAGCAGGGAAGAAAGTTCTCTTACATGCTGAAAATGATGAGTTCAGTGCAATTGAGGTCGATCTTGAGCATGAATCATTTAATATTGAAGGGTTAGCGGTCGGCGTAATCCGTAACGCTGATTGGATGTAAGTGCGGGTTTACTGCACAAGCCAATGATAAACATTAAGCTTGTTTAGATAGTTACTGGCTTATTCAGCTTATGCTCAATGCACCAAATGAGTGAAATTTGGTGCTTTTATATTTTTTCAACTTTAGCTACTGTATCTCACACTTCTATGTAGCGTCTTAACCCTTATCATACCTTGTTATCCGCTAGTTTTAAGCCCTTACACTATTTCCCAAAAACAAAATAACGCCCTGATTTAACATTGTTATTTTTGCACCAAAATAGAATTTTATTTACTTAAAAACTTGCTAATTGTTTATTTTTTAACTAATTGGTTAATACGCTGTGTTAATTAGTGATCTTTTGCGTTGTAGCGTCTGAAGGCAAAAATATAACCAGTAACAATAAAAAATAACGAATTGGCGCGAATAAAGCAGTGCCGCCTCTTCGCTTTGCGTCTTGCAATAGCATCAAAAGGAGCTGTCACATGGGTAAATTGAGCTCTACCTTGTGGCTTATATTACTAATGCTTCCGCAGCAATTATTGGCAAACAGCCAATTTAATATGCGCGAAGGTGTAACCGATATAAGTAATAACGTTTATCAACTGCACATGACAATTTTTATAATATGTTGTGTGATTGGGGTGATTGTATTTGCCGTTATGTTTTGGGCATTAATACATCATCGTAAATCGAAAGGGGCGGTACCTGCCCAATTTCATGAAAGTACAAAAGTCGAGATACTTTGGACGGCAATTCCCTTTGTCATTCTTATAGCCATGGCAGTACCAGCCACTAAAACTTTAATAGCGATGGAGGATGCCAGTAAAGCTGACATCACTATAAAAGTGACGGGGTCGCAGTGGAAGTGGCATTATGAATACATGGGAGAAGATGTTGATTTTTATTCTATTCTTTCAACACCAAGTGACCAAATTGCAAATCAAGCTGAAAAAACGGATACCTATCTACTCGAGGTTGACAAACCTTTAGTGCTACCAATTAACAAAAAAATTCGTTTTTTAATGACCTCAGATGACGTTATTCATTCATGGTGGGTGCCTGACTTTGCTGTTAAGAAGGATGCCAATCCAGGCTTCATCAATGAGACATGGACCCGAATTAATGAAGAGGGTATTTACCGAGGTCAATGCGCTGAACTATGTGGCAAGGACCACGGTTTTATGCCAGTCGTAGTAGAGGCCAAGTCCGAGGCAGAATTTGATGTTTGGTTAGCCAATGCTAAGCAAGCTAAACAACAAGCTGCAGCTGCGGATGCAGCACTATTAGACCAAACCCTACCAAAAGAAGAGCTTATGGTATTGGGTGAGCAAGTATACATGGCTAGTTGCGCTGCCTGCCATCAACCCACAGGCATGGGATTACCCGGTGTTTTCCCTGCTCTTAAGGGAAGCCCTATCGTATTGGGAGATATTAAAGATCACATAGATATTGTTGTACAAGGTAGCCCAGGTACTGCCATGCAGGCGTTTGTAAAACAACTATCAATTAAACAGCTTGCCGCTGTTATTACCTATAAACGTAATGCGTGGGGTAACAATACAGGTGAAGTAGTTCAGCCAAGTGATATTCAGGCATGGATTGATGAAACTGCGGAGGCTAAGCCATGAGTAGCATAACAGACGAGCATAATAACGACGTTGCGCATCATGATGCGGGGCATCATCACCCAGCAAAGGGTTTTAAACGTTGGTTATTTACTACTAATCATAAAGACATTGGTAGTTTATATTTAATATTTTCACTTACCATGTTTTTAATTGGTGGTGCCATGGCTATGGTGATCCGTGCTGAATTATTTCAGCCTGGGTTACAGCTGGTCGACCCTCACTTCTTTAACCAAATGACCACGGTTCACGGGTTAATTATGGTGTTTGGAGCGGTGATGCCAGCATTTACTGGGTTGGCAAACTGGATGGTGCCCTTAATGATTGGCGCGCCGGATATGGCTCTACCTAGAATGAATAACTGGAGCTTTTGGATTTTACCTTTTGCGTTTTTGATTTTGTTAGCATCGTTGTTTATGCCAGGTGGTGGTCCTGCATTTGGGTGGACATTCTATGCGCCGCTTTCAACAACGTATAGTAATGATAATACCGCTTTATTTGTGTTCGCGGTGCATATAATGGGCATTAGCTCCATTATGGGTGCCATCAACGTGGTTGTAACTATCGTTAATATGCGTGCGCCTGGCATGACGTGGATGAAACTTCCGTTATTTGTTTGGACGTGGTTGATCACAGCGTTTTTATTGATAGCAGTAATGCCCGTGTTAGCCGGTGCAGTCACTATGGTATTAACTGATAAATACTTCGCAACCAGCTTTTTTGATGCTGCTGGTGGGGGCGATCCGGTTATGTTCCAGCATATTTTCTGGTTCTTCGGTCACCCTGAAGTGTACATTATGATATTGCCTGCATTTGGTATTATTTCGACGATAGTACCGACCTTTTCTCGTAAAAAGCTTTTTGGCTACGCCTCTATGGTGTACGCAACCTCCTCAATTGCGCTGCTAAGCTTTATTGTTTGGGCGCATCATATGTTCACGACGGGAATGCCTGTTGCAGCTGAGCTATTCTTTATGTATGCAACGATGCTGATATCGGTGCCTACTGGGGTAAAAGTGTTTAACTGGGTAGCCACCATGTGGCGAGGTTCTATCAGCTTTGAAGTACCCATGTTGTTCAGTATTGCGTTTATAGTGCTGTTTACTCTAGGTGGATTCTCAGGCTTGATGTTAGCTATTACACCTGCCGATTTTCAGTATCACGACACGTACTTTGTGGTGGCACATTTTCATTATGTGTTAGTGACCGGAGCCGTATTCTCGATAATGGCGGGTGCATACTACTGGCTGCCAAAATGGACGGGCAATATGTTTAATATAACCTTAGCTAAGTGGCACTTTTGGCTATCTTTGGTGAGTGTAAACGTGCTGTTCTTCCCAATGCATTTTGTGGGGCTGGCTGGTATGCCAAGACGGATCCCAGATTACGCGCTGCAATTTGCTGACTTTAACGCGATTATTAGTATTGGTGGCTTTGCCTTTGGGTTGTCGCAGTTACTATTTGTTGTTGTGGTTTATAAGTGCGCGAAAGGCGGTGACAAGGTGCCAGCAAAAGTGTGGGATGGTGCTGAAGGGTTGGAATGGGAAGTTGCATCGCCTGCGCCGTACCATACGTTCGAAACACCGCCGGAGATTAAATAATGACGCATGCGCCTTTGCTTAAACGACTGGTATTAATATGCATAGGCATGTTTGCTTTCGCTTTTGCTTTGGTGCCTTTATACGATGTTTTTTGCGATATCACAGGCTTAAATGGTAAGCCCTCTCTAGAGCAAGCACAGCAAAGTAACACCATTACTGATAATCGCGAAGTGGATGTTAGCTTTACAACACATGCTCAAAGTGGCGCGCCTTTTGAAGTGAAATCACATGAATACAGTGTGGTGGTAAAACCTGGTGCAATGCGAGAAGTATTGTTTAAGGCAAAAAACCTTAGCAACCAAGACAAAGTTATGCAGGCAGTTCCCTCAGTGTCACCGGGTAAAGCTGCTAAGTATCTTCATAAAATGGCGTGTTTTTGTTTTGACCAACAGCCGCTTAAAGCGGGAGAAGAAGTTGAGTTTAAACTCCTTTTTTATGTCGATACTGAGCTACCAAGTGATGTTGAAGAGTTAACTTTGTCGTACACCGTATTTGATATTAGTAGTCAATTTTTGGCTAGTAATTAGGAGCAAGTAAGATGAATCAAAATTACGAAAAATACTATGTACCAGATCAAAGCCCTTGGCCAATTGTGGGTGCTGTTGCGATGTTCTTAATCGCTGTAGGTGCTGCGCTAACTGTCATGCAAGCAAGTGAAGAGGGTGGTAATGGACATTACATATTGTACGGTGGCATTGCTATTTTACTCTATATGTTATTCAGCTGGTTTAAAAATGTGATTGAAGAATCGCATCAAGGTTTGTATTCAGCCCAGATGGACAGATCATTTCGCCAAGGGATGAGCTGGTTTATTTTCTCTGAAGTAATGTTTTTCATGGCTTTTTTTGGTGCATTATTTTATGCCCGAATGATATCTGTTCCTTGGTTAGGTGGCGCAGGTAACAATGCGATGACAAATGAAGTGCTATGGCCAACATTTGAAGCTGTATGGCCATTAGTGACTACGCCAGCTGGTGATACAACACAAGCAATGGGGTGGCTTGGACTACCTTTAATAAATACAGTCATACTGCTCATCTCATCTGTGACGCTGCATTTTGCCCATGTGGCAATGGAAAATAATAAACGAGGTCCGTTAAAAGTTTTTTTGGGTGCCACTATTTTACTTGGGGTTGTGTTTTTAGGCTTACAGGTTGAAGAGTATATCCATGCTTATCAAGATCTAGGGTTAACCTTAGACTCGGGTGTTTATGGCAATACATTTTTCTTGTTGACCGGGTTTCATGGTATGCATGTGACATTGGGTACAATTATTTTACTAGTTGTATTCTTTAGAATATTAAAAGGCCATTTTAGCCCCAAAAAGCACTTTGCTTTTCAAGCTGCTGCTTGGTACTGGCATTTTGTTGATGTAGTTTGGTTGTGTTTATTTGTGTTTGTATATGTGTTGTAGGATTTACATTCGGGTTGATATAGCCAAGTTTAAATGCGGCAATGACAACAAAAAGTACAACGACAGAAAATAGCACGCGACGGCCTAAATAATGAGACATAGGCCGTCCTTTATCACGACCAGAGACCATAATAAATAACGCACGAAATAAGTTAAAAAGTATAAACAATAACAACAGTACAATAATAATTTTTATAATCACTGGGTTCACCTTTATGCAGTTAGTTTTATGGCGTAAACAAAAGCTTAGCTCAATTTTCATCGTTTGCGTGGTGTTAGTTGTGGTATTCGTATGTTTGCGTTTGAGTTATTGGCAAATACAGCGTGCAGAAACGAAAAAGTTGCAGCTTGCACATATTGAGAGTGTGCAAGACCAGGGGGTTATGCAATGGTCTCAAGTGCAGGCATTACCAGTTACTTGGAATAAAACTGGTATAAAAGTCACTTTTACTGGTCGGCTCGAAAGTCAGTATTATTGGTTGCTGGATAATCAAATATACCAAGGACAAGTAGGCTACGATGTGCTTACTTTATTTACACCAACAGGCAGTAAAATCCCCATTGTTGTTAACTTAGGGTGGGTAAAAGCACCTCTCACACGTCAACAGCTTCCAACCGTTAATCTGCCAAAGCAGCCTATAGAAATGACAGTACAATTAAAACAAGGACACCTCTCAGGTTTTACCTTAGAAAATAGTGATGCAGCTCAGTCAGATGGTTGGCCTAAGCGAATTCAAAATATTGATTTAGAAGCTTTCTCTAAACAAGCAGGAACATTAATGGCTGATTTTATTGGCTATCGGCAAGGCGCAGGAGATGAGCTAGGTATACCGCATTATCAAGCTGTTGTAATGAGCCCGCAAAAACATTATGGCTATGCGGTGCAGTGGCTGTTAATTGGTTTAGCGTGTATTGGGGTTGCTGTATTTGCAAGTAAAAAGAAGGATTTAAAATGAAAAATAAACCGATGATCATATTTATAGGGTGCTGTTTGGTGCCATTAATTATGGCGTATTTATCACTGAAGTTTGAGTGGATCACTCCCGCTATCAGTAACAATGGCGAGTTTTTAGCGACTGAAATAAAGCTAAAAGAGTGGCAAGAATCAGAGCATAAGCAATGGACAATTGCACTTAATCACCCACAGCAGTGCTCGCAAGCATGCACTGAGCAATTAAATGCAATGGATAACTTATATGTCGCACTGGGTAAAAACCAAGGCAAAGTAGACATGGTGATTTTAGGAGAACCAAAAGAAACCGCAACATCATGGCGACAATTAGCAGAAACAGATCAGCTTGAGCCTGCAAGTTTATATCTAATTGATCACATGGGTTTAGTTGTTTTGCATTACCCATATAAGCAAGAACCACAACAAAACCGCTTAACACAAAAGGGGCTATTAAAAGACTTAAAAAAGTTACTCAATTATTCGCGCTCAAGCTAATGCCATTAAAAGGGGCTGATGATGTATAAAAATTATAAAAACTTAGTGGTAGCAACCTTCTTTTTATCTATCGTGGTTGTAGGGTTAGGCGCTTATACGCGCTTAAGTGATGCAGGATTGGGGTGCCCTGATTGGCCAGGCTGTTATGGCTTTTTAACAGTGCCAAAACATGAAGCAGATTTAGCACATGTTGAACAAACTTACCCTGATATGATGTTCGAAACAGCAAAAGCTTGGAAAGAAATGATCCATCGCTACTTTGCTGGCAGCTTGGGATTATTGATTTTAGCGTTGTTTATTTTCGCGTTCATTCAACGCAAGCATTCGCAATCCCCCGTAAAATTACCCTTTTTTTTATTAGTCTTAGTTATATTTCAAGCAGCGTTAGGTATGTGGACTGTTACGATGAATCTACAGCCCCTTATTGTAATGGGTCACTTATTAGGCGGCTTTAGTATTTTGTCATTAGTCGCTTTGTTGTATTTAAGGCTAACCGCTAAACCCATAGAGGGAGGAGATGCACCTGCACGGCGTCATTTTAACTTAAGCCTAGTCGCATTGGTTGTATTGATTATTCAAATTGCATTAGGGGGCTGGCTGGCGGCAAATTATGCTGCACCACATTGCAACGGGTTACCACTGTGTAGTTATGGGCAACCCTTTTCTCTAAGCAGTGTGTTTCAACTTCCGTTAGAACACAGTACGTATGAATATGGCGTGCTGTCACAGCAAGCAAGGATGTCGATTCATTTGTTGCACCGAATTTGGGCTTTAGTGACATGTGTTGTGCTTGCGCTCGTAATGTGGCGAATTTATAGCCATGCCTTATCAGCAAAAATTAAACATTGCACGATCACTGTATTGGTTGCGTTAGTGTGTCAAATAAGTTTAGGGCTGGCTGTTGTGCATTGGCATTTTCCATTAGGGGTAGCGCTGGCACATAATTTAATGGCTGCCATACTATTAATTACGCTTATTCGTTTATGTTTCTATTTAAAAGCACGTAGCTAGGAGGCTGTTATGGCACAATCATTAACAATAACAAAAGTCACACCTCATCAACTATCTGATTTATTGAAAGATTATTTGGCAATTAGTAAATTTAAAGTAGTGGCAATGCTGGTTTTAACTGCTTGGGTGGGCCTGGCACTTGCCCCTGATGTGGGTCGAGGGATTGCTGTACAATTTATTAGTTTATTGGGCATAGGTCTGTTGTCAGCTGCCGCTGCGGTGATAAACCATGTAGTGGATAGTGAAATTGATAGCAAAATGGCACGTACGCGTCATCGCCCAGTGGCGAAAGGGCGTTTATCAAAACGGCACGCTCTTTCTTTTGCGGCAGTCATTGGTGTGAGCGGTTTTGTGATGCTGGTTATTTGGGCTAATCTGCTTACCGCTGTACTAACACTTTTTGCGCTGGTGGGTTATGCCTTTATTTATACGTCGTTTTTAAAACGGGCTACACCACAAAATATAGTTATTGGTGGGCTTGCCGGTGCAATGCCCCCTTTATTGGGTTGGGTGTCTGAAACAGGTCAAATGGCGGCTGCACCTTGGTTATTGGTGATGATAATATTTACGTGGACGCCGCCGCATTTTTGGGCATTGGCCATTGCACGTAAAAGTGACTATGAACGTGCTAAAATCCCTATGCTGCCCGTTACACATGGTATTGAATTTAGTAAAACGTGTGTCATCGCTTACTCTATTTTATTAGCATTAGTGTGCGTACTACCCTATTTGATAGGCATGTCTGGAGAGATTTACTTAACCGCTTCTAGCTTATTAAACGCAGTCTTCATTTATAAAGCAATTAAATTAAAAGTAGCACCTGAAGAGGGAACTGCGATGGATCTATTTCGTTTTTCAATTATTCATTTGATGTTACTCTTCATAGCCTTATTTGCTGATAAATGGCTAGTTATATGAAAATATGGGTATTAAAGTTTGGTCTATCAATAACGGTGGTTTTATGTTTTCTGTTATTGGTAGGTTGTAGTGATAAGAGCAAGCCAGACGTAGATGCATTAGTTTATGAAACTGCAAAACCACTAAGTGAATTTTCATTAAATGATCAACACAATAGTGAAGTGACAAACGCTAATTTTGAGGGACAGTGGAACCTCGTATTTTTGGGATATACCAGTTGCCCAGATATTTGCCCACTCACGTTAGCAAAATTAAACGCAGTTCATAAATCACTGAGTGATCAGTACGTATTGCAAATATGGTTTTTATCGGTTGATCCAAAACGTGATACTGCCAAGAAGAGAAAAGCCTACATAGACTATTTTAATCCTAACTTTTTAGCTGTATCAGGAGAGCATAAAGCACTGTTCCCGTTTGTAAGAGAACTTGGGCTTATTTATGCCATTAGTGATAGTACAGAACAAGAATACGCCGTAGATCATAGCGCATCAGTTGCATTGGTTGATTCAACTGGGGCTGTAAGGGCAATATTCAAACCTGAGTTTAAGCAAGGAAGTGTGCCACTGATAAACACCAAAAAAATGCTCAAGGAATTTAAAATAATTGCAGATTATTACGAGTAAACATTCCATAACGTCTATTAAAAAATATAAAAGGAGCGGATAGCTCCTTTTTTGCATTTACGCTATTAGAAAAACAAATTTACTATTTTTTTGATGCATTTATGGCATTTTCAGTAAGTCCGTCTAAGCTTTTGTAATGGATTGGTAAAACACGCAAAGTACAAAGAATATGATCAAACTTCCAGCGGAATTAGCGATTAACCAAGTTGAAGTCTTACACCAAGATTTATTAAATGAATTAAGCGGCAATGATGATGTTTGTTTAGATATAAGCGATGTTACTCGTGCAGATACAGCGTCAGTTCAATTACTTTGTTCTTTACAAAAACATTTACTATCAGTGCAGCATAAAATTATTTGGGTTGGCCAAAGTGATGCGCTAAAAGGTGTTATTACCCAGTTGGGTTTAAGTGAATATTTAGTACTCGATAATGCAGATTAAGAGGTTTATATGAAAAGAATTTTAGCTGTGGATGACTCTGCGTCGATGCGTCAAATGGTTGGCTTTACATTAAAAAAAGCAGGGTTTGATGTGACGGAAGCGAAAGATGGAAGCGAAGCTTTAAGTATTGCCAAGCAGCAAGGTTTTGATGCCGTTATTTCGGATGTAAATATGCCCGTAATGGACGGTATTACTTTAATACGAGAATTACGCACTCTCCCGAATTATAAATTTACCCCATTATTGATGCTTACTACAGAGTCTGGAATGGATAAGAAAGTAGAAGGCAAAGCTGCAGGTGCGACGGGTTGGATAGTCAAACCTTTTAACCCAGAGCAATTATTAGCAGTATTAAAAAAAGTGATTCGCTAATCTAGGGAGCGGGGCATGAGTATAGATTTAAGTCAATTTTTTGAAGTTTTTTTCGAAGAAAGCTTTGAAGGCTTGGATGCCATGGAAGCAGAATTACTAAATTTAGTTCCCGGCGAAGAAGATTCAGAAGCAATAAACACAATATTTCGTGCTGCTCATTCAATTAAAGGAGGCAGTGGTACATTTGGTTTTAACTCGGTCGCAGATTTTACACATGTATTAGAAACGCTTTTGGATCAAATTCGTGATGGATCTCGCCCTCTTACCGCCGAGCATGTCAATTTATTACTTAAGTCTATCGATTGTTTGCGAGCTTTATTAAGTGCCTTGCAAGCAGAGCAAGAGCCAGACCTAAGCGAATCTATAGAGCTACGTCAAAAGTTCGAACACATCCTTGAATTGGATGAAAGCTCAAATGATGAATCAACAAATAGTTCTGAACAGCAAGCAGAGTTAAATACATTTCAAATTGACTTTAAGCCACATCATCACCTATTTAAAACAGGTAATGAACCGCTTTATATGGTGAGTGAACTAGCCGAGCTCGGTGATTTAGATGTAGTTGTTTTTCATAACGAAGTACCTGACATTAAGGAGCTTGCACCGGATGATTGTTATTTATCATGGCGCTTTTTCCTTAATACTGAAAAACCTGAAACTGCAATAAAAGAAGTATTTGAATGGGTGGAAGATGATGCAGATATTACCATAAGTCTATGCGGAGGTTTATTTGAAGATTTAGACGATAACGCTGTTGAAAGTGAAGATAAGAATGAATCTCAACCAGCTGATACTTCACCTAAAGCGGCAACAGCAGTCAAAGCTAAACCTAGCACCTCTGCAAAAGTTCAAAGTCCAGGGGCATCAACTTCAGAGTCAACCTCTATTCGTGTGGGGATAGATAAAGTTGATTCGTTAATCAATATGGTAGGCGAGCTTGTTATCACGCAAGCTATGTTAAGCCAGCTTGGCGAACAGGAAGTTACAGAAGCAACGTTTGCCTCCTTACAAGAAGGGTTAGCGCAATTAGCTCACAACACTCGAGATCTCCAAGAGAGTGTAATGGGCATTCGAATGTTGCCAATCAGTTTTGTATTTAGTCGATTTCCTCGATTGGTTAGAGACATCTCGCAAAAATTAAATAAGCAAGTTGAATTGAAATTACTGGGTGAGCAGACTGAGCTTGATAAAACTGTAATGGAAAAAATATCAGACCCAATGGTGCACTTAGTTAGAAACTCCCTAGACCATGGTTTAGAAACAGTTGATCAAAGAATAGCCGCAGGAAAAGACCCTGTTGGTGTTGTAACACTAAATGCATTTCACCAAGGCGGCAATATCGTTATTGAAATTATGGATGATGGACAAGGACTTAATACGCAAAAAATAAAAGAAAAAGCGATTGCTAATGGGGTGATTTCTGAGACTGACGAATTATCAGATAAAGAAATAAATGAGCTTATTTTTGTAGCAGGGTTTTCAACTGCCGACGCGGTGAGTGACTTATCAGGCCGAGGGGTAGGTATGGATGTTGTGAGGCGTAATATAGAGTCACTTAACGGCTCTGTAGAAGTGGCATCAGCGCCTGGCGTAGGTTCAACTTTTACTATTCGCTTGCCATTAACACTTGCAATTTTGGATGGACAACTCGTTAAAGTTGCAAAGCATACTTATATTATCCCGCTTATTTCGATTGTAGAGTCGTTACAGATTGATGTAACAAAAGTGAGCCGAGTAGGTAAAGACCTTGATGTATTAAGGCTTCGTGATGAGTACATCCCTATTTTGCGGTTATACAACATTTTTAAACATCAAGGGGCGATTGAAACATTAGATAAAACGCTATTAGTCGTAGTTGAGAGTGACAACCAAAAAATTGGACTGTTGGTGGATGATTTATTATCACAGCAGCAAGTGGTCATCAAAAGCTTAGAAGCCAATTATCAGAAAGTTGATGGTGTCTCAGGTGCCACAATTTTAGGTGATGGCAGAGTGTCACTGATAGTAGATATTAGCGGATTAATAAAAATGTCAGGGCTCAGAAAGCCAGGTAGCCAAGAATTAATTATTGAATCGCAAGCTAATTTGGAGGCGTCATGAGCGCTTTGCTGAATGAGTTAAATAGCAATTTGACCCTTGAAGAAGAGCAAGGGGTTAGGCAATTTTTAACTTTTATTATGGCCGAAGAAGAGTATGGGGTTGATATTTTAACGGTGAAAGAAATCCGCAGTTGGGAAGAAATAACCGTTATTCCTAATGCTCCAGATTATGTTCAAGGAGTCATTAATATTCGAGGCACCATAGTACCAATCTTAGATTTGCGATTACGATTTGGTTTGCCAAGAATCGAGTATGGCGCACTAACAGTAGTGATTGTAATAAAGGTCGATTTAGGGCAGAAAACAAAAATAATGGGCATGGTTGTTGATGCGGTATCTGATGTTTATAGCATTATTGAAAAAAACGCCAAAATGGTTCCAACATTTACAGATTCAGATAATTCAGAATTTGTTGCAGGACTGGTTAATGTTGGTGAAAAGATGGTTGCGTTATTAGATCTGAAAAAAACGATGGATATTTAACTGTTCATTTTAGTTAATTAAGTAATAAAAGGTGATGGGCATGGGGTGGTTTAGTAATTCAAAGCAGCCAAAATCAGAAAATGATTTAGTAATAGCTGCATTAAAAAAATCATTGGCTGTTATTGAGTTCGAGCCAAACGGCACAGTGATAACAGCAAATAATAACTTTTTAGATATGATGGGTTATCGCCTAGAAGAGCTACAAGGCCAAAACCATAGTGTGTTTATTAGAGCTAGTGAAACAGAAGAGAATCAAAGTAAATCGATTTGGCAGCGAGTGAAAAGCGGCGAGTCAGTTAACGGTGAATTTAGCTTATTAGCCAATGATGAAAAGGAGATTTGGCTTCAGGCAAATTACAGCCCTGTTATAGATGAGCAGGGAAATGTTACTAAAATAGTTCTACTCGCATCAGATATTACTGCCCTTAAAAAAGAAACAGTGGACGCCACAAGTAAAGTACAAGCCATTAATAGGTCTCAAGCGGTTATAGAATTCAATTTAGATGGCAGCATTATTACGGCTAATGATAATTTTTTAGCAACCGTCGGTTATAGCTTATCTGAAATACAAGGCAAGCATCACAGTCTGTTTGTTGATCCTGACTATGCAAAATCTGAGGAGTATCAAAAGTTTTGGCAAAAACTAGGGAGTGGTAATTTTGACTCAGGTGAATACCTTCGCGTTGGTAAAGGTGGTAAAAAAGTTTGGATACAAGCGTCATATAACCCTATTTTTGACCAAAAAGGTAATCCGGTTAAGGTCATTAAATATGCGAGTGATATTTCCGATCAAAAAGCAATTTCTGAAAAAGCACGTGTCAGTGCTGATTTAGCGAGTGCTTTAAAAGTATGCCAAGCTAATGTAATGATTGCTGATAATGATCTTAAAATCATATTTGTGAATGAAGAAGTTAGAAAAATGCTCAGCGCCAGAGAGACACAATTAAAAACGGTTCTACCGAGTTTCTCAGTGGCTAATTTAATTGGCACATGTGTTGATGATTTTCACAAGCAGGCATCCCATCAACGCCACCTTTTAAAAGAGTTGAAGCAACCGCATCATGCCCGATTAACGTTAGCAGGGCTGATCTTTGAGTTGATCGCAACGCCTTGGGTAAATGACGATGGAAGGCGGTTAGGGACGATTGTTGAATGGCAGGATATCACTGAAAGTGAACATAAAGCGCAAGAGGAAGAAAAGAGTGCGCAAGAAAACTTACGGGTTCGTCGTGCACTAGATCGAGTCGCCACAAACACCATGATTGCCGATGCAGAAAACAACATAATTTACCTCAATGAAGCCGTCACTAATATGATGCGTGCTGCTGAGTCGGACTTACGCAAAGATTTACCGAATTTTGATAGTAGCAAGTTATTGGGTCAAAATATCGATGTTTTCCATAAGAATCCTGCACATCAAAGGGGGCTATTAAACACGTTATCGACCACCTACCGAGCTGAAATCTTAGTGGGAGGAAGAACATTTGGACTTGTTGCCAACCCTATATTCACGCCAGAAAAAGAGCGTATTGGAACGGTTGTCGAATGGGTCGATCGCACTGATGAAGTGGCGATAGAGAAAGAAATTAACGATCTTATTAAAGCGGCTGGGTCTGGCGAATTAAACAGTCGTATAAATGAAGAAGATAAAGCAGGGTTTTTTAAACGATTATCGGTTGGTTTGAATAGCTTGGTGAGTATTGTTGATGACGCTGTGGCCGATACAGGTCAAATGCTCAGCGCAATGGCGACGGGAGACTTATCCAAGCGAATAGAGAAAGACTACCAAGGGTCTTTTGATAAGCTGAAACAAGATGCCAACGCAACGGCTGATAAGCTCACTGAGGTTATGCATCGGATTAATTCATCGGCAACTTTGGTAGCAAGTGGAGCTGAAGAAATTTCACAGGGCAACACTGATTTAAGTCAACGTACAGAGGAGCAAGCATCTTCGTTGGAAGAAACGGCTTCAAGCATGGAAGAAATGACAAGTACAGTACGCCAAAATGCGGATAACGCTAAAGTGGCCAATGGACTTGCCGAAGAAACCAGAGATAAAGCATTAGAAGGCGGCGAAGTGGTTAATCGCGCTGTTGCGAGTATGTCAGCGATTAATGAATCGAGTAAAAAAATTGCCGATATAATCAGTGTTATTGACGAAATCGCATTCCAAACTAATCTGCTTGCACTGAATGCGGCTGTCGAGGCGGCTCGAGCAGGTGAGCAAGGGCGGGGCTTTGCGGTGGTTGCTGGTGAAGTTAGAAATCTTGCTCAGCGCTCAGCAGGTGCAGCCAAAGAGATTAAAGAGCTAATCAGAGATAGCGTTGGTAAAGTTGAGGATGGCACATTATTGGTGAATGAATCCGGCGCTACATTGCAAGAAATTGTAAGTTCTGTTCAGAAAGTGACAGAGATGATTTCTGATATTGCGCAAGCATCAGAAGAGCAAAGTTCAGGTATTGAGCAGGTCAACAAAGCGATATCTCAAATGGACGAAATGACTCAGCAAAATGCCGCGCTAGTCGAAGAGGCGTCTGCCGCTGGAGAGTCTATGGCAGAGCAGGCAAATGATATGCGTCGCTTGTTAAATTTCTTTTCTTTGAATCAACAAGAGTCATCAACGATAACGACATCATCAGTGATTGAAACACCTAAAGGTCACAGTCGTAATATTCGTAGTGCGCCTCGAGGTAATGACTTTGCTGATTCATCAGATGAATGGGAAGAGTTCTAACTTTTTGACCGGCATTAGAGGTTTTTAATGCCGGTCTTTTAACTATCGATAAGTTCAAAGCTGAAACGTATTATATTTTGTGGCATTCATTTTACTTGAGTAGTTTATGCGTACTTTTCATAAGTTACCTTCGCAGTGAATGCTGTTTACTTAGGTAAATCAAAGCGTACATGGCAAGTTGAAAGTCACCTTATTTCATAAATGGGTTTTTCGACTCAATTTAGTCATTATAGTGTGAGTATGTGCAATGAAAGAGTTTTTATTGACGGACAGTGATTTTAAAAAAATTGCATCACTCGTCTACAACGCATGCGGGATTGTATTGGGTGACCATAAAAGAGAAATGGTTTATTCGCGCTTAGCTCGGCGTATTCGCACTTTGAATTTGGCTAATTTTAAGCAATATTTAGAATATTTAGAGACGCATAAAGAACAAGAGTTTAGTGACTTTATCAATGCGATAACGACAAATTTAACCTCCTTTTTTCGTGAACCCCATCATTTTGAATACCTCAAATCAGAGGTAGTCCCTAAACTACTACTAGCTAATCGAGCGTCTAAGCGTGTAAGAGTATGGTCTGCTGGTTGCTCTACTGGCGAAGAACCTTACACCTTAGCTATGACGTTAGAGGGGTTATTTCCAAGTGGGTGGGATGTTAAAATCTTAGCCACCGATCTTGATTCTAATGTACTGAGTAAAGCGCAGTACGGCAGTTACACGGCTGCTAACGTAAATGGACTTGAATCTCATCATTTAAAGCGTTGGTTTTTGAAAAGTAAAAATGGTGAATCTTACAAAGTTAAACCTGAACTGCAAAAAAAAGTACATTTTAAACGACTAAATTTGTTACAGCAGTGGCCAATGAAAGGTTCATTTGATGTGATCTTTTGTCGCAATGTGGTTATTTATTTTGATAAGGAAACTAAAGATCAATTGTTTAAGCGTTATTGTGACATTCTAGCACCCCGTGGCCACTTATTCTTAGGTCACTCAGAGAGTATGGGTAAAGAGCACAATGAATTTAAAAACTTAGGTAAAACAATGTATCAAAAGGTAGCGGATGAATAGTCAATTTAAAACCGTGCTACCAGGTTTTGAGCACGTAAAACGATTTTGGGATGCGGGGCAAAAACAAGTTATTGTTAAAGTATTGCCGGGTGAATTTTATGTCTCTAAAAATGAAGAGTTGATCAGTACTGTACTTGGTTCTTGTATTGCTGCGTGTGTTTATGATGAACGATTAGGTATTGGCGGGATGAATCACTTTATGCTTCCAGCAGAGAAAGGGGTTGATCAAACCAGTGCCCACAGTTTAAATTGTCGTTATGGAAACTGGGCCATGGAATTCTTGATAAATGAAATTCTTAAAAATGGTGGTTCCAAAAAAAACTTAAAAGTTAAACTGTTTGGTGGCGGTAAGATCATACGTTCCATGACAGACATAGGTTTAGGTAATATTCGTTTTGCATACTCTTATGTGCAAGAAGAAGGATTAGACCTTGTTTCTCATGATGTCGGCGGCCCTTGGCCCAGAAAGGTTGTATTTAATCCCCAAACAGGCAAAGCGCAAGTAAAAAAACTACGTGAAATGCACAGTGATGCATTAGAAAAACGTGAAGTGCGATACCTGCATGATATAGAAAAACAAGACTCGAAAACAGATATCGAGCTGTTTTAGGAGATCGTCATGATCAAAGTTTTAGTTGTTGATGATTCACCTTTAATTAGGAGAATTTTAACCGATGTTTTATGTGAGCCAGACGATATTGAAGTAGTTGGGTGTGCCGAAGATCCATATCAAGCGCGAGAAATGATAAAGCAGTTAAAGCCTGACGTTTTAACGTTGGATGTTGAAATGCCAAAAATGGATGGTATCAGTTTTTTAAAAAACTTAATGCGTTTACGGCCAATGCCAGTCGTTATGATCTCAACGTTAACTCAAAAAGGCTCACCCGTTACGCTAGAAGCGCTGGAGTTGGGGGCTGTTGATTTTATAGCCAAGCCGACTGTTAATGTCTCTGAGCAATTCAATCAGTATGCCGCAGTGCTGCAGCAAAAAGTGCGAACGGCTGCAAGTGCACGCGTGCGCCCGTTTAAAGCATCACATAATCAGTTGATAGAGCCAAGCTTAATGGCAAACTTTAACGTTTCTGCTATTTTGGCCATTGGTGCATCCACAGGTGGAACAGAAGCAATTAAAGAAGTATTGGTTCGGATGCCTAAGAACTGCCCTTCTATTGTTATAACACAACATATCCCGCCAGTATTTAGTAGCTCGTTTGCTCAACGAATGGATAGAACTTGCACTATTAACGTTAAAGAGGCTGAGCACGGAGATAAACTGGCGCCTGGGTGGGCATTTATTGCGCCAGGCGATAAACATTTAAGTGTTGTTAAGCGTGGTAGTCATTTGGTTTGTCAGTTGGATGAGTCAGCCGCAATTAATCGCCATCGGCCTGCAGTAGATGTGTTGTTTAACTCGCTCGTTAGTATACACCCTAAAAACACCATGGCAGCACTCCTAACAGGCATGGGTAATGATGGAGCGAAGGGTTTATTAACGCTTAAGCAAAATGGGGCCTATACAATTGCACAAGATGAGCTTACATCCGTGGTTTGGGGTATGCCTAAAGCGGCGATTGAATTAGGGGCTGCCAGTGATGTTTTACCGCTTGAGAAAGTAGCTGACTATCTATTGAAGAAAGCACAAAAACAGCCCAACTAAGTAGCCCTTGCTTTATTTAGTGGGTCACTATTAGTTACTGTGTGATCACCCATGGTTGGGAAAACCAGTAATAGCTCCCTTTATGAGCTTTCGATGGCGCGGTACAGTTAAATCGCGAACGCCCCAAATTTAACTTTTTAGGGGAGTGTACGGTAACCGTATCTTTTGTAATCCAATCAAGCTGTGCTTGCCCGATACCAGAAATGTAGCAGGCCAACTGGCTTTTATGAAAGTCACCCATTTCAAATTGAATACTGATGGTGGGTGGGTTTTCGTTCGTCACACTATCAGAGTATGTAAGAGTTTTAATGTTAAATGCGCGGGAGCTCAGTTTGGTTTTTAGTGTATCCAATTTGCTATAAAACCCCGATGCTGGAAAGCGAGGTAGGCGGGTAAAGTCAGAGTTTACGCCAATGGCTCCTGAGTGTTGGCCAATACCAATGAAACCAAGGCTTTTTACTAATTCTTGAAGCTGGTTATTGAACTCACCATAAGGATAAGCTAAGTATTTAAAATCATGACCAATTTCCTCTTTAATGCGCTTTTGCGAAAATAAAATATCGTCTTTAATTCGCGCTTTCCATTGTGCGTCGCTTTCACCACTTTGGCGTTGGTGGAGGTAATCGTGTTGTGAGCTATGATTGCTGATCAGCGCCCCTTTTTTGGCAAGCTCTCTAAGTTTATCCCAACCCATAACATAACCTTTGCCTTCATCAATCAATCTTGGATTTACAAAAATGGTATAGGGGTAATTAAATGCTTCAAGTATAGGAGCGGCTTGGTCATAATTGTTGTTGTAACCATCATCAAAGGTAATTGCGAGTGTTTTATCAGGTAAACTTTGGCCTTGTTGTAAAGAGTTTACTAATTCATTTAATGGAATAACATTAAAGTCATGTTGTTTAAGGTAGCTTAAATGCGCTTCAAAGTTTGTAGCACTGATGCTAGTAACTGCGGGCAGCGTTTCGCTAACATGATGATACTGTAGAATAATCGCGCTTTTTACAGAAAACGATAGGTAAAAAAGGATAGATAAAACACAGTGAAACAATTTATTAAAGTTCATAAAGCACACCATAAAAGCTTGTTGTTATTAGCGGGTCCGATGATCTTATCAAATATAACCGTGCCACTGTTAGGAATAGTTGATACAGCGGTCATTGGGCATTTAGGGAGTGCGCATTATCTTGCAGGTATAGCGCTGGGCGCTGCAGTCATTTCATTATTGTTTTGGCTGGCAGGCTTCTTAAGAATGAGTACCACAGGTTTGGTTGCTCAAGCGTATGGTAGGCAGGATAAAGTACTGCTGGCAAGTTTATTAAAGCGCAGTTTATTGCTAGCTCTTGTTGTTGCGTTTACTTTACTTGCAGCATCACCGTGGATAAAGGATTTAATTGCGTATTTATCAGGGTCCAGTGATGCTGTCCTGGAGCAGGCGTATATTTATTTTGATATTCGTATTTTTAGCGCGCCTGCTGCGTTATGTAATTTGGTTTTATTGGCGTGGATGTTGGGTGTGCATTATGGTCGAGGTCCTTTTTATTTATTGTTAGCAACTAATATTACCAATATTGTGCTCGATATTTATTTTGTTGTTTACTTAGATTGGCAAGTAGCTGGCGCGGCATGGGCTTCTGTAATTGCAGATTATACCGCGTTTATATTTGCTACTTTTTTGGTTTTAAAATTAGCAGCTAAAAAGTCGGTACCATTATTTTTTGGCGATTGGTTTAGTATTGCCAAAATGCTGGACTTGCTGAGCTTAAACCGTGATATTTTTATTCGCTCTCTTATTTTACAGTTGTGTTTTAGCTTTATGACCTTTTATGCGGCACGAATAGGCGATATCACCTTGGCTGCAAATGCTGTATTGCTTAACTTTTTAATGCTGGTTAGTTTTGCTCTTGACGGAGTTGCTTATGCAAGCGAAGCAAAGGTCGGACAGGCTAAGGGTCAAAATAGTGAGCGTAAAATACATTTGTGGGTTCGAGTTAGTTTATTTTGGGGAGCAATTTTTGCTTTGGTCTATAGTGTACTTTTTGCCTTATTAGGGAAGCAGATTATCGCCTTACTAACTGATGTACCTGAGGTTATAGCTACGGCCACGGTGTACTTGCCTTGGCTTATTGTGTTACCTGTAGCGGCAATGAGTTGTTTTTTATTTGATGGTGTATTTGTTGGGTTAACGCGAGCAAAAGACATGCGTAATAGTATGTTATTGTCAGCAAGCGTGGGCTTTGCGGGCGTGTTTTTTGTTTTTCATTCTTGGCAAAATCATGGTTTATGGCTAGCAATGACCTGCTTTATGCTCTTAAGGGGTATGACATTAATTATACGATATAGGCAGCTAAAAAAAATGGGGCGCTTACTTCACTAAGTATTCAATACGGGTAAATTTGCTTTAATCACGTTAAATTACGTGTGTAAACAAAAGGTTTCAGCTAAGCTTTACCTATATGGAATGAGTAGAGTAAAGGGTTTTTGATGCGGTTAAAGCTAGGGTTTTTACTTGGTGTATTAATCTTACTCAAATTAAGTAATGCCTTAGCGGCTTTTGAGCATTACACAATAGAAGATGGCTTGTCTCAAAGTATAGTGTTTAGCATAGAGCAAGATGAACTTGGTTTTATGTGGTTTGCAACACAAGATGGTTTAAACCGTTTTGATGGGAACCGTTTCGAAGTGTTTAAGGCCTCGGATAAAAATAGTAATTCGTTGGCAAACAATTACATTTACCCATTATCCCTAGATAATCAAAATCAGTTAGTTATTGGCACGCGCTATGGGGGGGTTAATCAGTTAAACTTATTTAATTACGCTTTTTCTACTCCTTTGTTAAATGAAAAGCGCATTACTGCACTACTCCTTTATGAAAAATGGCTGTTTGTTGGTACGTTTGACGGTGTTGTGTATCGTATAAACCGTGACTCATCAAAAATTGATACGCTCGTCGATAATCTAAAAAAGCCGATTTACGCACTTGAAAAAATAGATAATATTCTATGGATTGGCAGTAATGGTAGCGGTTTAACCCACTATGATTTACAAACCGACACCTTATTGCCAGCTATGTTAGAAGACATCTTTAAAGCTGAGCCTATCTATCCAAGTATTTATGCCATTAAGCAAGATGCTAATGCTCACGTATGGATTGCAACCCAAGGAGGCGGCGCTTATAAAATCGATTTAACAAAACGGATATTTACCAATTGGCGCCATGATGAACAAGATTTTGAGAGCATTTCAAGTAACCAAATCCGTGATATTGAATTCGATGAGCAAGGCCGAACTTGGTTTGCAACACGTGGTGGTGGTGTCAGTATTTATCACCAGCAAACACAGCGCTTCACTCATTTAAAACATGACCCTTTTGATCGCTACAGCTTAGCGCATAATCGTGTGTACAGTGTATTTAAAGATCAATCAGGTATTATGTGGTTTGGTACAGCGAATGGTATTAGCAAGTTAGATCCAGCCTCGTTGAGCTTTACTAAATTACGTAAACCAGCCCCTTTATCCAGTAATGATGCTTGGGCTCTTCATGAAGACTCTAAGCAGCGGCTATGGTATGGGAGTTGGGGGGCCGGTATTGATATCCTTGATAAAAACTTTAACCGTGTAGACCACCTAGATAAACATTCATCCCCAATAGCATTATCAAGCAACGCAATCAAAGTCATTACCCAAGATGGGTTAGGCAATACGTGGATTGGAACGTGGGAGCGCGGCATTAATGTTATCACCAAACAAGGTGAATTGATCGCATATCATGCAGAGGAGGGGAAGCATGGGTTGTATGAGAATAGTATCTATAGCTTATTAGCCGATAGTAACAACAATGTATGGGTGGGAACGAATGGTGGGGGCTTATTCAAATTTGATATTCAATCGCAAAAATTTATTAGCTACAGTAAGCCGCAACCCAATACAACTTTGCTCATAGATGCCCCAAGAGTGACCAGCCTTTATCACGGGCAAAATAATGAGCTTTGGATTGCGACAGATGGCTTTGGTGCTTATAAGTATAATACCGAGTTAGATTCCCTCTCCCATTTTACAAAGCGTCCTTCAGGCGAAGGGTTAAGCCACAATACAGTTCGAGCATTCTTACTACGTGATAACGGAGATATGTGGCTGGCAACCTCTAATGGGGTCAATATTATAAAAGCAGGCACAGGGCAAATTACACACATCGGGTTGGATGATGGCTTACCTAACCAAGTTGTATATGGTTTGGTTGCACAAGGCGAGGAATCGGTTTGGCTCAGTACTAACAATGGCCTTGCTAAAGTTAATAGCTCGACTGGCCTCATTAGGCACTTTAAAGCAAAAGATGGCATTCAAGGAAATGAGTTTAATGCAGGGGCGTATCTCAAAACGCGGCAAGGAAAAGTCATTTTTGGCGGAACACAAGGCCTAACCGTTTTTTCGTCCGATGAATACCAACCTCAACTACCTGCTAAACTAGCATTAACCAAGCTAAAGTTTGATGACCAGCCTCTAAGCAACAGCATGGGTAGCCAATTAGGTATGCATTATGAGGTTGAGAAAAATCGTCAACTGGAGATCCCTCACTCAGTAAAACGTATTTCGCTTGCCGTTAATCTTTTGCACTTCTCAGAACCTAAAACCAATGTCTATCGCTATCGATTAATTGGCTTTGAACAACAATGGCGTTCAGCGAAAGGAGCAAGTCTTTCGATTGATTATACAAATTTACCGGCAGGAAATTATCAGCTTGTTGTTGAAGCAAATTCACATTTAGGTGGGAAAGCACTCGCTCCGTTGATGTTAAACCTACATGTACTTACTCCGTGGTGGCAAAGCTCATTGGCTTATTTTATTTATTGCCTCTTGTGTGCAATATTTGTTTGGATATGTATTAGTCTATGGACACAGCGATTACGTAATCAAAAGAGTGAACTAGAGCGTTGCGTGGTATTGAGAACCCAAGAGATTGAGTCGCAAAAGTCAGTGATTGAAAAGCAAGCTACTGCGCTTGGGCACACGTTAGAAAGCAAAGTTCGCTTCTTTACTCATGCATCCCATGAACTACGAACCCCGCTTAGCTTGCTTGTTGCACCAACACAGGCATTGTTAACGAATGAGAGTAACCCTAATAAAAGAGCTAATCTGGATTTAATTTTGCGCAATTCACGACGGCTCGAGGGATTAGTAGATAAGTTACTTACGTTAACGCACTTTGATCAAAGCAATGATGAAGAACTAAAAACTATTTCATTGTCGGCAATAGCCAGAGAGGTTGCTGAGCAGTTTAGTGTGTTAGGTGAGCAAGATATTGTGTTCGAATATGATATTGAAGAAGCTCTTTATATCCACGCTAGCAGAGAAGGGTTAATCACAATATTTAATAACCTGCTAAGTAATGCATTCAAATTTACTACACAAGGCAGAGTTGAGTTAAAGGTTTATGCTTTGCAGCAACAGGCAGTAATAGAGTTTAAAGACACTGGACGGGGTATTGCTGAGGTGGAAGCCAGTAAAGTCTATGATTTGTTCTACCGAACAGCAGGCAATACAAATGTAGAAGGCAGCGGTGTAGGCTTATCTATTGTTAAAAAGCTCGTAGATAAATACGCTGGACAAATTGAGCTACAAAGTACATTGCTCAAAGGCACTCAATTTAGTGTTAAATTCGCTCTGGTTTGTGCTCCTAAGCAATTGCAAAGTCAACATAATCTTCAAATCAAAACTAAGCAACATCTTAACGAAGATGATTTGGCAACCGTGTTAGTTGCTGAAGATAATGATGAATTAAGGCATTACCTTTACAATGAGTTAGCTGCTAAATATCAGGTGCTGATGGCCAGTAATGGTAAAGTTGCGATGGAATTAATGCAAAAGCATGTACCTGATTTATTAATTACAGATTTGATGATGCCAAAAATGGACGGATTTGCTCTATTAAAAGAAGCGCATAACTGTCGTATTACTTGCCATATTCCGGCTATTATTTTAACCGCTAAAGGCGATCACGAAAGCCGCTTAAAAGGACTTAATCATTTTGCGCTCGATGTCATTACTAAGCCTTTTGACCGTGATGAGCTATTGGTTAAAGTCGATAATTGGATTGCATGGAAAAATACATATCATCAACATACTCCACATGAGATTCAAGCTGAATCAACAAAAAGTGGTACGGTGAATCGAGATCCCAAAGACACACAATTATTAGTTAATTTAAATGCGTTTCTAGATCTACATTACTCGGATACGCAGCTGACGGTGCCACGTTGCGCAAAAGAGTTAGCGCTTAGTGAACGTCAATTTCAGCGAAAATTGAAAGTGCTTATTAACCTTTCCCCAACTGAGTTCATCCGAGATTTTCGTCTTACTAAGGCTGCAGACTTATTACTGCAGGGTCGGCAGATAAATTTAGTAATAGAAGATGTCGGTTTTACCTCGCGTTCTTATTTTTCTAAGGCCTTTAAAGCTAAATATGGGATGACAGCAAAGGAATATCAGTTATCTAATTAGTTGAAAGTTATTACTTTGTCGTGTGAGGAGACAAATTGGTCGGATATGGACGCTGTTTTTTTTGCGTCTTGCGGTATGCTTTATTCATCCTTTTTAGCATGTAACTCCCTTCGCTTTAATGGGTCTGACACTTACATATAGTAAATATGTATAAATCATCGAATTTCTCTCCTTAAGTGGAGGCTGGAGAGTAGGCTAGCCTCTGCTATTTTTCTTTTATTGCTTTGCCAATACCTGATTAGAATATTTCATATCACAAGTGTTTCACGCCTCTATCATATTGAAAATTATAAACTTGTCGGGAATGAGTACAAATTGGTCGCATATGTAGTCACCGTGTTTAGTAAGTTAAACTAGAATCATCCCAGTTACTTTTTGTAGAAAAGGTGCTCCAAAAATTGATACCTGAGTAATGGAATAGCGGCTCAATTGCATAAGTGGATTTGCCAATTAATTTTGCAAAAGATGTATCTCGTCATTCTATTTTCATTTATTGATTTATTCATTTGGCTTATCTGTGTCGTGTAATCAGTTTTATTGATTTACATAGGGCCAGCAACAGGGAAAAAGGAAATAAAATGAGTGTATCAAATAGGCTTCATCGTTCGAGTGTTTTGGCACTATTGACGAGTGCTTTTATTATCACAGGTTGTGGCGGCGGAGGCGGCGATAGTGGCGACTCCACGCCCCCAGCTATAAGTAATAACAGCCCAACTGTGAGTATTTCTGGTGACGCAGAAGTTAACGAGGGAAAAGAGTTGTCCTTGACCGCTGTTGCCAGCGACAGTGATGGCAGTATCACAAGCTACGCATGGCAAGCCATTTCAGGGCCTACAGTCACGTTAGCAGGTAGTGATAGTGAAAATGTTAGCTTTACTGCGCCTAATATCGAAGAAGATACCGATTTAGTACTTGAAGTGACGGTGACGGATAATGAAGGTGCGACCAAAAGTGCTCAAATCACGGTTAATATAAAGCGTGAAGTGCTCAGTGTGACTATTACAGGAATTGTCACAGATGAGCCTATTGTCTCTTCAAATATAGCTGTTCAAGTGGGTGATGACCTTTTTGAAGTCACCGCCGATGAAACGGGTCAATACACAGTGAAAGTTGAAGTGGATGACTCGTTTGCTAATAAGCTTGTAAGGTTAGTGGCACTGGGGAACAACGCTATCAACCCAGAAGTTGAATTTGTATCGCAGTTAAAGTCAGTTGCAACCTTAATTACACAAGCAGGTGATGATGCGACTTTGACAAAAAATGAAAACTTCGGCGTGAACATCACCAATGTGAGTACAGCTGAATATGCTTTGGTTAAACGCGATAATGGCGATGTGCAAGACGAAGCTTCACTTTCAAATGCGTTGTTAGCTGTTGATGCAAATGAAAAGCTATTACTAGCATCTTTAATTAAAATTATAGTAGATGATGAAAACTATACCCTCCCTGAAGGCGTGGATTCAACATTGGCGTTAGTGTCTAATTCAAACGATATTGACAACTTCGTGAACACTGTTGAGAGTCAAGACCCTGACTTAATCGAGGCCACTAAAAAAGCGATTAAAGACGATGATGACCTGATTGACAAAACCATTGGTGATGTAACCGGTGAATTCATTTTGACAATGCCACAATCTTACCGCGCAGCTGCGGCGCAATTACATCTTCTTGATGAGGAAAAGGGCTACATTAGTTTTACTGGTTTTGATACAAACTTTACGTGGCAACAAACTGGGCCCTCGATAAGCATGGTACTTGATGAGGCCGCTTTAGAGAGCTGCGCCATGATGATGGATGAGAATAATCAGCAGCAGGAGAGTTGTCAGTACCTAGTAGAGTTAGGTATGACCATACTCCTTGAGAACGATGTGAATAAAACCGTTGAACTTTACAGAAAGTTTGAAAGACGCTGGAGCAGCACAGGTGATGTTCACGATTCATATGAAGGCACAACCAACTTTAGTTTAATTGAAAAGCAACAGACGATAGCCATTACGGCCGATAAACTACTAGGCACCTGGGTTGTTGATGGTGCAAGTGAATTTCAAGGTTTAAGAAGTGCCGTATCATTTGATTTACTTGCTGGCGGTGCGGGAACGCTCAGAGATAATGATAAAGCACCTGTTAGTATCACTTGGCAAATAATTGATAATCGCTTAGTGATTACCAACACCAATGAAGAGGCCGTGTTTGATTATGAGTTTTGGTTGATCAAGGATGTTCAAGTAGGGTATCAATTTGTGTCATCACTAAACGCCAAAGCAGATGAATCAACACGTACTTCATCTGGCTTAATGATCAAAGATAATCAATTAGCATTTAGTGCAAACGAATTGCTGGGCAAATGGACAATCTATCGGGGATACAACGCGCCACAGACTGATTTACATTACGATGTGTATGCTGATGGCTTAATGAACTTTAATTTGAACCAAGATTATCGTTCGTGGCAAATCGGCAGTGAGGGTGAGTTTTTACGTTATAACTACTTCACTGATAACGGTGTTCAACCAGTGTGTCCTGAAGGCCAAACCTGCCAAGTATACAGCGAGTTTTCACAACGTTTATTGGCAACAGCCAATGACCAAAACTTTACCTATCGTAAATACAGGTTCTTTAATTTTGATGGTTCAGAAAGGCCGCAAAATTACTCCTCCCATCTTCGTAATTTCTCAGTTGCAAATGGTGAGTATGGTGTTACACGTTTTGCACCCTATTGGATTCAAGAGAACCCAGGCTTTGATGAGAACGGATACCCAACCAATGTAAATTATATCGAACTGTTTACGCCTAATAGCAAAGGGGTAGAAACAATAACTATTGCGACAAACTATGACTCGCAAGGCGAGCCTAGTAGTTACACAATTAGCTTTACTAACTCAGGTGTTTCGCAGTCGTACGATTATAGTTTAGCTTCTGGGAAACTTTTATTTAGTGATCAACAAATCGAAATAAAGGACTTTGATCGCAACTTCCTCACTGTGTGTATTTATGCTCAGGGCGAAGTCTGTAATGAAGCAAATACACAAGCTTGGTACTTTGATGAAGCAATGGCAGCCGAAAATGTACAAACTGTTCGTCCTCAACCTACACACCCGCTCGATGGTGCATGGCAGTTGGCCGATGAACCTGATGTAGTGCTGGTTTTGCGTGATGGCAAGTGGATTCAAATTCAATCAATAGCGGTAGAAGGTGAGACTGACGCTTTTCCTGGCTATGAAATAGGTGATTTTACTTGGAATGAAGCAACAGGAGATCTTACTGTTAATTTAACTGAAGACACTAATGGGGCATTTGGCTATGACAGCGACGAGCCATTAAAAATTACGGTTAATGCAGATGAGCTGATTTTTTCAGTAGAAGGTGAAGGGGATTATAGGTTTACCCGTATTTATGACCCAAGTAAGCCTCATGTAGGTGCTTACTTTAGTGGTTCAATTACCAATAATGACTTTTTCTTAGCAGTGTTTAAAGGAGATGGTTATTTCACTGAATTTGATCATGAGGTTGGTTTTACACCAGCAATTAATGCGGGTACTTACACTTATACTGCAGATCCGTCTGGCGATCCTGAACTGTTAAGTGTCACCTTGGATTACTACCTTAATCAGATGCAAGCTGATGAGCCAGAGGAAATTGAACCTTATGTTGTGATTAAGGGTGAGGGTAATAGATTGGTGTGGCTTGATGGTAATGACTTTGGTGTGGACCAGCGAGTAACTAACGTCGTAGAACCAATAGAGTTTAGCGCAGCAGATATTATTGGTGATTATGTATTTAGTTTTATGGAGCAAGGTACTACTACTGAACGTGCGATTGAAGTTCGCAGCGATGGAACCGCTAGCTTTGATTTAGATGGTACAGTTCGAGAGGGAGCCTGGTCACTTGAATTAGGGAGTTTAAAGTTAATAAGCCCTGAGTCGGCAACGCAAGATACGACCTTTGGTATGATTATTACTCCTAGCTCTGTAATAGCGAACGGCTATGCTGTGGCAGCCTTTAGCGTCACAGTACCGGGTAATCATCCTGATAAGGAGGATCCAAGCCTGCATATTAGTGTAATGGGTAGCTTTATAAAACAATAGCATTTGACGGAGCCTAACGGCTCCGTTTTATTTTAAGGATTAAGAAAATGTATAAAATCTTATTGGTTATATTTTTGGTCGCACTTACAGGCTGTGAAACAGTTGAGTCTGTGCAGCAGGATGTCAGTGCGTTTAGTGATAATCTGTTTTCCAGCTCAGGCAGTGAAGAGGATATCGTTAATGCATATGAAAAAGCACAGGAAGCTTATTCAGAGGCAAACAAGGTAAGAAAGCAAACTTCTTCACTAAATGCACAACAGCGAAGCTTGTGGGCTGAGCTTGAAAGTGATTATAAAAAACTGGTTGCAAACCCTGATTCAGCAGCTGATAAAGAATCAATTTTTTCTGATGGCACATTGGCTGAAAATATCATGACGCAAAGCCTTGAGTTTATCGAATTGACGGCAAAAGCAGATTAATTATTAAGATTGCTTAAAAGTGGCTGATGATTGTGTTAAAACAATCGCCTAGTTTACTTTTTAGCGACAACTATGACTGAACTTTACCACTGGTTTGATTTAATTGGCGTTGCCGTATTTGCAGTATCAGGCACGTTGATTGCGTACGATAAAAAAATGGATGGCTTTGGTGTTTTTGTACTCGCTACTGTTACGGCTATTGGTGGGGGAACAGTGCGTGATTTGATCTTGGATGTGCCGGTATTTTGGCTGCACGATCAAAGTTATTTTATTGCTATTTTTGCCGCAGTATTTATTACAGCTAGATTGATCAACAAGCAAAAATCGATACCGCTTTACCACTTACAAATTGCAGATGCATTTGGGTTAGCATTTTTCGCTGTAATGGGGACGCAAAAAGCGCTACTCGCAGGCATGCCTGCGACCACTGCGATTATTATGGGAATTATCACAGGTTGTTTTGGCGGTATGATACGCGATGTATTAGCAGGTAATATCCCGATGTTGTTAAAAGGTGAGCTTTACGCCATTACGTGTATTGCTGGTGGGTTAGTTTACACTCAGAGTGTTTCACTGAATGCGATGACTGAAATTGCGATGGTTTTAGCAATGCTAACAACCTTATTATTACGTCTTGCAGCAATGAAATGGCAACTTACACTACATATTTTTAAATATCCTGACTAGACTGTAATAAAAAGTACATTACAGGGACAATGGATGTGTCGTTAGCTCGTATTTATTCTCGTGCGCAGGTAGGAATTCAAGCGCCAGAGGTGATGGTTGAAGTTCACTTAGGTAATGGTCTGCCAGCATTTCATATCGTAGGTTTGCCAGAAGCCTCTGTCAAAGAATCAAAAGACAGAGTAAGAAGTGCGCTGGAAAACTCCCAATTTGGCTTTCCAGATCAAAGAATTACCGTTAACCTTGCGCCTGCAGATTTACCAAAAGATGGAGGTCGCTTTGATTTAGCCATTGCTGTGGGTATTTTGGTAGCCTCAGGACAAGTGGTTTGTAATGAATTAGAGCGCTATGAGTTTTATGGTGAGCTTGCGTTAAATGGCGAAGTAAGAGGTGTGAATGCTATTTTACCGTCGGTATTGGCTGCTAAGGAGCAAGGGCGTTGTTGTTTTCTGCCTGCTGTAAATGACAGTTTAGCCAGCTTAGTGAATGGCGTGTCTCGTAAAGCGGTCAACTCAATACAAGATGTGTGGAATGATTTGTTGAATCAGCAACCATTGCCACTGAACATTGAGTATGAAGAGCGTGTTCACTGCACGCATTTTATTCACGATTTAAGTGATGTTAAAGGTCAGCCTGGTGCTAAAAGGGTATTGGAAATAGCGGCCGCCGGGGGTCATAATTTACTTTTTTTAGGGCCACCTGGCACAGGTAAGTCAATGCTTGCTCAGCGTATGCCCACAATTATGCCAAGTATGTCTGATGAAGAAGCCCTTTCTAGTGCCGCGTTGTACTCTATTATTGGTCAATCAATCGACTTAACTAATTGGCGGAAAAGGCCGTTTCGCAGTCCTCATCATACCTGTTCAGCTGTAGCCCTAGTTGGGGGTTCTTCAAATCCTAAACCGGGTGAGATATCTCTGGCTCATAATGGTGTACTATTTTTAGATGAGTTGCCAGAATTTGAACGAAAAGTATTGGATTCACTGCGCGAGCCAATGGAAACCGGCACGGTTACTATTTCGAGGGCTGCGCGGCAAATGGAGTTTCCTGCACAGTTTCAGCTTATTGCTGCTTTGAACCCAAGCCCTACAGGATGCCATAATGATAAGCGAGCAACCCCAGATCAAGTTATGCGCTATTTATCACGAGTGTCAGGACCTTTTATTGATCGGATTGATTTACAAATAGAACTACCACGGTTGAGTAGCAATCAGTTACAAAGTACAGCGCCCGAAGAAAGTAGTGCACAGGTAAGGGCGCGGGTTGAAGCAGCATATGACATCCAGTTGAATAGACAAGGTAAAGTAAATGCACGGCTTAATAATAAAGAAATGAGTAAATTCTGCGAATTAGCACCCGCGGAGTTACAGTTTTTAGCTAAAGCCAGTGAAAAGCTGTCATTGTCACCACGCTCTTATCATCGGGTAATAAAAGTTGCGCGCACAATTAGTGATTTAAAAGGCAAGGAAAATATAGGATTAGCGCAATTAAAGGAGGCGCTTAATTATCGCGCCTTTGAGCGTTTGATTTCGCAGTTAACACAGTATTAGCGGCTGGTTATTTTGCTTAAATTGATAGCATGTACCCTTTGCCACGTACAGTTACGATGCGTTTTTGGTCTTTTTCATCACTCAGCTTTTTGCGTAAACGGCCAACGAGAACATCTACAGTTCGATCGTTAGGGCTCCAATCAGGTTGACCTATTTCTTCTGATATTTTTTCTCTAGGCGTCGCTTTACCTGCGTTCGAAATTAAGCATATAAGGACTTTATGCTCTGCTTCAGTTAAGCGTGATTCAATGCCATTTGCAGTAATCAGTGTGCGATTATCTGGATGGAGTTTAAAGTCGGCGTATTCAATAAACTCTTCACTTTCGTCATTATCGGTGCTGCCTTTTAACCTTTTGTGCAGAGCACGCATGCGTAACTCTAGCTCTAAAAGATCAACTGGCTTGCAAATATAATCATCAGCACCTTGGGCAAGGCCTGCAATTCTATCGGCTTGTGAATCGCGGCTTGAAAGCATAATCACACCGATATCAGTTAAGGTATTGAGCTCTTTAGCTAAATGAAGCCCGTCACGCATAGGTAGAACAATATCAACAATGGCAAGTGAAATGGCACTATTGCTATGTTCACGTGAACTAACAATTTCAAGCGCTTGAGCACCTGTTGCATCATTTTCAATGTGAAATTCAGTCTGGGCAAAGTGTTTAATGATGCGTTTAACCAATAGTTCATCATCTTCAACCAGTAAAACATTAATAGTCATAGTATCTTAATTACCTATATTGATGTCTCCATATTAGCACTCATTAGCGCAAGGAGAGAACAACTGAAGTACTGTTTATGATAGTTTCTTTGCATAAACTCAAATAATAGAAAGAAAGGAAAGCTTTGTTTCCTTTCTTTCATACCTTATTATTTCTCAGGGTATAAGTATTGCCACCATTGTGGTTCATCTTTTAAATGCTTATCAAAATAGGCAAGCATTGTGCTCCACCAATCAAAGCGTTTATCGCGAGCAAAAATTTGATGGTCAGCACCTTTATACTCAATCAGATCAACATCCTTACCAAGAAGTTTTAGTGCAGTGTACATGTTATGACTTTCGCCAACTGGCACATTGGTGTCGGAGTCTCCATGCAGTAAAAGTAATGGTGTTGTTACTTTATCTGCATGAAAAACAGGGCTTCGTTGACTGTAAAGTTCACTGTTATTCCACGGGAAGCTGCCTTTAGATGCTTCACCAGAATATAAATAGCCCCACCAACCTTGACCCCAATACGAGGTAATATTAGAAATACCTGCATGGGCAATAGACGCGCTAAACATGTCGGTTTTAGTCGCTAATAACATGGTCATAAAGCCGCCGTAGGATGCACCTAAATTACCTAAACGATTTTTATCAATAAATGAGTACTGTTCAAGTAATGCCTGAGTGCCCTGCATAATGTCCTCAGCTGTATGTTCACCCCATGCATTGACGTGTTTAGCTGAGAATTCTTGACCAAACCCTGTTGCTCCAGTTGGTTGAACAACATAGACAACATAGCCATTAGCTGCCCAAAAGTTAAATGGGTAACGACCAGTAAAACCACGCGAAACCGGAGATGTACCACCATAATAATAGATCAAAGCGGGATGCTTTTTAGATTTATCTAGATTGGTTGGTAAATAGACGCGGCCTTTTATTTCAACGCCCTGTTTATTTGTGAAGTTAAACTCTTCAAGCGTTGGAATTTGCGTATTCGCATAGGCTAAAGGTTTCGAATCCCATAGTGTGCTTGCTCTATTTTTGCTGATCTTTAAATATTTTAATTGCTGTGGTGAAGAAGCTGTTGTGCCACTGAACAAAATAGCGGGTGAGCGGTTTTTAGAAACACTAAATTGCTCAACAACATCTAATTTAGAGTTTAGTTTGCTAAATCGGTTTTTACTTAAATCAAATAAATACAGTTGTTGGGTATCTTGCTCTGTAACTTTTAGAACAGCATCACCGTTGTTAAGCACATTTAGTTGACCTATAGCTGGGTCAAAGTTTTTGCTCAATGCTTTGGCCTTTTTGCCATCAGAGTCAAGTAAATATAGCTGCCCATCATAGTTATTGGCGAGCATATCTTGTGGGATGTTACGGCCTAAACCATCTTTAAAGTCAGGTCCTGCAACAACATAGATACCTTCATCGGTGTACTTAGCTTGATTAAAGGTTTTAAATTGACCTAAAACACTGTGCTTTGCTGTCGCAAGGGTTGTTTCAACGAGCTCTGCGATAGGGTGAGTAGATGCTTCCATAGCGTGAGCACTTCGGCTTAATAAGACTGTACCTTGTTCGCTGTTGAAGTCTTCTATGCTATGGTTTAAAGGACCTTCGCTGATTGCTTTGCTTAAACCAGAATTGATATCAAGTAGATAAGCTTGTGAAGTGGTGCGAGCATATGACCAGCGATCTTGCAGACCCCTGTAATGCTTGGTTAAACTGGTATCGGCTTTGGGATACTTAGACCAAGTAAAAATTAAGCTATCGTTGTTATAAAACGCAAAGGCGCTCGCGCCCTCTAAGTTCTCAGCAATAACATCAAGTGCTAAGTTTTTGCGATTTAATTTCTTTAATTTACCGTCAATTAAGTACACAACAGATTTGTTATCAGGACTCCAAATTACATTACTTGGTTGGCCTGATTCAAAGCGATAAAGCACTGTGTTGTCTTGATCTTTAAGCACCGTTGTTATTTGTGCTTGATTGCCTGCAGCATCATTGTAAGAGCGAGTGCTGGCAATATAGTGTTCTGCATCAGGTGACAGTGACAACATGCTTATAGTCGGCGCATCAAACAATTGCTTTGCAGAGAGAGTTTTACTCGGGTTTTGACTTATGGTGATTTTGTCATGTTCTGACTTAGGCTCAAAATCCAGTGACACCTCATTCCAATTAGCGACTTGTTCTGCAATGATCAGAATTTTATGCTCGCCATTACTTAGTGCCAGTTGGTAAGTATGATCGGTGGCAGTTAGCTCCACGCCATCGATAAACAACTTGGCTTTTTCAATTCCGCTAAGCTTGAGTGCACCTTCACTAAAACGTTCAGTGTGTATGGTAAATTTTAATGCCTGTATTCCACCCAGAGTAAGTGCGTTTACGTTACTCAATGCTTGCCATTTATGCTGCTCACCAAAGACTGAAATGTGAGAGCTATTAGCTTGTAAACTCGGAAGTAGATTTTTGATTGCTGCATCATGGTGGGGAGTTTGGTAAGGCTTTACTTGCATTTGCTCAGCCAAAGGGCCAGCAAAAGCGATGTTATCCTTATTCAACACTGCAGCCCCAGCAGAACTTGAGACAGAGTATAAAGCCAGTACACTGAGTGCCTTTAACACCCGTTTATTTGATAATTTTACAGACAAATTGAAAGTCATAGCTAAGCCTTAGAACGATAATTTGGATAAATATATCATGTATTGGTAGGATGCTCATTAGTCCAACGATGAGAGTGATTTAATGACGTTATTAATTGTTTACATGTGTGTTGCTATTCTAATTTCATTCCTGTGTTCTATTATGGAAGCTGTGTTATTGAGCATCACCCCAAGCTATGTTGCTTTGTTGCGTAAACAAAACCCAAAGCTGGCTCAATGTGTTGAAAAACTAAAAAAGAATGTAGATCAACCATTAGCAGCTATCTTAACTTTAAATACCGTTGCGCATACCGCAGGTGCTGCTGGTGTAGGAGCGCAAGCAGCTGTTGTTTTCTCTGATGCCGCAGTGGGTATTGCATCAGCCATAATGACACTACTTGTATTAGTATTATCAGAAATAATTCCCAAAACACTCGGTGCTAATTATTGGCGTGCATTGACCCCAGTTGTAGCTCGAGGGCTGGTGTATTTAGTCATTTTATTAAAACCCTTTGTATGGTTTGCTGAAAAGCTAACTAATTTGATGGGCCGCAACTATGATGAAGCGTTTTATATTCGACAAGAAATTGAAGCAATGGCTGACATTGGCACTGAGTCGGGCGCACTACATCAGGAAGAGTCCGAAATTATTCGTAGTTTGTTGCATTTTAGACATGCTACGCTCGACTCCATAATGACGCCACGCACTGTATTATTTAAAGTACATAAAGATATCACTGTGCACCAATATTTGGCTGAACATGGGTCTTCGTCGTTTTCGCGTGTGTTAGTTTACGATAAAGATGGCGATGATATTATTGGTTTTGTGCATAAAAACGACATTATGCTGGCATACCATCGACTGGGTGAAGACTACAAAATAAGTAAGTTAGTTAAACCTTTATATACAGTTCCAGAGACGCTTTATGTGCCTACACTACTGCACACCTTATTAGCACAAAGAACGCATATATGTTTGGTAATTGACGAATATGGCGATGTGCAAGGTATTGTAACCCTTGAAGACATGATTGAGTCATTAATGGGGCTTAATATTATGGACGAACGTGACCAATCTGCAGATATGCAAATGGTCGCTAAGCAACGTTGGCGACAGCGTTTAGCCAATACAGATAAATTACTTAGTGAAGACGAAGGCGACGATAAAAAATAAAGTCAGTGTTGATTAGTGTCCTTAACCATTTGTAACCATGACTTTGCCCATGCAGTGAATTCGGATCTTGATTTAGGTTTGCAAATTAAAAAGCCCTGCATCAAGATAAATTCTTTGAAGCGGTCTAAGTATTCGAGCTCTTCAATGCGCTCGATGCCTTCTGCAACAATTGAAATTCCTTCCTGTATGGCAATATTAACCAAGCTACTGGTGATTACTTGAGAGAATTGGTCGGTTTCAATATGGCTAATTAGAGTCCTATCAATTTTCACTTCACTAAAGGGCAAGGTTTTAAGTTGATTTACATTAGTAAAGCCGATGCCATAGTCATCTAAAGAAATATCAAAACCGCGAATTCTTAATCGATTCAAGGTTTCTAATTGCGCGCTGCTACAGAGAGCGTGTTGTTCTGTTATCTCTAAAATTATTTCGCTAGGCGTTAAATTATTAAGCTTTAGTATAAGTGCTAGCTTGTCGGGGCAGCTTAAATCTTCTAACTGGCAAGGCGACAAATTGAAAGCTAACTTAAATTTATAACCCAAGCATTCTTTCAATGCGATAAAATCTGTAGTGGCTTTTTCAAACAGCTGGAACGTGATCAAATTAATTAAATCAAGATCTTCAGCAACACTAATAAAATGATCGGGTAATAACTGCTGCCCGTTTGCAGTGACAATACGCGCGAGCACTTCTACACTGGTGATTTTATTTTTGTAGCGGTTAATTTTTGGTTGATAAAAGGGGGTTATTTCATTGTGGCTAATGGCATGTAATAACTGTGATTCATCAATAGATTCAATGGGCTTTTCTATATGCGAAGCTAAATGGTCTAGTTTTTTAAGTAGCGTGTGCACTTGAGTGAGCTGCACTGGTTTTACTATGTTACCAATTAAATGTGCATTACTTCTTTTTGCTAGATCTGCTGCTAAATCAATAACTTTATGATCCATTTCAGAAATAATAACAATCGCACCTGGATAATTCATATCACCTAAGTGCCTAATAAGCTCCATTCCATCCATATCAGGCATATTAAGGTCAGTGAAAACTGCATCATATTTTAATGAGGCATTTTTTACTTTATGCAATGCCTCTTGCGCGCTTAAGCATGTTGTAATATTGGGGATTTCAAGTTCGTTTAGAATAGCTTCCATCACCACTAAAATAGCTTTGGAATCATCAACTACGAGAATGTTTTTGGCTAATTTGGTCATATTCACTCCTTGAATTTAAAGCAGGTATTAGTATAAAAGTAGCTGCAAACCAAGAAAAAGTCAGTATTTAGGATAAAATAATTTCACAAATTAAAACCGAAAAATAGGTATACTAACGCCACTCTTTTTTAGGCTTTAAGTATTATGATTCAAATACAATTAACTCTTGCAGAGCAGGCATTTAGGTTAATGCTTGCAGAGCAAAAAATTGTGCAAATTTTTCAATCTGACCAAGCAATTAGTTTTGATAGCCCACGAACACACTATGTTGAATTTGAGTTAGAGGGAAATCGAGTTGGTATAGATACCAGCGAAGTGCATGAGCAGATGCTACTGCTGCATATTAATGACCATCTGGTACAAAAGCTTGCGATCCCTGAGGTACAAAAAGCCAAGCCTAAGCAAGGGCTGTTAGGTTTATTTGCCCTAGGCTTTAAGGTATTTAAGAGTGCAAAAGTGGTTAAGGCGGCATTAGCAGGAGCGTCAGTTGCAGGTTATGCGTGGCTTTTTACCTTTGAATTTGCCTTAATGCTTATTGCGTGTTTAGTCATTCATGAATACGGGCATGTAAGAGCAATGAAGTACTTCGGCATAAAAACCAAAGGTATTTATTTAATTCCCTTTGTTGGTGGTCTTGCTGTGAGCGACGATAAAATAACTACTCGCTGGCAAGATGTGGTGATCTCTTTAATGGGACCCGCGTTTGGTCTAATCACTTCTGTATTGGGGGTGGTGCTTTATTACTCCACCGAGATGGAAATTTTTGCTGGAGTCGCAGTACTCAGTGCATTGCTTAATTTATTTAACTTACTGCCTATTCTACCGCTCGATGGTGGGCATGTATTAAAAAGTATTAGCTTTTCAATGCGCTCATGGGTAGGTTTGAGTATATGTATTTTAGGGGTGTTATTTGGATTGTGGATAAGCTATACCTTTGGCTTAATGTTACTGGTGTTCTTTTTGTTCATTGGCGCGCTGGAAATTGCCTTTGAATGGCGCGGCCGGCATCACTCACATTTACTGCCATTAGATAAATATGGACAAGGCTTTTCAGCAGTAATGTATGCGCTGGTAGTTGTAGGCCATGTAGCAGTGATGATGCATTTTGCAGATTCTGAAAATCCAATACTTAGCCTACCGATGACAATTTTATCGAGCTAAAAAAACAGTATGGCAGATCAAACTTTGCTCATAATGCTATTTTTTTTGCTCGGTTGTTATTGTTTTTTATTGTTGCTATTTTGTTTTTTAAAAGGTACTTTCCTGAAATCGGGAATTAGCCCATCGGATATTCAGGGATGTTATTTAGAAAGGAAGCTGTCGCTCAGCAAAGTGAGCGCTTAACAGGGTCGATTACCCTCACACAACCACTATCAATAAAATTAACTGTGCTTATTTTGGCTTGTGTGGCTATCGCAGTTATTACCTTCTTGTTTACCGCAGAATACTCCCGCAAAGAAACCGTGCGCGGTTTTTTAATGCCCAATAAAGGGGTAATTAAAAGCTTTGCTAATCAAGGTGGCATGATTGAGCAGTTGTTGGTACAAGAAGGCGATGCCGTTACTAAAGGTCAGTCTTTGGTGACCATCATTGTGCAGCAAAATAACAGCCAAGGTATTGCCTTAAGTACCCAGCTTGTTGAGCAGTTAAGTATGCAAATACAATTGCTTAATGACGAAATAACACAAAACCATACCCTACAAGAACAAGAATTACTTAACTTGCAAGCGCAAAAACGTGCGCTAACTAATGAGCAAGTGGCATTAAAAAACCAGATTACACTGACCGATGAAAAGCTCGCACTACTTAGCCGTCAACAAAGTAATATCAACCAGCTTAATAAAAATGGCTTTTTATCAAATATTGAGCGTGAGCAACAACAGCAAGCCCTGTTAGATGTTAAGCAAGAAAAACAAAACCTAGCGCGTTTGCTGATGCAGCAAGAAAACCAGTTAAGCCAACTTAACTTTAGTATTGCTAATGTACCCCAGCAATACACGCTGCGTATAAATAGCCTTAAACGCCAACAAGCGGATATTCAAAACCAGCTCACACAAATTAAAAGTAACTATCAATATACCATAACAGCCAGTAACAGCGGTGTTGTTACTGGCATTCAAGTGGTTGAGGGTGAAACACTCACTCAATCCAAACCGCTACTGCATATTATTCCTGAAGGCTCAGAGCTAGTGGCGGAATTGCTGCTACCAACACGCTCAGCAGGGTTTATTGCGCTTGGTAACGATACGCGCTTGCGCTTTGATGCCTTTCCTTATCAACGCTTTGGTTTTATTAACAGTAAAATTAGCCGTATTGATAAGGCACTCATTACCCCAAATGAAATACGCTTGCCCATTGCACTGCAAGAGCCAGTGTACCGCCTGCGGGTAACACTCAGCCAACAGCAAATGCAGGCTTATGGTAAAGCATTTGAGTTAAAAAGTGGCATGTTGTTTGAGGCAGATATTATGCTAGAGCAGCGTAAACTGATTGAATGGCTGCTTGAGCCGCTGTATAGCCTAAAAGGGCGTGTGAATTAACTGTAAATTGTAGGTCGCAATTTATTCCGATAAAAGCAAAAATTCATCTGTTTAATTTGCTGTAATAAGTAATATTAAGCAGAGAAGAGAGTGGCTGACTTTAGTCAAACTTTAGCGAGAACAGCTAAAGCCAGCCTAATTAACCGCTCACCTTTATGGTAAAGGTTGAGCATATTAACAACCCGATGACTTGGCTAAAAGTATCGGATTTATGGAGTATAACAAAATGCGTGAATTAAACGTAAAAGAAATTCAACAAGTGAATGGTGGTATATTGGGGCTTATAAGAGCTGCCTGGAAGGCAAGAAAAGCTATTGCAGTTGCCTCTGCTCCTTTGACTGAAGGAGCTACAGGGGATTCTAGTAATCCTTAAATTGTCCATTTATAGGGGGGAAAGGGAAGTCCCCTCTTTTATTTTACAAGTAATTAAGGGGTTTCATGAAAATATTCATCTTATTTATATTTATGGTTAATATTGCATACTTTGTGGATCATGGAGAGTTTAAAATAATTAGTTTATTATTTTTGCTTACACTCTGCTTAATGACGTATCTTAAAAAAAGAAAATAGAATGACTAAAAACCTCTACTTTTCTGTATGTTTGCCTACCCCTCTCATTCTCCAATCCGAAATAGCCGAATGTGGTCTCGCTTCAATGGCTATGGTGGCGTGTTATCACGGCCATAAGTTGGACATGCCAGCCATGCGTAAGCGCTTTTCAGCTAATTTAAAGGGCATGAACTTACAGCAGCTGATTGAACTGGGTGATGGCTTAGGGCTCGCCAGTCGTGCGCTGCAATGCCCACTTGATGAAGTGCATAAATTACAAACCCCCTGTATTCTGCATTGGGATTTAAACCACTTTGTAGTGCTGACCAAAGTATCAGGTAAAGGTGCTGCAGCTAAATTTGCTATTAACGACCCTGCGGTGGGTAAGCGTAATTTAAATAGTGATGAGTTCAGTAAACACTTTACCGGTATTTGTTTAGAGCTCACGCCAACCAGCAAGTTTGAAGCAAAACAAGAGCAAGCAAGAATGAAGTTTACCCAACTTTGGAGCACCATGAAGGGCTTAAAGGCGGGATTACTAAAGCTGATTGCGTTATCACTGGTATTGCAATTATTTGCCCTAATGACCCCTTATTATATGCAGTGGGTGGTGGATGAAGTCTTAATCAGTTTTGATGAATCGTTATTAACGGTACTTGCCATGGGTTTTGCACTCATTGCGATTATTTCGGTGGTGACTAATGCAGCACGAAGTTGGCTGATTTTGCGGCTTTCAAGCCTTTTGAATATGCAAATGGGCGTGAACTTGCTCAGGCACTTATTACGCCTTCCGATGAATTATTTTGAGTCACGCCATGTGGGCGATATTGTCTCGCGCTTCGGCTCTTTGGCGCAAATACGAGAGCGCATTACCACAGGGTTTGTTGAAACACTGGTCGATGGCGTTATGGCTATTACCGTACTCATTATGATGCTTATCTATTCGCTAAAACTCACTGCGGTAGTTGTTGGCGCAATTGTGCTATATACCTTAGTGCGTTTGGCGCTTTACAGGCCACTGCACCAAGCCACCGAAGAAATGATTCAAAACTCTGCCAAAGAGCAATCGAACTTTTTAGAAAATATTCGCGGTATGCAAACTATAAAGCTGTTTGGCAATGAATCGCAGCGCCAAGGCATTTGGCAAAACCGCTATGCTGAGGTAATAAACAGCGAAATTCGTTTAGGGCGATTAAATATAAGTTTTGATTCATTCAACAAGCTGTTATTTGGCCTTGAAAATGTATTAGTAATTTACTTTGCGGTACTCATGGTAATGAGTAATAGCTTGTCAGTGGGTATGGTACTGGCGTTTATTGCCTATAAAAACCAACTGACTAGCCGCTTTGCTAATTTAATAGAACAAATAATCCAATTTAAAATGATGCGCTTACACCTTGACCGTATTGCCGATATAGCCTTGACCAAACAAGAAGCTAATCGTGATGGTGAAATGGCCTATACCGGTGATGACGAGGGTAAAGTAGAAGGCCAACTGACGCTTGACAATATTTGCTTTAGTTACAGTGAAGAGCAAGCGCCGATTTTAAATAATGTTAACTTAACGCTCAATGCGGGTGATTCTATTGCGATTACCGGGCCATCTGGCGCAGGTAAAACCACCTTGATGAAAATTATGCTGGGGTTACTACAACCTACCTCAGGTAAAGTGCTGCTTGATGGTAAAGATATTACCCAACTAGGCCTTAAAAATTACCGCAAACAAATAGCTGCGGTGATGCAAGATGACACATTGTTAGCTGGCTCAATCGCCGATAACATCAGTTTTTTTGACCCACAACCCAATTACTTAAAAATAGAGCAATGTGCCCATCATGCGGCTATTCATGATGATATTACTAAAATGACAATGGGCTATAACTCATTGGTGGGGGATATGGGCTCAAACTTATCGGGCGGGCAAGTACAGCGTTTATTGCTCGCACGCGCATTGTATCAATCTCCTTGCGTGTTATTTATGGACGAAGCAACCAGTCATTTAGATAAAGACAACGAAGCGAAAATAAGTGAGCAAATTCAGCATTTGCCCATCACACGAATTATGATTGCTCATCGCCAAGAAACTATTAATATGGCTGGCAAAGTCTATCATTTGAATGCAGGTGAATTAGCGGATTTAGACCAGCAAAGTGAGAGTGCATAAAACAATCAAGGCGTGTGTATTACACGCCTTTTTATTATGCTTGCCGTTAATAAAAGCTCAATACCAGCGATATAAACACCCCAGTAATAATCAGCTGTACCACGCAAAAGCCCATAATATCTTTGGCTTTTAGGCCAGCAATAGCCAGTACGGGTAAGGCCCAGAATGGTTGAATCAGATTAGTCCACGCATCTCCCCACGCCACAGCCATAGCAACCCGCGCCATATCTGCACCAAGCTCTTGTGCTGCAGGGATAACAATAGGGGCTTGCACCGCCCACTGGCCGCCACCGGATGGTACAAATATATTTACTAAGCCCGCACTCAAAAAGCTCCAAAAGGGCAATGACTCTGCGTTGGCTATGGCGATAAAGCCTTGTGAAATTTGTTGTGCTAAACCGGTATCAATCATAATTGCCATGATCCCTGCATAAAATGGGAACTGGATAATAATACCTGCGCCGCTGGGCACTGCTTGTTGTAAGCTACTAAGTAAGTTATGGGGTGTTTGATGTAATAATATTGCTGCAAATAAAAACAGCCCTATAACACTGTTTAGATTAAGTGAGCCATTACTGAAAATAAAATAATACGTTAAATATGCAAGGCCAAGTAAGCCTGTGGTCATACCTAACACGCGGCTGTGCTCGATATGATCTGCTGGGCGGGTAAATGTGATTTCTTTATTTTTAGGCCCTATGAGTTTGTTTTTATCAACATACACGCTGTCTTTATCGCAAGGGAGCATGGCGCGGTTTACTAGCGGCATAATGATAAATAAGCCAACCACAATAGCGATATTAAAACTTGAAAATAGCGTATCAGCAGTACTTATAACGCCAATACTTTGCTCTGAAAAATGCCCCGTGGTGGCAATTGTCAAAGGTACAGAGCCTGCCAAGCCACCATGCCATACAATAAATCCAGAGTAAGCACTGGCCACTAATAATCGGTAGTCCACTTTTGTTTGTCTGGCTATTGCTTTGGCAAACAAAGCGCCTATTACTAAGCAAACCCCCAGTTAAGCCAGCTGCCCAATAGTGCTACCAGTGTGACCCAAATAATAGCTTTGGCGGGAGTATTGGCAATACGGGCTAACTTAGCGAGTATTCGGCTAACAATAGGCGTGCTTGCTAGCATATAACCGGTTAGTAGCACCAAAAGCATTTGCATCGCAAATTGCAGCAAATTCCAAAAACCACTTCCCCAGGCATCGAGTACTTCTATTGGTGTTGCTGGAGTAAATAGACTCGCAATTACAAAGCTAAGCAGAGTCAATAGAATAACAAATATAAAAGGGTCGGGTAGGTAGCGCTCAACTAACTGAGTAAAGGGTTTTGCAACACGGTTTAGCATAATGAGAGTATTTTGTTGTTATTGTCACTTATAGCCAATTAAGCATGAAAGGTCTTAATTGGCAAGTAGGTCAATGTATTAGCTGCTTTTATCTAATACTGCTTTTAAGCGATTTTGAACCTCTTCAACAAGTAAGTCGGGTTGGAATTTAGACAAGAAGGCGTTACAGCCTACCTTTTCAACTAAAGCTTGGTTAAAGCTGCCGCTTAACGATGTATTTAGCACAACGTGTAAATTCTTCAGGCGGTCATCATTGCGAATTTCATGCGTTAGCCGATACCCATCCATTGCTGGCATTTCTGCATCGGTGATCACCATAAGTAAGTCTTGCTCTACGTTATCACCTCTATCAGCCCAGCTTTTCAACATATTTAATGCCTCAAGGCCATTTGTTGCGGGAATAATTTCAATGCCTAGCTGAGACAACGTATCGCTTACTTGTTTGCGCGCAGTTGGGGAGTCGTCAGCATGTAAAATTTTACGGCCTGCGAATTCATCAACAATTGTTTTATCTAATACTTCATCCGATATGTGGATTTCATATTCAACAATTTCGGCCAGTACTTTTTCTACATCTATAATTTCAACGAGCTGCTCTTGCCCGTCACGCTGAATTTTTGTCAGTGCAGTAAGGTAATGGTTTTTGCCGACGGATGTGGGGGGCGGCATGATATCTGACCATGTCATATTCATTATTTGATCAACTTTACCGATTAAAAAGCCTTGCACAGTTCGGTTGTATTCGGTGATAACCAAATTACTGTCTTCGGTGTTTTTTGCCGCGGGCATGCAAATAGCCTGTCGTAAATCTATAACAGGAATAGATTCGCCTCTTATATTGGCAACCCCAGATATTTTAGGGTGAGCGTGGGGAATTATATTTAAGTGAGGAAGTTTCACAACTTCTTTAATTTTGAATACATTAAGCGCAAAAAGATGACGGCTATGTAAATAAAATAGCAACAGCTCAAGACGATTTTCGCCGACCAGCTGAGTTCGTTGATCTACAGAAGCTAATACACCCGACATAACACACCCGTCTTTGTAATTAATAAAACAAGTATAGCTTACACTGTTCTGCTTTAAAAAAGCAGTCTAGAAAATAATCTTCGTCTTTATACATGTTTCAACCATTGCCATCATTTCGTCATTACAGTAACTTATCAAATAATTAATAGCAGAATTACCAAGTGTGGGCATGCCTTTTATATTTAAACGATTTTTTTTATTGGTGAGAAGTCACATTGATCAAGTTAGTTGGCAGGCGGTCGCTTTGGCTACTTTGGTACATATGGCCCTGACTTGGTTATTACTTATTTTAGCAGGTGAGGAGGCACTCACTCCAATAAGTACATTTGTGTATTACTATATAGTAACAACATCAACTGTAGGATATGGCGACTTTAGCGCCACTACAGATTTAGGGCGGTGGGTTGTTGCACTTGTACAAATCCCTTTTGGGTTAGCTTTATTTGGCGTTCTGTTGGGTAAAACAGGGCAAACAGTGACATATTTAATTAGGCGCGCTATGACAGGTGATAAAAACTTTTCGCATTTTAATAATCACATCATTATTTTTGGTTGGCACCAAACACGAACAAAAAAGATGATTGATTACATTTTAGCAGATCAAAAACGCACACAAAGACGGATTTTATTAGCAGTGACAGAGCAAATGGAGCACCCATTTTTGACTAATGAGCACGTAGATTTTGTGCGTTTAAGCAGCTTTACTGATTGTACGCAACTTGAACGGGTGGCTATCAGCCATGCGGATAAAGTGATTATTGATGGTCAAGATGACGATCAAACCTTTACCACGGCATTACGTATTAGCAAACTAGTTAAGGATGGTGGGCATATTAGTGCGCACTTTAACGATGAGAGTAAAGTAGAAATGCTATTAGAGCATTGCCACAATGTGGAATGTTCAAGTGCAAAGTCAGCAGAAATTTTAGTGCGTTCAATGCAAGATCCAGGCTCAAGCCGAGTGCAGGAAGAGCTGTTATCAACATTACATGGTGATACACAATTTAGCTTGGTGATACCTGCTGATTTAGCACAAATGGAATTTGGTAAGTTGTTTCATCATTTTAAACATGATCACGATGCCATTTTACTCGGTGTTGCACATAACCTGAGTGCTAAAAATATGGATTTGAATCCGCCGCTCAACTACCCGGTAAACAGTGGTGATATACTTCATTACATAGCGATTGACCGGGTGTTAAGTAATGAAGTTGATTGGCAGAAGTTGACGAAGTAATGAATGAAGTAGCGTTTCTAATTATTATATTAAGCGCATACATTTTGCCTATAGTGCTGGTATTAAACAGTAAAAGAACGCAAGGTCATGAAAAGAACGGCTGGCTTATAGGCATTATCTTTTTCTCGTGGTTAGCGCTTGTCATGTACTTTGCTATTGTGCCAAAGCATGGCCATAAAAAGAAAAAAGGCCGAGAAAAGAAGCGAAAAACTTAGATTTTAGCCCTTAGTTTTATGGTCTGTCGGTCTTTATCTGCAGCTTATCGCTTACAGCTTGTCCCATTCTAGTTATCTCATCCCAATCATTTTTGGTCACTGGCATTATTGATAAGCGTCCCCCTTTTTTCAATGCGATGTCAGTGATTGCATTGTTTTCTTTAATTGCTTTAAGGCTAACTAATTTATTTAGATGCTGCTGATAAGTCACATCAACAACCACCCAGCGGGGTGAATCTACCGTTGCTTTGGCATCAAAATAATCACTGCTTAAATCAAACTGAGTGGGATCAGGGTAGGCCTCGCGTGTAACAGTTGCTAATCCAGCAACACCAATATGTTTGCAGCTAGAATGATAAATCATCACTTGATCGCCCACCTTAACCTTGTCGCGCATAAAGTTGCGTGCTTGATAATTTCGCACACCTTCCCATTGCGTTGTTTGTTGTGGCGCATTTTTTAAATTAGCAATTGAGAATACATCAGGCTCGGTTTTGAATAGCCAATAAGCCATTGTTATCTCCCTAAGATTTACATAATTATAGTCTATAGTATTATGAGAGCCTTGTCGGGATTGAGGATATAAAAATGAGCCAAGTTTTAGATGATTTGTTGTCGTTATTAACTTTAGAAGAGATTGAGCAGGGCTTGTATCGCGGGCAAAGTCAAGATTTAGGGTTTAGAGCAGTATTTGGTGGCCAAGTAATGGGGCAAGCGCTGTCTGCGGCTAAAGAAACATTGCCTGAGGGGCGCATAGTTCATTCTTTGCATTCTTATTTTCTCCGCCCTGGAGATGCTGCAAAACCGATAGTTTACGATGTAGAAAACATTCGTGACGGTAAAAGTTTTAGTACGCGCCGTGTAAAAGCAATTCAATATGGCAAGCCTATTTTTTATATGACGGCCTCTTTCCAAGGTGTTGAAGAAGGGCTTTCACATCAAGCCACTATGCCTGATGTTCCAGCTCCTGAAGAGCTAAAATCATCGCTAGAATTTTATCAAGCAAATGCTAATCATATTCCTGAGGCTATCCGAAATAAATTTATTCGTGAAGTACCGATCGATATGCGTCCGGTTACTTTTCATAATCCATTTAAGCCTGAAGTAATTGAACCGGTGAAGCATATTTGGTTTAAAGCCAATGGTGATATGCCGGACGATCAACGGATTCATAACTACTTATTGGCGTACGCGTCTGATTTTGAGTTTTTACCTACCGCGCTGCAACCGCATGGTGTGTCATTTATGCAACCGAATATGCAGGTTGCTACCATTGACCATGCAATGTGGTTTCACCGCCCATTTAGGTTGGATGACTGGATTTTATATACTATCGATAGCCCAAGTGCGAGCTCGGGGCGAGGTTTAGTACGTGGACAGTTTTTTGACCGCCAAGGCAATTTAGTCGCTTCAACGATACAAGAAGGTGTGATGCGACAGCGTTAAGCAGCACTATAAATACGTAAGGCAAAAGGTTAGGTGTAGCAACACCTAACCTTCTAATGTCTTAACTACTTTGGTTTTGAACAATGTCAGTAATTGATTGCCAAATACGGGCAGGTAATAACGTTTTAAGGTGCATATAAACTTCACACAGCTCATTACTGCCTTGCAGTCCATCATCTGACTCGCTAATAAGCGCTTGTTGACGAAGGTTGCTAATAAAGCCTATCAACACTTTCTTATCGAAAAACTCAGGGCTTTTAATGCCATGTAATGTGCCCAGTCGTTGCGCTAATACTTGGCTCTCACGTTCAAGCTCGGCGCGATCAATCCCTTTACTTGTTTGAATAAAACCAATGACGATAGCGTAGCGTTGTAAAGTTAAACTAAGGGCACGACCCAACATCTCAAGTTTTGCTAGGCAGTCATTGCTGTTGGTAATTTTTATCTCATCACCATTTATTTCAATTAGCTCTTGATCAACAAAGCTTGCCAATATGCGAGAGATATAATTTTCGTCCAATTCATTTAAAAACCACTCTTTAGCGAATAATGGGTAGAAGCGACAGATCAATTCTTGGCATTGACTAAGTGTGGTTTTATGGCTTTTAAATATATGCAGTGCAAGTAAACTTGGCACGGCAAACACATGTAAAATGTTATTACGGTAGTAATTAAAGAGGGTTTTTTCTTTATCATTAATGGCGATGATTTCACCAAACTCATCACTTATTACATCAAATTTATTAAGCTTTAAGGCATGGTCTAATAATTGCCCTGCATTTTCATCAGGAGCACTAATTTTATCGCTATAGCTGGCACTTCTTTGCAAATGTAAATAAAAGTCTAGCTGAGCTAATAGTTTTGGTTTGCTCAATGCTTGTTTATCATTTACGAGTAAAATCATTGCCAATAAATTTACAGCGTTCAGTGCAGCTGCACTGTTGATGTTTACCATTACTTTATCCGCTAAATTCGCTACTTGCGGACCGAGCCACTGTGGTTTTTGTACATCGGTTGGGTGGATAGACTCACGCCAATCAGGTTGATGCTCGTTTAGATATTGATTAACAGAAATTGGGTCGCCAAAATTTAAGTAGCCGCGGCCATAGTTTTTAAGGTTCTTAATCGCTTTAAATATACCGAATATAGACTCGCCTTTTTTATCATTGCCAGCCAGTTCTTTGAGGTAGGTATTAATTTCCATTACGTGCTCGTAGCCGATATACACGGGCACTATAGAGATTGGTCGGTCTATTCCGCGCATCATAGCTTGCAGTGTCATTGCCAACATACCTGTTTTAGGCGGTAATAAGCGCCCAGTTCGACTACGGCCACCTTCAGTATAAAACTTAACTGAATAGCCTTTAATAAATAGCTGGCTTAAATATTCTTTAAATACCGCTGAGTAAAGCTTATTGCCGGCAAACGAGCGGCGAATGAAAAACGCACCACTGCGACGGAATATGCCACCGGCTGGGAAAAAGTTAAGATTAATGCCTGCTGCTATATGTGGCGGGACTAAACCTAGGTGGTAAATAGAGTAGGTAAGTAATAAATAATCCATATGGCTGCGATGACACGGCATATAAATTATTTCATGGCCTTTATTGGTTAAATCGTGCAGTTGCTCGGTGTATTTAATATCAATACCGTTATACAGTTTATTCCAAAGCCAAGTAAGGACGCGATCTGCAACCCTGATAGTGGCATCACTGTAGTTTGCGGCAATTTCATCAAGTAGTTTTAACGCATTTTGACGAGCTTGTTCATGGCTAATGTTTTTCTCTTTTGCTTCTGTCTGAATGGCTTTTTTGATGGTTGGCGAAGCGAGTAACGAACTAAATAGCTGCTCACGAGAGGGCATTTTTGGCCCCGTTGCCGCCAGCTTTTGCCGGCGAAAATGAACACGAGCCACACGCAGTAGTTTATGCGGTAGCTCATCAACATCTGCTTTTTCATTTACAAGCAACGATAAGTCGAGAGGTTGACTAAACCTTACAAAGTTATCACGCCCTGAAAACAACAAAACAAAAAACTTACGAAACCAGCTTGGTGTTAACGAATGAGATACTAAAGTTCCTAAACCTGGTTTTTCTTTACCGGGGTTACGGCCCCATAAAATAGTGACAGGGATAACTTGTACGTTTTGCTCGTTACTGGCAATCAGCTGCTCAATAATTAGTTTGCCTTTTTGCAAGGCATCGGTTGGTTTTGCTTTATCACCAAATAATGGTGGTGGATTTTGCAGTCCAATAAAACGGTCCAGTTCAGTATTACCTAATAACTGTTGCTCGGTTGGATTTGGCAAGCCATGTTTTTTACATACGCGAGCGAGTGCGGCTAAGTCAGAGCGCGCATTGAGTTTAACAATATAAAAGGTGGGCGATGACGGGTCGAGACTATATTGTTCGATTGGGTTTTCAGGCAGCACCTTACTTTTAACTAGTAAGCGGTTCATCACCATAGAGAAAAAGTTTAAACAACGACTAAAAATACGCATCAACTCACCAAAGTTAAGGGTTAAAAAGCAAAATAAACGAGGATAATACCAAGTTATAACTGGACTGACCATTAAGATAGTTATCGCTCGTATCTATTATAGCCAATACTGCGTTGAGTTTATTGTGTTTTTAATGAACAATTTAATATGGTAGGGGTATTATTGAAATAGTTGTTGCATTTATCACCAATGTCACTATAATACGCAGGCTTTCAAAATTCCCCTGGGAACTTGGAAGGAACATTAAGCTTGGATTTCAAGCTAATAAAACAGGAGTTCCGATTTGGAACTCAACGTAGATATAAATCAACAACCGGCATCTTAATTATTAAGATTGTTTCGGTCGTTTTTTTATGCTCTTTAAATGCTCTTTATATTGAGGTTTAAGAATGTCAAATCAACGCATTCGTATTCGCCTAAAAGCTTTTGACCACCGTTTGATTGACCAATCAACGGCGGAAATCGTGGAAACTGCGAAACGCACTGGCGCACAAGTACGTGGTCCAATTCCACTACCTACACGCTTTGAACGTTTTACTGTACTTACTTCACCGCACGTTAATAAAGACGCGCGTGATCAGTACGAGATCCGCACCCATAAACGTCTGATCGACATCGTAGAACCAACTGACAAGACTGTTGACGCTCTTATGCGTTTAGATCTTGCTGCTGGTGTTGATGTTCAAATCAGCCTGGGTTAATCGGAAGATTAGAGAGGTTTTAGGAAAATGGCATTAGGTCTAGTCGGTCGTAAAGTGGGTATGACACGTATCTTCACTGAAGATGGTGTATCTATCCCTGTGACAGTTATTGAAGCGACACCTAACCGCATTGCTCAGATCAAATCTGAAGCAACAGACGGTTATAACTCACTTCAAGTAACCGCAGGCACTAAAAAAGCAAGCCGTGTAAACAAAGCAGCAGCGGGTCATTTCGCTAAAGCTGGTGTTGAAGCGGGTCGCGGTCTGTGGGAATTCCGCCTAAATGGTGGTGAAGGCGATTTTGAAGTAGGCGCAGAGCTTACTGTTGAATTATTCAACGAAATCAACAAAGTTGACGTAACCGGTACTTCTAAAGGTAAAGGTTTCCAAGGTGGTGTTAAGCGCTGGAATTTCAGCATGCAAGACGCTACACATGGTAACTCTCTATCTCACCGTGCTCCTGGTTCAATCGGTCAAAACCAATCACCTGGTAAGGTGTTTAAAGGTAAGAAAATGGCCGGTCAAATGGGTAATGAGCAAGTAACAACTCAGAACCTAGAACTAGTTCGCGTTGACGCTGAGCGTAATTTGCTTTTAGTTAAAGGTGCAGTACCTGGCGCTATCGGCGGTGACGTTATCGTTAAACCAGCTGTTAAAGCATAAGTCCTGGAGATTTAGTGATGGAATTAGCAATTAAAGACGCTTCTGGCGCTCTTGAAGTTTCTGAAGCTACTTTTGGACGTGAGTTTAACGAAGCATTAGTACACCAAGTAGTTGTTGCATACGCAGCAGGTGCTCGTCAAGGTACTCGTGCTCAGAAGACACGTTCTGAAGTAAGCGGTGGTGGTAAAAAACCATGGGCTCAAAAAGGTACTGGCCGTGCACGTGCTGGTACAATCCGTAGTCCAATTTGGCGTTCAGGTGGCGTTAGCTTCGCAGCTAAACCACAAGACCACAGCCAAAAAGTAAACCGTAAAATGTACCGCGGTGCGATCAAAAGCATCTTATCTGAATTAGTTCGTCAAGAGCGTTTAATCGTTGTTGAAAGTTTTGGTCTTGAAGCACCAAAAACTAAAGAACTAGTTTCTAAGCTTAAAGAACTTGAGCTTAAAGATGTTCTTATCGTGACTGAAGAAGTAGATGAAAATCTATTCTTATCGGCACGTAACCTGTACAAGGTTGACACGCGCGATGTAGCTGGTATCGATCCTGTAAGCTTAATCGCTTTCGACAAGGTACTTATTACAGCTGCTGCTGTTAAGCAACTTGAGGAGACGCTAGCATGATCCGTGAAGAACGTCTTTTAAAAGTGATCCTTGCTCCACATATCTCTGAAAAGAGCACAATTGCTGCTGAAGAAAACAACACGATTGTTTTCAAAGTAACAAATGACGCAACTAAAGCTGAGATCAAATCAGCTGTTGAGAAGCTTTTTGAAGTGGAAGTAACTGGTGTTCGCACACTAAACGTTAAGGGTAAAACAAAACGTACTGGCGCACGTTTCGGTCGTCGTAGCGACTGGAAAAAAGCTTACGTTACTCTTAAAGAAGGTAGCGAGCTAGACTTTGTCGGCGGCGCCGAGTAATAAGGGGAGTTAGAATTATGGCACTTCAAAAGTGTAAACCAACTTCTGCGGGTCGTCGTCACCTAGTTAAAGTGGTTAACCCAGATTTACATAAGGGTAAACCTTACGCACCACTATTAGAGAAAAACTCTAAATCAGGTGGTCGTAATAACAATGGTCGTATTACGGTTCGTCATATCGGTGGTGGTCATAAGCATCATTACCGTTTAATCGATTTTAAACGTACTAAAGATGGCATCCCAGCCACTGTTGAGCGTTTGGAATATGATCCAAACCGTAGCGCAAACATCGCTCTTGTATTATATGCAGACGGTGAGCGTCGTTACATTATCGCACCTAAAGGCTTAAAAGCTGGCGATGCAATCCAGTCTGGTGTTGATGCACCAATCAAGCCTGGTAATGCATTACCTATGCGTAACATGCCTGTAGGTTCGACTGTTCACAACGTAGAATTAAAACCAGGTAAAGGTGCTCAAATCGCACGTTCTGCTGGTGCATACGTTCAAATCCTTGCGCGTGATGGTCAATACGTAACTCTACGTCTTCGTTCTGGCGAAGTACGTAAAGTACAATCTGATTGTCGTGCAACACTAGGTGAAGTAGGCAATGCTGAGCATATGCTTCGTTCACTTGGTAAAGCAGGTGCAAATCGCTGGCGTGGTATTCGTCCGACAGTTCGTGGTGTTGCCATGAACCCGGTAGATCACCCACACGGTGGTGGTGAAGGTCGTACATCTGGTGGTCGTCATCCTGTGTCTCCATGGGGTAAGCCTACTAAAGGTGCTAAGACGCGTAAGAACAAGCGTACGGATAAATTTATAGTACGTCGTCGTACTAAGTAATATTGAGGAATAGCCATGCCACGCTCTCTCAAGAAGGGTCCTTTTATAGACCTACACTTGCTGAAGAAGGTAGAGAAAGCTTTGGAAAGCGGTGAAAAGAAGCCAATTAAAACTTGGAGCCGTCGTTCAATGATCATACCTAACATGATCGGATTGACCATTGCTGTCCATAATGGTCGCCAGCATGTACCAGTTTTCGTTTCTGACGAAATGATCGGTCACAAACTAGGTGAATTTGCACCAACTCGCACTTACCGTGGCCATGCTGCGGATAAGAAAGCGAAGAAACGTTAAGAGGGGAATGATAAATGCAAGCATTAGCTAAACATAAATTCGCCTCTGGTTCGGCGCAAAAAGCTCGTCTAGTTGCAGATCAGATCCGCGGGTTACCTGTCGATCGCGCTCTAGAAATCCTGGCGTACAGCCCAAAGAAAGCGGCTGTATTAGTTAAAAAAGTACTTGAGTCTGCTATTGCTAACGCAGAGCATAACGAAGGTGCTGACATTGATGAGCTTCGCGTAAGCACGATTTTTGTGGACGATGGTCCTACAATGAAGCGTATTATGCCACGTGCTAAAGGACGCGCAGACCGCATCCTTAAGCGTACAAGCCACATCACTGTTGTGGTTTCAGATAGCTAGGAGTATAAGTAATGGGACAAAAAGTTCATCCTACTGGTATTCGCCTAGGTATATCTAAACCTTGGGTTTCTACCTGGTACGCGAGTTCTAAAGATTTCTCTGATCAGCTTTTTGGCGATCACAAAGTACGTACTTTCCTTACAAAGGAATTAAAAGCGGCTTCTGTGTCTAAAATCGTTATTGAGCGTCCAGCAAAATCAATCCGCGTAACAATCCATACGGCTCGTCCGGGTGTTGTTATCGGTAAAAAAGGCGAAGACGTTGAAAAGCTACGTCAAGCGGTAACTAAGATCGCAGGTGTACCTGCTCAGATTAATATTTCTGAAGTACGTAAACCAGAATTAGATGCACAACTAGTAGCAGACGGCATTGCCTCTCAGCTAGAGCGTCGTGTTATGTTCCGTCGCGCTATGAAGCGTTCGGTACAAAATGCAATGCGCATCGGTTCTAAAGGGATCAAAGTTGAAGTTAGCGGTCGTCTTGGCGGCGCAGAAATCGCACGTTCAGAATGGTATCGTGAAGGTCGTGTACCTCTACATACTCTTCGTGCTGATATCGACTACGCAACTTCTGAAGCCTTAACCACTTACGGTATCATTGGTGTTAAAGTTTGGATCTTCAAAGGCGAAGTTATTGGTGGTTTACCACTAGTACAAGAGCAAGAGAAGCCAGCTAAACGCGCACCAAAGAAAGCCAAGAAAAGTGCTAAGTAGAGGTAGCGAGTAATGTTACAGCCAAAACGTACAAAATTCCGTAAAACGCATAAAGGCCGCAACCGTGGTCTTGCGCAAAACGGTAACAAAGTAAGCTTCGGTACTTTCGGTTTGAAAGCTACTGGTCGTGGCCGCATGACTGCTCGTCAAATCGAAGCAGCTCGTCGAGCTATGACACGTCACGTCAAGCGTCAAGGTAAAATCTGGATTCGTGTATTCCCAGACAAGCCAATTACAAACAAACCGCTTGAAGTTCGTATGGGTAAAGGTAAAGGTTCTGTTGAATATTGGGTTGCTGAAATTCAGCCTGGTAAAGTACTTTACGAAATGGAAGGTGTTTCTGAAGAGCTTGCTCGTGAAGCGTTTAACCTTGCTGCACGTAAATTACCATTCAAAACAACTTTCGTAACTCGGACGGTGATGTAATGAAAGCTAGCGAACTAAAAGACAAAAGCGTAGAAGAGCTTAATGCTGAACTTCTAGGACTTCTTCGTGAGCAGTTTAACCTGCGCATGCAAGCAAGCACTGGTCAGTTAGCTCAAACTCACACGCTAAGAACAGTACGTCGCGATATCGCGCGTGTAAAAACAATTATTAACCAGAAGGCAGGTCAATAATGAGCGATAAAATCCGTACTCTTCAAGGCCGTGTAATCAGCGACAAGATGGAAAAATCTTTCACTGTTGCTATCGCACGTTACGTGAAGCACCCAATCTATGGGAAATTCATCAAACGTACGACTAAGTTACACGTACATGACGAAAGCAATACAGCTCAGGCTGGTGACGTAGTTACTATCCGTGAGTGTGCTCCTATTTCTAAGAACAAATCTTGGACTTTAGTAGACGTTGTTGAGCGTCCAAAGAAAGCTTAATTTTTAATTAAGTTTACTTTACTAAAAAGCCCTGGCATTAGCCGGGGCTTTTTGTTTTCACAGCGATAAGCTTTCAGCCATCAGCTGGTTGCAGTGAATTTAAGCCCCGTAGCTTGGGTTTAGTATTACGAAACCCGAGGAAATAAGAACGCAACGAATATGCTGCAATTATTCATACATTGATAAAAGCCTTTAGGTTTGTACCCTAATTAAGCTCAGCCCATTGAACTAAATCTGTATTTAAACACTCATAAAGCAAACTGTTCACAGGGAGCTTACGTGTTTAAAAATAACTATAAAGCGTGGTGTATTTCTATTGGCTTGCATGTCGTTATTATTTATTTAGTCTCAAGGCAAACGGTAGCGGTTCAGCAACCTGAAAAAGTGAAAGTCATGCAAGCCTACGTCATGGTTGATCTTACAACAATGCCAGAGATTAACAGTAGTATGCAACCTGCCTTTGCAGCCACCGTCCTTGAAAATGAGGCAAAATTAAGTGAGGGGGAGCAATCAGGGGAGCAACCAGAAGCTCAGCAGCCCAAACATAAGGCTCCGGTGCACGCGGATGCGACATCGGTTATGGGTGAAGCAAACACTCAGGTAAACCCGCGACCAAGCTCATCTAGGGTTGAGAGCTCAGTGGCCCAAGTTGTGATTGATAGCCAAAAGGGAGAAGTTGATCAGCAAGGCTTAGAGCAATCATTTAAAAAGCTGAATCCCTATGTACCTATACCTAATTTTACACCTTCAACTACAGCAACAGTCTCCTTTGATTTCTCAGAACAGTTTAGCGAAAAAATTAAAAACACACAGCAGAGGGTAACAGTCCCTAAAGAACATTCAAGTTCATTTGAATCAGAGATATTATGGCAAAACGCTAATGGAAGTAAGCGCATGGAAATGTATAAAGGTATGTGCTACAAAATTGACTTCAATGGTGTGATGGGCAAAGTAGGTTTACCACAAGGGTCACCAAGACCATGTAAAGATAACGATGCTATTTTATTCGATAAAATAATGGATAAGTGGAACAAAAAACAATAGCAAGTAGCTGCGCTATTTACCCAATATGTTATTAAGCAGCAATACGTAAGTGAATAAAGCCCCCTTTGGAAGAGGGCTTAAACGGGTGGGTTACCAAATCATCTCTACAAACTCAGGATGGTCAACAAATGGGTTGCGGTTGCCTTGATGTTCAAAGGCCGCTTGATTACGGTTAAGCTCTACTTGGCTTACGGGATCATTTGTATGCCATTGAATAAGCATGCTCACAACCCAATTTTCGAATACTTGGTTTGATGTGCCATTGAGTACAGCATCACTGTATGTTGTATTGTTTTGCCAGCTTCCTATTACATTTTCATAGCGAGTTGCCATATAAAAATATGCGCGGGCAAAGTCACCTTTAAATTCATCAATCGGTTCAAATACGTTACCAGAGTAATTTAATGAGCTCGTTGCGGAACCGAGTTTACTGCCGTTGCTTGAAGTGTAAGTTGCGCTGGCTACATCACCAAATGGGAAGTTACTGCGTTTAGAGTTTACATAGCCATCAGTTGCAAAAATATGATGAACATCTGAATTCATCGGTTCTACTTTGCCACCAAACCAACTTTTAGGGAAAGAGTGCTCGCGGTTGTAACAATCGCCTTCATTACTGTATGTACCACATTGGTCACTGACCGCAACATAGCTAAAGCTATCTTGTCCAGCTGGGTTTTCTGAATAACGATCGAGGATTGAATTGTCGTTTTCGAACGATGTATCGCGCGATGCACTATCGTAAAAACTCCAAATAGCTGAGTAGCCTTGTGAGTTATGCCCTTTAATGATGTTGTATAACTCAGTTTTTAAAGCGTACCCGGTTAACCCTTGAGTAGTAACATAATAGCCTGTAGGTTCAGGGGGCGTAGTTCCACCACCAGACCCTGATCCGAGAGTAAATGGGGTTGATTCTGAACTTTGAAAGCTAGCTCCGTTTGCCAGTACTTTTGAATTGCTGGTTAGTGCATAGTTGCCATTGCCATAAGTACAACATATACCATCCCCATAGCTATCAAAAATAGTGAAGGTGTAATTCCCATCGGTTAAGCAAGCTTGCTCTTCATATTGAGTGTTAGCACTGTAGCCATTACCAGTGGCAACATTCATATTTTGGCTATTGGTTATTTGCCAGCTGGTTTCTTCGCCATAATTATCAGTAAGTAATGATATATCAACAGTGTTATCAGTGCAGCCATTACTGGGTGGGTTGGACATAACACTTGGATTAAAGCTATCAACGTAAACAGTTTCGTTGCCATCAAAACCTGTAACATCATAAAAGCGAAGCCCAACAGCAATTGTTTCATTTGCAGAGGCTGTATATTGATAACTGACTTTTTGCCATTGATTCAATAATGCAGGATTTGAGTATCCTTGATAGCCATTAACCAATAAGCGAGCCTTAACACCTCCCTCAGTGTGATAGACCCAGGTTGAAAAAGTATAGCTTTGGCCTGATTCTAATTGCACATTTTGCAATAAATCGGTATTGCTTTGACTGCCAGTTGTAACAACAACTCTTGCAGCAAGTGTGTCTGTATTAACAATATTACTGGCTGCTGATACAGTGATACCTGAATCAATAGTGCTCCAATTATTAGGTGTGTTGCCAGTCCAATCTTCGAAGCTCCCGTTAGAAACTACCGCGTAGCTTGGTATTGTTGTTAGTAACAGCGCTGCAGCAAGGGTATGTTTTTTATATGTCCCGTGTAACATAATTATTCCTTGTAACGTGGTTGGAACAACTGAATAAAATACAGTTGTGATTGTTGCTCTAAATGAGCAATACCAATATACCTTATAGGAACAATGTTACGAAATAGTTAATTAAAATGCTGGGTATAAAAAAGGATAGCGAAGATTATTTCCAAAGATCGGGGTCTTCATGTTTAGACGTGGTTTTATTTAAGACTTGTGAAAAACGATTGGCAAATATTCCAATGTACCCCCAAGCTGCAAAAAACAGGGCAATAAAAAGGATAACTAAACCTATGACTTGAAGAGTGTAATGACTAAAATAGCCCAGCGCTATAAATATAACGGCCAGCACAAATAGTGCTAGGCCGCGTAAAAAGCGCTTTAAGCTGAGCTTAGGATTGGAGCCTAAACGATATATCAGCGGCTTTATCACAATACTTAGTAGTAAGAGTGATCACCAGCTTGGTGATCTGTAATATCAGCAACGCCAGTGATTTCTTCAAATTTAGCGAGCATTTCTTTTTCAATGCCTTCTTTTAATGTGACATCGATCATAGAGCAACCGTTACAGCCACCGCCAAATTGAAGAACTGCAATGCCTTCAGCAGTAACTTCAACCAAACTTACCTGACCACCATGATTGGCAAGTTGTGGGTTTACTTCGGTCTCTAACATATGCTGAATGCGCTCGTTAAGGCTGGCGTCATCGCCAATTTTACGTGCTTTAGCATTCGGGGCTTTAAGTGTTAATTGCGTGCCCATTTTGTCAGTAACAAAATCAATTTCAGCTTCTTCTAAAAACGGTGCGCTTTCAGCATCAACAACTGCATCAAAACCATTAAAAGGTAAGCGAATGTCGCTTGCTTCAACAGCATCTTCAGGACAATAAGAAACACCACACTCAGCTTGTGATGTACCAGGGTTAACAACAAATACGCGAATATTGGTTTGTTCAGCTTGGTCAGCTAATAATTTTGCAAAATGTGATTGTGCAGTTTCGGAAATAGATATCATAAAACAACTATACTTGACTAAATTACTCGGATACTGAGTATCATACTCCGCTCATCGCGTTGTCGCCAGTGTTGAGCGTAAAAAGTTGGCATCTAATTTAAGCAATGTTAGCGTGCAAACATTGATCATTTTATGAGTGTTTTATATGCGTTTGATAATAACAATCTTTACACTACTTTTGAGCTTTTCAAGTATCGCTCAGCCGCTGTCGTATTATTTTGAAGACGACGTAAAATTTGACCCAGCGATCCCAACGCCAAAGGAAGTATTAGGGTATGAAGTGGGTGAATGGCATGTTCGTCATGATCAGCTTGTTCGTTACATGGAAGTGGTTGCAGAAAAAAGTGACCGTATTAACTTTGAAGTCATTGGCCGGACCCATGAGCAACGTCCTTTGGTAATGTTGACAATTACGTCGGCAGATAAATTGGCTAGCGTAGAGCAGACTCGTCAAGCGCATTTAGCACGTTTAAAAGGCAAGCAAACATCAGATAAAGATCAGCCCGCTGTTGTATGGATGGGTTACAGTGTTCACGGTAATGAATCATCAGGCAGTAACACTGCATTATTGGTTGCTTATTATCTCGCTGCTGCACAAGGCAAAGAAGTTGAGACCTTATTAGACAACACGGTGATTCTACTTGATCCATCACTTAATCCAGATGGCCTCGCGCGTTTTGCGAATTGGGCAAATAGTAATCGTGGAATGAACTTATCGTCAGACCCACAGACTCGTGAGCACGTAGAAAGTTGGCCAAGTAGCCGTACGAACCATTATTGGTTTGATTTAAATCGTGATTGGTTGTTGTTACAGCACCCTGAATCGCGTGCACGTATTGCTAAATTCCATCATTGGAAACCTAATATTTTAACTGACTTTCATGAGATGGGCCCAAACAGTACCTACTTCTTTCAGCCAGGTATTCCAACTCGTAAGCACCCTATTACCCCTGATGAGAATGTAAGCCTAACCAAGGCGATTGCAAATTATCACGCAAAAACTTTAGATGAAAACAATGCATTGTATTTCACTGAGGAAAGCTTCGATGACTTTTACTACGGCAAAGGTTCTACTTACCCTGACGTAAATGGCGGTGTGGGCATTTTATTTGAGCAAGCAAGCTCTCGTGGTCACGTACAAGAAACACAAAATGGTACTTTAACTTTCCCTTTTACTATCAAAAACCAGCTACTAACGAGTATGTCTACGTTCGAAGCCGCTATTGATAATCGTAAAGCGTTACTCGACTACCAAGCTAAGTTTTATAATCAGGCCGTGGATCTCGCAAATGAAGAAGACTTTAAAGGGTATGTTGTTGATGCAGGGAAAGACGCTGCACGTTTCTCACTGTTTTTAGATCTTTTAAAGCAACATCAAATTACTGCCTACCCACTTAATAAAGCATTAAAAGTTGAAGGTAAGCGCTTTTCTGAGCAAAGTTACTTTATACCATTAGCACAGGCGCAATTTCGTTTAGTAAAGGCGGTATTTAGTGAGCAAAAACGTTTTGTTGATAATACTTTCTATGACGTATCGGGTTGGACATTAGCACATGCTTTTAATCTTGAGTTTGCAGCCGTTAAAAGTAGCTGGGGGCTTGATGTTGGCACTACCGCGTGGCAGCAACAAGACAAAGCGACTTTTTCCCCGCTGACTAAGGAGTATGCGTTTGGTTTTAAGTGGGATAACTATTTAGCACCGAAAATGCTTAACACGCTATTAAGCCAAGGCGTAAAGGCACGAGTAGCACTTAACGCACTATCGGCTAAATCAGTGTCAAACAGTGTCGATTTTTCAGCAGGGAGCATTATTGTTCCTGCAGGTATTCAAACCAAAGATAACTGGGTTGAATTATTAAATGCAGCGCAAAATGAATTTGGTATTGAAATAACACCCATTACCTCTGGACTAACTTCAAAAGGCGCCGATTTGGGCTCGCGCTCACTGGCGGTTGTTAAAGCACCTAAAGTGTTATTAGTGGGTGGCAGAGGAACTAGCCAATATGAAGTGGGTGAAGTGTGGTATTACCTTGATCGTTTTGTTGGGGTTGCGCCTACCATTGTTGAAATGCAACGTTTAGGTCGTTTAGAGCTTAGTGATTACAGCCATATAGTTCTGGCACATGGTAACTATAATAGCTTGAGCGATGCGGACAAGGTAGCTATCAAAACATGGGTACGTAAAGGGGGCGTTATTTGGGGCCACAAAGGTGGCGCTAAGTTTTTAGTTGAGCAGCAACTACTCAAAACAAGCTATCTATCTCGTCAAGATGTGGCAAGTGCGTTCAAAACTGATGGACTTAGTTATGGTGATAAAGATGACTTAGCTGGTAGGCAGCGTATTGCAGGCGCTATTTTTAACACGCGTGTTGATTTGACCCATCCCCTTACTTATTCATTAGAGCGTAATACACTACCCGTGTTTAAAAATAGCACATGGTTATTAGAAACTTCTAAGGCACCATTTGTAAACGTTTTAGAGTATACACAAAAGCCTCTATTAGCTGGTTTTACCGATGATATTAATATAGAGCAGGTTGCAGGTGCAGCAGGTCTTGTGGCGCACTCATACGGCCGTGGTAATGTTATTGGTATGACAGATAATCCTGTATTTCGCGGGTACTGGTATGGCACTAGCCGTTTATTAAGTAATGCACTGTTCTTTGGCCATGCATTTAGAGCTAGCAGCGAGTAAGCTAGCGACCAAGTGGCGTTAAACAAGTAACAAATGCCCAAACTTGTTTAGCGCCCGCTTTTTTTAAAGCCACTGTTGCAGCATTGAGTGTTGCACCTGTGGTCATTACATCATCTACAATAGCCACCGTTTTCCCTGCTAAATTTTGATGGCAAATAAATGCACCCTGTAGGTTTTTAATGCGCCTCGCTTTGGTTAGTGAAGACTGTGCGTTGGTTCTTTTGTGCCTTACTAAGTAATCAAGTTTGACGTTTTCATCAGGTAAACAGTTAACCCATGTTTGAGCAACTTGATTATAACCTCGTTGTATAAAGCGTTCGCGGTGCAGCGGCATAATAATAAAAAGCTCAGGCCATTTATCACAATGCGCTCTCACCGTACTCATTTGTTGGGTAATTATTTGTTGTAGTACATTTTTATAAAAAATTTGGTTACTAAACTTAAGTTGACTTAACCAACCATCAAAGGGTGGGCGATACCATGCGCAGGCAATCAAGTGATCAAACAGACAGTCTGGAAATAGCTCTACTATATCTGGCCGGTAGAGTAAATTGGGATGCTTACTTAAGTTCAGTAGTGGTAAATCAGCTAGGCAGTATTGGCAAATCCCGACATGAGTATTAATGGGGGTTTTGCATTGCACACAAAAAGATGGAAAAAACCAATCAAGAATGCCGGTTGCTTGCTTCTTTAAGCTTGTCATTGCATTCATTCCTTTAAACGCTATTATGAACGCTAAGTTTGGGTGAGGAATGGTAAAAATGCAAAATGAGCTAGTGTTGTTGCACGGCTGGGGGATGAACCAAGGAGTATGGCAAATCATCTTACCTGAGTTAGAGTTTTTACATGGCAGTACCGTGAGATGCATTGATTTACCGGGGTATGGTGAAAATCAGCATTGCCCGTCGCCCTATACGTTGCATGAGGCTGCTAAGCAAATAAGTGAGCAACTAGCAGAAAACACAACCTTAATGGGGTGGTCGTTAGGCGGCCTATTTGCGCTGTATATTGCAAAAAATTGGCCTGACAAAGTCGCGAAGGTTATTTTAGTTGCATCGACCCCTTATTTCGCTGAGCAATCGGATTGGCCGGGTATTAAACCGGATGTGTTGAATGCCTTTAAAGAGCAATTGGTGACACATCGAGAAAAAACCATTGAACGATTTTTAGCAATCCAAGCGATGGGTAGTAATAGCGCCCGTGATGATATAAAAAAATTAAAACAACTATTAAATGAGTTTCCTGCGCCCAGAGATACCGCATTAACTGCTGGTCTTGATATTTTACAACAAGATGATTTACGCGATTTATTTAAAGATATCTCAGTACCCTTAAAAGGTGTATTTGGTCGTCTTGATGCGTTGGTTCCGTATCGTGTAATCAGTAAAATTAAGGCATTGAACGATGACTTTGAATACGAAGTGTTAGATAAAGCATCACATGCGCCATTTATCTCACATAAAGATGAGTTTTTATCTGCCATCAAATCAATGCTTTAAAATTTTACCGCCACAACCCAGTAAATATAAGGGTTTTATACTTTATTTTGTTTGTTTTATGAGCGATAATTAAAAGTAAGTCTATCATTGGTGGAGGTGTAATATGCCAATCGGATCTGTATTTAATAATGGAGTAGAAGGGTTTAACCGTGCCAGCCAAGGTATTGAAAAGGCCAGCGCCGAGATTAACCGTGCCAGTATTGATCAACAAGATGATGCGCAACTCGCTCAGCAACGTCAATTGCAAGCTGCACGCCCTGAAGAGGCGGTCACAGCACCTGTGTCTCAACCTGCTCGTATAGATGAGGCATTAGTAAGTCTTAAAGTTGAAGAGTTCAACGCTAAGGCAAATACTCAGTCGATACAAACAGCAGACGAAGTGTTAGGCACGCTTATCGATGTACGAGTTTAGTTACGTATGAACATTGTCACGCCATTTCCTAATGTAAATATAAACACCGCCAATGTTTATACGGAAAGCGCTCGGCGTGACAATCAGCTCCGCGAAATCATTCCTCCTCCAGCTGCAACAAAACCAAGTAATGCCGAAAACAAAGCGCTTGGTGATAACGAAAAGGCAAAGCTACCAGGCTCTGCTGATAATGCCACCTATGATGCTAAAGGCAAAATAGCTGATGAAAGCGTTATTCAGGAACGTCAGCAAGGTGAGCAAAACCCTGATGATAATGAGCAGCAAAGCAAAGAGCAGCAAAAAGAAGAAAAAAAAGAGCAGCAAGCTGCAGAACAAGAAGAGCTTGATGCTGCACAGATTAAAGAATTAAAAGCACGTGACACCGAAGTGCGAGTGCATGAGCAAGCTCATGCCTCCGTTGGCGGTCAATATGCAGGCTCCCCAAGCTATGAATATCAGCGCGGCCCTGACGGTCAAAATTATGCTGTTGGTGGTGAAGTACAAATTGATGTTGCTGAAATAGAAGGTGACCCACAAGCAACGATCGAAAAAATGCAAACCGTGCGAGCAGCAGCGCTTGCGCCAGCAGAGCCTTCAGGTGCTGACAGAGCCATTGCCGCTGATGCCACGCAAAAACTATCAGCAGCACAGGTTGAGCTTACAAGTAAATCTAATAATGACGAAAGCGAGCAAGGTGGTGCAACGTTTAAAGTTGATAGTGCATTAACGGATGACGACCAAGCTATCAAAACTTCTAGCCCTGAAACCGCGACTGCAAAACGTGACGTTGATGTCGACGCTCGTGCGGTAAGAGTCGCGCAGTTTTATCAAGGGGCCACTTCACCTTATGGGCAAGCAGACTTTTCGGCCATAATTTAGCTTAGGCTTTTATTTTCCCCTCATTAATGCTCTTTATAACACTTTGTATATTTAAATTATTTTTAATCCCCCCCCAGTTATAACGGTACAAATTGATACAATCTGATACTTATCTTCTCAATCCCTTTAGTTCTCTCGTTGATGTTATTTTTATGTTTATATTGTGTGTATTTCAGGTTCTTTACACCATTGATATTGTGCAGTGTGATGTGTTTATCTTAGCTCGCTAACTCACATTAGCATCATCAGGTATCTCTAAATAATAACGATTTCCAGACTAACTAAGAGTTAATACAGGATAAGTGAAATGCAAATTCGAGCTAAGAATATTAAGCACTTTAAAAAGAGCTCCCTAGCTATACTGACAGCAGTATATGTAGGAGCGATAGGCCACGCTACAGCTGAGCCGGGATTTAAAAAAGCAGGAGAGGTTGATTTATATGTCCCCACTTTTACAGCTGAGGATGTCGCAGCTTATAAAGAACAAAAACAAATAACTAGTACTTCAAATTTACTAAGAGGCAGCGTTGCGGGTTTAAATCAGCATTATCAAAGCCAACAACCTGAGCATGTGTTTCAGCCTAAGCCCGGTGTAACAGGTAAACAGGTTTATATTGTTCAGTTAGATGAGCAACCTGTAGCAAGTTATCAAGGTGGCATTCAAGGCTTCGCCGCGACGGCAGTAAAAGATCTTCGCTCAGTGGTGGTTCGGCAGCGATTAGATACTTCCGCAAGTGAAGTGCGTTCATACCAGGGCTTTCTAAAACAGCGTCAAAGTGCAGTGCTTAATAATGCACGCACGCATGGTGCAAATATTGATCTTAAGAAACAGTTTACACTTGCTAACAATGCAATTGTCGTTGAAATGACGCAGCAAGATGCAAAGTTACTAGCACGGCAGACAGGCGTTAAACGCATTACTGAAAACCGTATCTTTGAATTACGCACTGACCGTGGTCCAGAGTTTATTGGCGCAGATGAAGTGTGGGAAGGTAGAGCACCAGTAAACACTTTAGGCGTTAAAGGTGAAGGTATGGTGGTTGGTATTATTGATACAGGTATTAATACTGACCACATAGCATTTGCCAGCGATGAAGAGTACAGTAAATTAAATCCATTTGGCTCTGGAAACTTTGTAGGTGATTGTGAAGTAGACGAAAGCTTATGTAACGATAAATTAATTGGTGTTCGCTCTTACCCTGAAATTACTGCCGCGAACAGCGATTATACATTTAGTCGAGATGATCGTCGCCCAGAAAATGGTGAAGACTACAACGGTCATGGTTCACACACTGCTAGTACCACTGCGGGTAACCAGCTTACAAACACACCACTGCAAGCTGCAACAGGTGAAAAAGTAAGTGATGGTCAAGACTTGCCATTTAACTTTAAGCAAACCAGCGGTGTTGCTCCCAGAGCTCATATTATCTCATATCAAGTTTGTCATGCCGGTGTTGCAGGCGACCCATTTTCAGGTTGTCCTGAATCAGCAATTTTATCTGCGTTTGAAGATGCGATTGCGGATGGTGTGGATACAATTAACTTCTCTATTGGTGGTGGTGAATCATTCCCGTGGGAAGATCCAATGGAGCTTGCTTTTTTAAGTGCACGTAAAGCGGGTATTTCTGTTGCAGCAGCAGCAGGTAACTCGGGTCCTAATTATATGTCGGCGGATCACACGTCACCATGGGTGACGACTGTAGGCGCGACCACTCACGACCGCGAAATGTCGATGGGCGACAAAATTATTAGCGACTTCCAAGGTACTCGTACACCTTACGTTGGTGAATATGCAGGTAAAAGCTACTCAGGGGGTATCACTGGTGAAGTAGTACTTGCTGAAAAATACCCAGATCCAAATACTAACGATAATTATACAGCTGCAAGTTGTAATGTACCTTTTCCAGCGGGCACATTTACAGCCGACCAAATAGTTGTGTGTGAACGTGGCGATATTGCTCGTGTAGATAAAGCAAAAAATGTTGCGGCAGGTGGTGCGGGTGGTTTCATATTACAAAACATTATATACAGTGATAATGTGGTTGCTGATAACTTTGTAATTCCAGGTATCCACCTGTCAGCGAGTTCACGTTATGCAATTCGTAATTGGGTTAATGCAAATCCTGACGGTGCGGCTATCGCAACGATTGGGGAAGCAGTCAATACGTACGTACTAAATCCAGAAGCCGGCAATCAGCTTGCCAGCTTTAGTTCAATGGGGCCAAGCCGCTATATCAATAACCTTGTGCCAGATTTAACTGCTCCAGGGGTGGATATATACGCAGCGAATGCCGATGATCAACCATTTACTGCTAACCCACGCGCGTCAGATTGGACGTTCATGAGCGGTACTTCAATGGCTACGCCACATGTAACAGGTGCGATGACATTATTAATGCAGCTTCATAAAGACTGGACACCTGCGGAAGTACAATCAGCATTGATGATGACGGCTAATAAAGTCAGTATATACAATGGCGTTGTTAACGTTGATCCATACTATAACTTTATGGCTGGTAGCGGTGCAATTGATGTTGCCCAAGCTGCAAATGCAGGCCTTGTCATGGATGAAACTATTGAAAACTATCAAGATGCGAATCCGCGAAATGGTGGAATTACAGAATGGTTAAACTTACCTTCATTAGTAAATCAAGACTGCGAACTTGAATGTAAGTGGATGCGTACTGTTAAGGCGACTAAGGATGGATCGTGGGAAGCATCTGGTTTTGGTTGGGGTGTAAATGGCGAACTTGAAAGCGATGGTGTTGAAGTACATATATCGCCAAGTAACTTCACCCTTAAAGCGGGTGAAACGCAAGATGTAATGGTAACAATGGTATTACCAAATATCATTGAGCATAAAGTTGAGCCGGTTGAAGAAGGTCAGCCTTGGCAATCAGTTCTAAATAAAGACTTTTGGTTTAACGGTAAAGTGTTGTTTGAAAACATTGATGGTGATTCACCAGATGCGCACTTCACCCTTATTGCTAAAAACACGATTGACGAGCTTCCAATGTCACTTGATATTGATATGGCTCGCTCTCAAGCATCAGAATCTATCGTGGTTAATACTGATAGCTATAGTGAATTTACTCCTAGCTATTATGGTTTAGTTAAACCGACTAATATAACGGCTGATCTTATAGGTGTAGGTCCGTATGTAACGAAAGATCGGGTTGAAAAAGGTTGGGATATTCAAGCGATTACTGTACCAGAGGGCACAAAGCGCTTAATGGTTAAAGTGGCTGATACTGAGCAAACATCTGATTTAAGTGATTTAGTTGAGCCGCGCTGGCAGGTTAAAAAAGCGCACTTAGTTGTCGGTTTTGATGCTGATAATAGCGGTTCATTTATGGTATCTGATGAAGAAATAGCTGATGATCCAAATGCAGTAATTAAAGCACTCAATGAAGAAATGGTTTGTTATTCATCAAGTAATGTTGAAGATAACTTCTGTAGCATTATTGATCCTACACCAGGCCAGTATTGGTTTGCTACTGCGGCACTTGGTGGTTTACGTGATGTAAGTTATAAAACTCAGACACATTACGCTGTTATCACTGACCAGTATGACGGTCAATTCAGTGTATCAGCGCCACAGCAACATACTGGCAATGGTAACTACGAAATGAAAGTGAACTGGGACATTACTGACTCACAGCCGGGTGATGTTTATTACGGTGGTTTTGCTTTAGGTAATGCAGAGGGCGCTGAAGGTACTTTAGGTTTCACGGCTATCAACTTAACCCGTGATGCTGATGCACTAACTCTTGATGTTAGCCAAGAAACTGCACGAGCGATGGATGTTGTAGATGTCACACTGAAACTAAAAGCCAACTATGAATCAGATGCACGTGACTATAACATGACGCTCAATATTCCAGATGGAATGCAAGTGTGGACAGATACGATGAAGTCTAACAACGAAGCTGTTGCTCAGATGATAAACGTAGAAGGTAATACACTGACAATTACGGGGACACAAGACGCAACTCGTAATATAGCGCGTGATTATGTTGTAACTAACAACATCACTGATGAAATGTGTAAAACACCAATGATCGATGAATACTCAACGGGGGGCTATATTGACTTATTTGGTGAGTTCGGTATGCAACCAGTTACGCAGTGGTATGAAGGTGGTTCAAATACTTACTTTGACCTTCCTATTGATTGGTTATTCTATAAAGAAGGCGCTAAGTTTGAAGTTTACAATCAAGTAAATAACAACGAAGTACGCTTACACCCAACAGGTGCAATGCAGTTTACACCTATTTGGTGGATTATGAGTCAACACCGAGGCCCTGGTTTCTTGATTGAAGCATTGGCACCGTTTTGGCGTGGTTCGTTTGAAATTGCAAACAAACGTGATCCATATGATCCAACAGGTTTAACTATTGCTTCACAGTATGCTGAAGAGCGTCCTGATTTAGGTGACCTATTGTTTATGGAGTTCGATAATGTAACTGATAAAAACACAGGTGAGATATTCGACTACGAAGTGATTTTACGCAGTGGTATTGATGATCATAAGAATAAGTATGAAATCATTTATGCATACGACAATTTGGGTGAAAATGTTGATGAAGGTACTATCTTCGTTGAAGGTGGCGATAGTGTATATTCAACAAATGCAGGCTTCAAAGATGGCGCAATCAATAATGTTGTGGGTTATAACGACCTAAGTAAACTCTTAAAAGATGACTTAGTAATTTGTTTTGACTATGTGGGTCCTGAGCAAAGCGAAATTGAATTCAGCTTTAAAGCATCAGTTAAACCTGAGTCTAAAGGCACAGTTCAAGATATTAGGTTAGATTACCAATTAGGTAATAGTACCAGCGCTATGATGATGCATTCAATCAATGTAAAAGGTAACTTAAAAATATCTGCATTAGATGATATGACAGTACCTGAAAATGGCCGTATTGATGGTATTGAAGTCATGGTACTTGATGCTGATCAGTCACCAAATGAACTTGTGGTTACAGGTGAGGGCATTACGAGTGAGGTAAATGGTATGTCATTTAACTTAATTCCTGAACCATATTTCTTTGGTGAAACCTACGTTACAGTAACCGTTCAAGATAAAGCAAACCCAACTGATAAAGTAAGTACTGACTTCTTACTTACAGTTGAATCGGATGGCGAGATTGCACCTGTAATGATTAATGACATTGCTGATATGAGTGTAATGCAAGGTGATATGCTCAATGATATAGCAGTATCGCTTTCACGAGATACCGAAGAGGTATTTACCTTGAGTGTTAATGCTGAAAACGCTGCAACGACAGTAGATGGCATGGAATTTAGCTTAATACCTGATGCTGACTTCTTTGGTGAAACTCCAGTGACAGTGACATTATCTGGTGAAGAGAATACGCTAACTACTACTTTCATGCTCACTGTAACAGCGGTTGACTTAGCTATTGTTGAGATTGCCGATATTACTGTAATGGAAAATAGCACCACTGAAGATGTAATGGTTGCACTTTCTCGTGCTACTGAGCAAGATTTTGCACTTAGTGTGAATGCACAAAATGCGACAGCATCTGTAGATGGCATGACCTTTAATCTAACCCCAACAGCAAATTTTTACGGGACTATACCGGTAAAAGTGACACTAACCAGTGGTGATAACTCATTAATGTCAGAGTTTGATTTAACGGTTATTTCTGATGGGATTGAATTAGGCTGTACTGACGCTGCTGCGGACAACTTTGATGTTAATGCAAACACCGATGATGGTAGCTGTATTTATCCAGAGGAAGAAAAAGAAGACAGCGGTTCATTAGGTTACTTAATGTTACTACTACTACTACCGTTACTGCATGCGCGTCGTCGTAAATAATAAATATTAGATAAATAGGCTAGTGCAAACTGCCTCAATCTGATCTAAAAGCCGCAAAGTAAAATTTGCGGCTTTTTCTATTGTGGAAACAAAAAGAACCTGTTATTTTTCCTGTGATTTTTATTAAGGAAGACAAATAAATGAAATATGCAGTATTAGCAGGGGCCTTATCACTTTTCTCAATCACCGCCATAGCAAACGAAACATCACTTTTAAGCTATGATTATGTTGAAGTAGGCTACGCTAAAATGGACGTCGATGATATTGATGAGCTTAGCTTTGACGGCTATGTTGTAAAACTTAGCAAGCAAGTGAGTGATAATTGGTACCTAACAGGTTTATACGCCAGCACATCAGATGATCTTTTTGAGAGCGAGTCGATGGATTATCGTGAGCTTTATCAAAATGGTGATTATGTGGGCACTTCAACCTTGTATACAGAATCACGAGTAGACATTGATATTACGCGTCTAGAGCTTGGTCTGGGGTATATCCAGCAGATATCAGCAGTGACCAATATAGACTACAGCATTAAGTTGGGCAGACTGAAGTTCGAATCGGACAATACTTATTTATTTGAAGAAAGGTTTAACGGGGCAGTATTTGATTCATATTCTGATGGTGGTTCAGATTCTAGTAGTGCAGATATCCTTTCAGCAAACGTACAAGTAAGGCATTTATTAACTGACCAGTTCGAAGTTAATGCGGGTGTTGGCTACGAGCGTTTACATGATGAAGAAAGTGATAATAACCTAGTGCTTAAAGCTGGCTTTAACTACGCATTTACTGAAAAAGTAATCGTAGGTGCTGCATATCGCAATGTTAATGAATATTCTGATTTGAGCGTAACGCTACGTTATAATTTTTAATGCATAAACAACGCGTTTAAAGTGTTTAAAATGCCGCAACATTTGTTGCGGCATTTTTGGTTTACTTTTTCACTTTAGCGTTAGCAAACGCATCGGCAAACGCATTGCCCATCATCGCATTACCTGTATCGCGCTTAGGCTTTGCGGCACGAGCTTGATGGTTATTGCTACGTGAGTTATTTTGCGGCTTTTGCTTAGCAGCAGCTGCCGGTTTATTGCTTGTGTCAATATCATCGTCTAAACGCATGGTAAAGCTAATGCGTTTTCGCGCAGCATCTACTTCAACGACTTTTACTTTAACAATATCACCAGCTTTGACAACTTCGCGCGGATCAGAAATAAACTTATTAGTAATTGCTGAAATATGCACTAGACCATCTTGATGCACGCCTACATCAACAAAAGCGCCAAAGTTAGCTACGTTTGATACAACACCTTCTAAGATCATGCCTGGTTTTAAATCAGAAATTTTTTCAACACCGGCTTTAAACTCAGCGGTTTTAAATTCAGGGCGTGGATCACGGCCTGGTTTGTCGAGCTCGCTGATAATATCGGTAACGGTGGGTAGGCCGAATTTGTCGTCAATATAGTCATTTGCAACTAGCTTATTGAGTACTTCAGAATTACCAATAAGACTGTTTATATCTAAATTACTTTGCTCACTGATGCGCTTCACAACAGGGTAAGCCTCAGGGTGAACAGATGAGTTGTCCAGAGGGTCTTTACCGTTACTTATTTTTAAGAACCCCGCTGCTTGCTCAAACGCTTTTGGTCCTAAGCGCTCTACTTTTTTAAGCTCTGAACGTTTAGCGAATGAGCCGTTAGCATCACGGTAATTTACAATATTTTGCGCAAGCGTTTTATTTAATCCAGATACACGGGTCAGCAAAGGAACAGACGCCATATTTAAATCAACACCGACCGTGTTTACACAGTCTTCAACAACAGCCGTTAGCGTTTGACCAAGTTGACTTTGTGAAACATCGTGTTGATATTGACCTACACCAATTGACTTAGGCTCAATTTTAACAAGCTCTGCTAGTGGATCTTGTAAGCGACGGGCAATAGAAACCGCACCACGGATAGATACATCTAAATCAGGGAACTCTTTTGCCGCAAACTCAGACGCTGAGTACACCGATGCACCGGCTTCGCTGACAATAATCTTATTTAACTTCAACTCGGTGTTGGCTTTGATTAGCTCAGCAACCAATTTATCTGACTCACGAGAAGCCGTACCGTTGCCTATCGCAATAAGTTCCACTTTATGTTGACGACACAATTGCTCTAAAGTGCGCAGTGATTTGTCCCAATGATTTTGTGGGGCATGAGGAAAAATAGTCTGCGAGGCAAGTAATTTACCTGTGCTATCAACCACCGCGACCTTACAGCCAGTACGAAGGCCAGGATCAAGTCCAAGTGTTGTGCGTGCTCCCGCAGGTGCAGCCATTAGTAAGTCTTTTAAATTTTTAGCAAATACATCAATAGCACCAGTTTCTGCTTTTTCACGCATAGCAGCTAAAAACTCGTTTTCTAAATGTAAGCTCAGCTTAATTTTCCATGCCCATTGCACCACTGTCATTAACCAAGCACTGGCCGCTTGGTTTTTTATATCTAAGCGGTAATGGTCGGCAATCATTATGGCACAAACAATCGCTGCATCTTCGGCGCTTGGTTCAGGGTTAATACTTAGTTGTAAAATACCTTCATTGCGTGCGCGCAACATAGCAAGTGCGCGATGAGAAGGGGTTTTCTTTAACGGCTCTTGGTGTTCAAAGTAATCACGGTACTTTGCACCAGCTTGTTCTTGCCCTTTAATCACGCGAGCTTCAATTTGGCCGTGTTGGCTGATATGACTACGGAATTTAGCGAGCAGTTTTGCATCTTCAGCAAAGCGCTCCATCAGAATAAATTTCGCGCCTTCGAGCACAGCCTTGGTATCTGCAAACCCTGCACCACTATTAATAAATTGCTCTGCTTGTTGTTCAGGGCTGAGTGATGCATCTTTAAATAGGCCCTCAGCGAGTGGCTCAATACCCGCTTCAATGGCAATTTGACCTTTAGTGCGACGTTTTGGCTTGTAAGGAAGATAAAGGTCTTCAAGCTCAGTTTTACTATCTGCATTGTTAATATCAGCTTCAAGGCTAGCGCTGAGTTTATCCTGCGATTTAATGGTAGCTAATATAAACGCTCTTCGCTCTTCAAGCTCTCGTAAATAAGATAGGCGCTGTTCTAATAAACGTAATTGGGTGTCATCTAAGCCACCGGTTACTTCTTTACGATAGCGTGCAATAAAAGGCACAGTCGCGCCTTCATCAAGTAACTTTATTGCAGCAACAACTTGTTGCTGTTGAGCATTTAGCTCAGTGGCTAAACGTGCAGAGAGTGTGCTCATGCATAAACCTTTTCAAACGAAAAATAAAGCCAGTATTACTTACTGGCACAATAGACTGGTTGAATAATATCACAGTACTAAGCAATGGAAAGGCCTTAAAAGCTGAGCTTTTAAGGCCTTATTAAAATCACTGTCACAACGCACAAAAAGAGTTGTTAATGTGGGTGATCCACATGCTCTAAAACTTCACTAAAAGTATGTGCAATCGGGCTAATGTGCAATGGGATTGAAAATGTTTTAGTAATTTCTCTGGCTGAAATTAAGCCGCAAATTTCATTGTTTGCCGTCGTTACTAATAAGAACATAGCGCCGTGATGTTCCATAGTTTGCAGAGCATCACCGATACAGGCATAGCTTAAACTTTGCATGCTAACGCCTGTTAAGTGAGAAATAGGCGTCATCACATAACGTAAGCTAACATCAGCACGATTAACATTTAAACGCTGTGCAAGCATCATAATTTTAGCGCTTTGCAAATCAGCACTAGATACCAGCCCTATAAGCTTTTGGTCGTCATCAACAACCAGAATAAAATCCGTGTGCTGACTGCTTGTTTGATATAAAGCATCAATAATGCTGGTATCAAAGTGAGCACGCAGTGGGTCTTTTTGCGTAAAGTTATTAACCATTTTTAGCGCTGGAGAGGTTAAATCAATAAGCGGTTGTGTGTCGCTATAAACATGAGATAACACGCCTTTAGATACATCTTGGGTACGTAATTCTTTGAAATTAGACATAATAGCCACCATTTAAGTTTATTTAATTTATTAGTGAGAAAAGTGATTAACTAAATTAAATGACTTGGCGGCCCTCGTACTGAGGCGCGATTAAAAAGTGTGGCTAATTGAGGTTTCACATAATGTGACAGTATTAATTCAGGAGGTGGTTGAAGCGCTCCTAAATTGAGTCCGTTGGCATGTGTATCAATGTCAACGTCAAGGTTTGCTTGGTCAGGAATATCGCAAGCAATAAATTGTATTGAGTGGGTGGTTGATATTTCAGAGTCATCAAAATCGTGAGCAAAAATAGACAAACTCACACTCATTAAGAGTGTAAATAACACGGCATTATTAATTATGCGATGCATTAAGTTTGACATAACACGACCTTCCAAATACAACATCAAGTGCAAAATGCTTTACCTGAGTAACTTTATTTATAGTCCACTAACACACATTATACAATCAATTATTAACCTTATCTGAATTATCCTAGCTCACAGTTAGCTCAGTGTTTGCTTGCTTATTTTTCTCCAGGATACTCAATATGATTGATGTACCATTCTTTTTTGCCTTGTGGGGTAGTGACATAAAAATCATCGTCCACTTGTTTTTTTAGTAAAGCTCGTGCCATTGGGGAGTCGATAGAAATATAGTCTTTGCGGTCATAAATTTCGTCAGGACCGACAATTCTAAACTTTAATACTTCACCTTGTTCGTTTTCGACTTCTACCCATGCGCCAAAGAACACTTTACCGGCTTGCTCTGATGAATAATCAATGATTTGCAAATCAGGCATACGCTTACGTAAATAACGTACTCGACGGTCTATTTGTCTAAGTAATCGTTTATTGTATTGATAATCTGCATTTTCAGAACGGTCGCCAAGGCTCGCTGCCCAACTGACGATCTTTGTGACTTCAGGGCGTTTAACATTCCAAAGGTGGTCATGTTCTTGCTGTAATTGTGTGTACCCTTCGCGGGTGATTAAGTTGGTTTTCACTGTTTTTTCTCAAAATATTTAATCAAATAGGGATAAGAATCAGCCTGACTTGCCCTAGTTGTTTGAAATGTTGTGTAACAATCTAATTCAGCAATTTGTTTTTTATTGGTAAAGTTTCATTTATATTAACTATTAACAAGTCAAAAACAACAAGAATGAAAGTTATGGGACACGAAACCACAAAAGTATTAGTCGTCGATGATGATATGCGGTTGCGCAGTTTATTAGAGCGTTACTTAGTTGAGCAAGGATTTATTGTCCGTAGCGCAGCTAATTCAGAGCAAATGGATAGGCTTTTAGAGCGTGAAAACTTTCATTTAATGGTGCTCGACTTAATGTTGCCAGGTGAAGATGGCTTATCTATTTGCCAGCGTTTGCGTCAAAAAGAGAATGAAATTCCTATTGTGATGCTAACAGCTAAAGGTGACGAGGTTGATCGTATTATAGGATTAGAGCTCGGCGCTGATGATTATATCCCAAAGCCCTTTAACCCACGTGAATTACTGGCACGTATTAAAGCAATTTTACGTCGCCGCGCAAAAGAAGTGCCCGGCGCCCCTGCCGCTGAAGAAAATGAAATTAGTTTTGGTGATTTTGCACTAAACCTTGCCACACGAGAAATGACTCATGGCGACAAAACGATGTCGTTAACCAGTGGTGAGTTTGCAGTCTTGAAGGCCTTAGTTACTCACCCAAGGGAACCGCTTAGCCGTGATAAATTAATGAACTTAGCGAGAGGTCGAGATTATAGTGCACTTGAGCGTAGCATTGATGTACAAGTGTCACGGTTGCGTCGAATGATTGAAGAAGACGCTGCTAATCCTCGTTATATCCAAACTGTGTGGGGATTAGGTTATGTGTTTGTTCCTGATGGTGAAAAATAGCCTTTTATGAGTATGTTTCCCAAAAGTGCATTTGGTCAAACGGTGTTCTTGGTGGCGGCATTATTGCTTATAAACCAAGTTGTGTCCTACATTACAGTAAGTCTGTATGTCGTTAAACCGACGATCGAGCAGGTAAACCTTATCCTAGCTAAACAAGTTAAAACAGTGTTTATTGACTGGGAAGACGGTGTAGAAATTAGCAATGAAGTATCGAATAAGTTTTTCGAGATCACAGGTATAGAAGTGATGACTCAGCGCCAAGCTATGAGCGAGGGGTTAGGACAAACTCGTGAATACCCGATGCTGTCGCGAAGTATGTCTGAGCAGTTAAACGGCTCGGCCAGAGTGCGGATCAGTCAAATAGGTCCTTTGGTTTATTGGGTTGAGGCACCGCAAGCCCCAGGCTATTGGGTAAAAGTACCGCTTACAGGATTCAAAGATAATAACCTCGAATTTTTAACTTTCTACCTATCAAGTATTGGCTTTTTAAGTGTGTTAGGTGGGTGGCTATTTGCAAGGCACTTAAATCGCCCATTAAAAGAATTACAGCAAGCTGCGGTAAAGGTGGGTGTGGGAGATTTTTCGACTAAGCTTGAAGAGCATGGTTCGACCGAAGTTATGGAAGTAACCAGAGCCTTTAACCAAATGTCGCGCGGTATAGCTGCGCTTGAAAACGACCGACGCTTATTAATGGCGGGCGTATCGCATGATTTACGCACACCACTTACACGTATTCGCCTTGCCACCGAAATGATGTCGGCAGAAGAAGATTACCTACGAGAGGGGATCATCTACGATATCGAAGACATGAATGCCATTATCGACCAATTTATTGAATATTTACGTCATCATAAGCGTGAAGAGTTAGCTTTGGAGGACTTAAACGCGATTGTCTCTGAAGTGGTGCATTCTGAACAAAAGCATCAACGTAGTATTCGCTTTATTGAAGACTCAAGTCTCGATAATGTGCCGTTAAGTATGGTGGCAATCAAACGCGTAATAACCAATATGATTGAAAATGCCATTCGTTATTCTGACGGCGATATTGAGGTTCAAACCGCGCAAAGCCATGATAAAAAGTATGCCATTGTTATGGTTAACGACCATGGCCCTGGTATTCCAGAAAGTGAACTTGAAACTGTATTTGAGCCCTTCAAACAAGGCGATACAGCCCGAGGTAGTGAAGGCAGTGGGCTTGGTTTAGCTATTATCAAACGAATTATTGATATGCATGACGGAAAAGTAAAATTAGTCAACCGCCCAGAAGGGGGGTTAAGTGCACAGATTTTTCTCCCTTTGAAGTGAGTACAGTGGTGGTTCACCTGAAGCAAAATCGTTTTATCTAATGGATTCGTACGCCAATCAAAAGGAGTTACTGCAATACATGAGTGCTTTATCCATAATATCCATTTTGTTTACTGAAGTGGTGTATTTGAAAGGCAAAAAGATACTACATTTGCTTGAATGTTGTGCCCTGTGACTGATTTCTGAGTATAAAAAAGCGCGATAAGTACCGCGCTTAAATCATTTTATGTACTCTGGCTTAAATAGCTTTAAACCTAATTGCAGTACCACCACTCGTCGCTAACTTTAGCGATAATGAATCCTTGGCTGTTACGATTCGTTGCTCTATCTTGATATCGTAAGGGGTGTTTATCCACTCTGCCTTATCGCCATCTTTGTAGATTTGTGCTTCAAATACTTTGCCCGGCTCTAAAAAATCGAGTTTGATATCAATCGTACGAGCTTGCTCATCAGTCACAGCGCCTAAATACCAATCATTCCCTGAGTAGTTATCACGTTTGCGTTCTTTACGGGCAAACACCACGTAGTCGCCAACTTCACCTGCTAATGCGATACTTTGTTGCCAATCAGTGGGTACGTCTTGAATGAACTGAAATGCATCTTGTTTGGCTAAATAATTACGCGGTAGATCTGCGGCCATTTGAATTGGGCTATACATCACCACATACAAAGCCAGTTGCTTAGCTAGGGTAGTTTGCGGCCGGTTAGTATCAGCGCCTAAACCATTAAATCCCATATCAAATATGCCTGGGGTAAAATCCATTGGGCCAGCTAACATACGAGTGAAAGCAAGCATCGGAATATGCTCTGGTGGGTTAGGTGGCGTGCCCCATGCATTAAATTCTTGGCCGCGAGCACCTTCACGGGCAATCCAGTTAGGGTAAGTGCGGCGCAGGCCTGTGTCTTTAATTGGCTCATGAGTATTGATGCTAAGTTTGTGTTTAGCAGCCAGTTTTATACTGTGTAGGTATTCGTTAACCATAAATTGGCCATCATGCCATTCTTTACGAATAATGCCATTTTCATCAATACGCTTGATGTTACCGCCATCGGCAACGTAACCCGTCTTTATTTGGCTAACGTTAGATTTTTCATATAATGCGTAAGCATTTTCCATCTGATTACGGTAGTTTGTCACATTACCAGAGGTTTCATGGTGGCCAATAAGTTGCACACCTTTTTGTTTACCATAACGCGTCAGCTCGGCTATATCAAAATCATCGTATGGTTGAGTGAAGCTAAATACATCGCCGTTAAAGAACCAATCTCCGTCCCAGCCCAGATTCCAGCCTTCAACGAGTACTCCGTCAAAGCCATATTGAGAGGCAAAGTCCATATAATATTTGGTATTTTTCGTGGTGGCGCCGTGTTTTTCACCACTGCCCCATGTGCTTTCGTTTATATGCATACCCCACCAAATACCAACGTACTTGCCCGGTTTTACCCAGGAAACATCGCCTAATTTATTCGGCTCGTTTAGGTTTAAGATAATGTCAGAGTTGATTAAGTCAATGGCTTTCTCACCTATTTGGACTGTACGCCAAGGAGTAGTGAATGCCCCTTGTTTTTTAACGGCTATGCCATCTGACCAAGGTGTTAAATCCGCTTGCAATGTACCAGGTCTACGCTGGTTCAGTACCATACCTGCATAATCAACTAATGCTGCTTCATGAATACTAACGTGCACGCCATCAGCATTTTTAAATGTAAATGGTGTGTGTACTAATGCCGCGTCTTGCAAAGGCGTTGTGTTGTAAACATATTCGTAGCGATTCCAGCCGCGTGCGGGAATCCACCAAGCTGTCGCTTTATCTGCGGCGGTTATTGCAAATTCGGTCAGCTCTTTAGTGATTTCTATATCTTCAAAGCCCTCTTGTTTCGGTACTTCATAGCGAAACCCTACGCCACTATCAAACGCTCTAAAACGAACAGTGTATGTCCCACCATGCGGGGATGACTTACTAAAAGTGACTGCTACTTCATTATGATGATCAACAACCGTTTGGCGTTCTCCCCATGGTTGTTGCCAATTGCTCTGGACCTGATTAGTTGTAATGTTGGTGATTGTGAAGCCTTCATCAAATGCAGCTTGCTGCTTAAACTCAAACCCTAGTGATGAGTTTTCAATTACATTTTTATTATTAAAGCTAATTGAATAGTGAGGTGCAGAGCTTTGATCTGAAATGGTTATTTTTATTTTCTTATTAGGGGATTCAACAATAGCTTGCTTGGCAAAGCTGCTGCTGGAAATTAAAACTAATAGTAGTAGAGGTAATCGCATTGTGTGTCCAACTGATTTGATGGGTGCGCAATTAGAATAAATGACCAAGTGAAGTTTGACGAGGTGGTTGCATACGTATTCAATCGGCTGTCGTTTGTTAAGTGATAATTAAAATATCTGAAAATACGACTTAAATATGCCTATAATAAAATAAATCAAATAATAATATTGTCACCCAGATGAAGCTTCTTAGTGTTATTTTATTAATGTTGTTGGCGTTCAATAGTCAAGCAGTCACCCTTACTGTTTATAATCAAAGCCAGCAAATACAACCTAATGTTGTGGTGTGGTTGCAACCTACAACCCCCATTGCAGAACCCCCTAAGCCTGAAACTACGTTTGTGATGGAGCAAAAAGATCGCCAGTTCATGCCACATATTCTAGTTGTTGAAAAAAATGGCCTCGTTGATTTCCCTAATGCAGATTCGATTATGCATCATGTGTATTCGTTTTCTAAAAGTAAGTCGTTTGAACTTAAGCTTTATCGTGAACAACCTCAAGAACCAATCATTTTCGACCAAACTGGTGTGGTTGAGCTAGGGTGTAACATACATGATTGGATGCTAGGTTATATTGTGGTCGTTGACAGTCCATACTATGGTATTACTGATGAGCAAGGGCAGTTAACATTAGATATTCCACAGGGGGATTACACCATCAATACATGGCATGAGGGCTTTAGTGATATCAGCTCTACCGAGTCACAGCAAATAACTGTAAATAGTGACGCTACTCGTTATGAACTCAAACAAGCGTTAATACCGCGCATTGCAATTGGTGTAGATGAATATGATGATTATTAAATACACCTTTTATTCCATTGTTATACTAAGTGTTGTAACTGCTTTTAATGCAAGCGCACAAATAAAAGGGTTGTTGCAAGTAAGTGCTGTTAAGGGTGACTCACAAGCAAGTTGGCAGGAAAGTGGTGTTGGCTTATATCGCTATGATACTGACACAGATGGGTTACTGTTATCACAGGGGATGCTTGATTTTCGCACTGATTTAACTACTGCATGGTCTGCTCATGGTGTTATAAATGCTTATCAGGACCCAGAACCTACGCTGGGTTTTACGCAAGCTTATCTACAGTACAAGCCGCTGACACGGAGCAAATATAAATGGCACCTTCGAGTCGGTGGGTTTTACCCATTACTCTCACTTGAAAATCCAGACATGGGATGGTTGTCTCCTTATAATTATACCAATTCAGCCATTAACTCATGGGTAGGTGAAGAGCTCCGCACACTGGGCGTTGAAGCTACAATAAAACGTCCAGGGCGCAGCTTTAACAGTGCGCATAGCTTTTCATTTATTGGTGCAACATTTAAAGGAAATGACCCTGCCGGCACCTTATTGGCTTGGCGGGGCTTTGCACTGCATGACAGGCAAACAACATTTAACGAAAGTATTGCATTTGCGCCTGTTACTTCACTCAATACACCACAGCTTCAGTTTCAAGCTAATCAAGTATTACCATTTGAAGAGGTGGATGGACGTTACGGTTACTATGTTGGCATGCATTGGGATTATTTAAAGCAATCTCAATTTAGGTTTTATTATTATGACAATAATGGTGACCCCGCTGCGATTAATTACAGCACAGGGCAATACGCATGGGATACGCGTTTTTCAAGTGCCGCATGGCTGTATAAATTCACTAGCAAAACGCGACTAGTTATACAGGTGATGTCAGGTCGCACAGCAATGGGGGCTAAACGCGGAGTTGATAATCGATTTTATAGTCACTTTGCCTTATTAAGTCATAAATTAGCGCAACACCGACTTTCTCTTCGTTATGACTATTTTGAAGTCACTGATAAAGATGATTGGGCATTTGATCCAAATTCAAGTCATGGCGAAAGCGTGACTGCAACGTGGCGTTATCAGCTCAATCGGCAATGGCAATTGGGAGTCGAAGCTTCTGCGTTACGTAGCCAAGCAGATAATCGCCAGACAATGGGATTATCGTCGCGTATTTCACAACAACAAATTGCATTAAATGTGCAGTGGCGATTCTGATTTTAGGCAATACGATGTTTATCTACTATCTTTATACTTTAATCTCATGAGTATGTTGAGGTGATAAATGAAGTTACAAAGCATTCGTGTCAAAAGTTCGTTACCTATCGTGCTGTTAGGCATGGTCATTATTGTATTAATTGCAGGTTATACTTATTTAATTAACTTGCAAAAAGTAGCGCTTGAATCTCAATCTGAGCGCTTTTTAAATGCAATTTCGGTTGTTTTAAATGCTGATAGAGACCTTTATCAAGCGAAAGTCGCGGAGCTTCACTTAGTAACCAATAAACAAGGTGATGCAGAAGAGTTACAAAGCCACAGTGAAAATGCGCAGCAGGTTGCAGATCGTTTTAATCAATACTTAAACTACCTGTCGGTTTATCCAGAAATCACCGCTAGTTTTAATAATTTTGATACGGCATATTCTCGTTGGTTATCCGCTTCAGAGGCATTTATAAATGCACCCCAAAATAACTCTCTGAGGCAGGCGGCTGATGGTGAATTTAATGCTTTACGTGATATTTTAGATAAAGCTGGAGAGCGTGCTGAGTCGGTATCTAAAACTGAAAAGCAAAAGCTCATTGATAAGGTTAGCAGCACTAAGTGGCTGTTACTTTTGATGAGCGCAATAATCCTACTAATCGCAGGGTGGTTTAGTTACCAAATTCCGCGTCAATTAACTAAACAAATGAATTATGTCACTAATAGGATCAATGAAATAGCGTCAGGCGATGGTGATTTAACAGGGCGAATATCAATCAAAAGCCAAGATGAATTTTCTGAGCTTGCTACCGCATTTAACCGCTTTTTAGATAATTTGCAGCAGCTTATACGCGATATTTTAGAACAAGCGAATGAATTAAACACCTTGGGTGGGGATTTAAACCAGTTTGCAAACCAAAATAGCGATGTTAACCAAAAACTCAACCAGGCATCAGAATCTATTGTTAGTGCAGTCCATCAAATGAGTGTTGCCAGTCGTGAGGTTGCAAGTGTAGCTCAGCAATCGTCTAAAGAGGCTGATAACTCGCAAGCTTTAGCAAAGGATGGGCTTAGCGCCGTAGCCAGCTCTAGTAATAAAATTATCGCATTGTCTGAAAACATGGAGCACGCTAGTAGTAAATCAACAGAGTTACAGCAAAGCTCTGACAATATAGCCAAGGTGCTAGAGGTAATACGTGCTATTGCAGAGCAAACTAATCTGCTTGCACTTAACGCTGCAATTGAAGCGGCCCGAGCTGGTGAGCAAGGGCGTGGGTTTGCTGTGGTAGCTGATGAAGTTCGAACGTTGGCAACGCGCACTCAAGAAAGCACCAATGATATTCAAAACATGGTTGAGCAGTTTGCTAGCAGTGTAGAGCAGTCCTTAACAGCTATAAACAGTGGTAAAGGGCTTGCAGATGAAGCCGTGGCGTCATTTAGTCAAACTAACGACGTACTCAACGCTATGCAAAGCTCATCTATTAAAGTTAATGAAATGGCGTTGCAAACAGCGCATGCAACGGATGAGCAAACAACTGTCGCACAAGAAATAAGTCACAATTTATCATCGCTCAATGATCAAACATTACAAGGTGGAGAGCTTGCTCGCTCAACAGAAGATGTGGCACTTAGGATGAATCAACTAACAGGTAAGTTAAGCAATTTAGTGAAACGTTTTAAAGTTTAAAAGCGATTTATACTGCGTTATTAATTTTAACAATAAAACCACTAGTACTTGCAATCAATGCCTTGCCTAAATCGCTTTTAATACCAACTGAAACTATATTGCAGCAAAAAGGGGCTACAAAGCCCCTTTTTAACGACATTTAAATTTAAATCAACTTCGAGGATTACCCTTTATTTTTTATCGAATGCGCGCTGCATAAAGTTTGGTGTTGCAAGCGCACCATAATGAATCCCACTGTTGTAATACTCTGTACTCTTTGCAAGGTCAGTTGCTGCATCTTCCCTAAAGCCTGCAAATTCTTCACCTTTACGCGCAAGTGTTACCGACCATAGCCCACTTGGGTAAATAGGTTGTGGGAATGGCAATGTTTGTAAGTCATTAAAGCCTACGTCAGTCATTGCATCGCGCATTTCAACAAGCAAAGGCATATGCATTAAAGGAGACTCACTTTGTTGTACCATGATCCCACCAGGGCGCAATGCTTTTAAGCAGCTTGTGTAAAAGGCGTGGTTGAATAACCCCTCGCCTGGGCCTACAGGGTCTGTGCCATCAACAATTACAATATCGATAGACTCAGGTGCTACTTCGCGCATGTATTTAATTCCATCATCAAACATTACTGTTGCGCGGGAGTCTTGGTTTGCTTCACATAGCTCGGGAAAATACTTAAGCGACATTTGTGTAACGACTTCGTCGATATCAATTTGTATTACAGACTCAACACTTGTGTGTTTTAGTACTTCACGTAGTGTACCGCAGTCGCCACCACCAATAATAACTACATTTTTAGGGTTTGGATGGGCTAACAATGCTGGGTGGCTGATCATTTCATGATAAAAGAAGTTTTCACGACTGCTTACCATTGTGCAACCATCAATAACCATTAAGTTGCCAAAATCTGTGGTTTCGAACATTTCAACTTTTTGAAAAGGAGATTGTTTTTCGTCTAATTTTTTATTAATACGTAGAGAAAACGCACTGCCGTCGCGTTCACTGATTTCGGTAAACCATTTGCTTTGATCTAAATTTGCCATGTCGCTAGCTACACTTTTAGTTGAGTAAGGAAAAGGGGGCAATTCTGCCAGTGGTTGGCGGTTTGCTCAATGAAATTTTTATCAGTATAGCGAATATTTTCTTCTCGCTTTGGCTTAAAGGTTAATTTTTGTTAGCGTAGGATGTCATGACGTATTAAAATAACCGATTCCGCCAAACAGTTAACTTAAGAAGATTTGCCATGACTTGGGGTTTAGACACAGCACGCGCTACTTATAACGTTGCTCATTGGAGTGACGGTTATTTTGATATAAACAGCCAAGGCGAGTTGGTCGCTTATCCTGATGGCGATCAAACTAAAACGGCAATTTCGTTAAGCGAATTAACAGAGCAATTTAAAAAGCAAGGGTTAACGCTACCCGTACTGGTGCGATTTACTGATATCTTACAAAACCGAGTAGACACGCTCACTAGTGCATTTTGTAAAGCACGCGATGCTCGCGACTATCAAGGTCAGTATACGTGTGTATACCCAATTAAAGTAAATCAACAGCGTTCGGTTGTAAGTAAACTATTAGCTCACCCAAGTGGTTTAGTGGGTCTTGAAGCAGGTTCAAAGCCCGAGCTTATGGCTATACTTGGCGTTGCCACCTCACCGATTACAATTGTTTGCAATGGCTACAAAGACAGTGAGTTTTTACGCCTTGCGTGTATTGGTCAGGCGATGGGACATAAAGTCAAAATAGTGGTCGAAAAACTATCTGAATTAACCACTTTACTGGCTGAAATTGAAGATTTAGGCATTGAACCTGCAATTGGCATCCGCATCCGTTTGAATTCGGTTGGAAAAGGTAAATGGCAAAATACCGGTGGAGAAAAAGGTAAGTTTGGCTTAACAGCAGGGCAAGTGTTAAGTGCTGTTGAAGTGCTAAAGCAACACAATAAATTGCATCTGATGCAAATGGTACATTTTCATATAGGTTCTCAGATTGCCAATATTCGCGACATTCATCGGGCGTTACGCGAGTGCGCGCGTCACTTTGCTGAACTGACTCAATTAGGTGTACCACTAAACACCGTCGATGTAGGTGGTGGCTTAGGTGTTGATTATGAAGGCTCAGGCTCACGCAGTGCATGCTCTATGAATTACACAGTTGATGAATATGCGCGTAATGTGGTTAATGCATTCGCTGAAGTGTGTGAACAACATTCGCTTACTCATCCCGCTATTATTACTGAGTCAGGCCGTGCACTCACAGCCCATCACGCCGTTTTGATTACTGATGTTATTGATGTTGAAACTGCGCCTAATTACGCTAATCCAAGCGCCCCAGAGCCAAATAGCGTGTTAGTGTTAGATGAAATGTGGCAATGTTTACAACGTTTAACTCCACGTATGGCTTTAGAGATCTACCACGATGCAATGCATCTATTTAGCGAAGCACATGATCAATACGTCCATGGGTTAGTAAGTATGATGGAGTGGGCGAAAATAGAGCAGCTGTATTTCACTATTTTACATCGCGTTCGCGCGTCTTTAAGTAATGCACGTGCTCACCGCGAAGTATTAGATGATTTAAATGAAAAGCTAGCAGATAAGTTATTTGTGAACTTTTCATTGTTTCAATCACTGCCAGATGTTTGGGGTATCCAACAACTATTTCCTGTGATGCCAATAGAAAACTTGGATAAACCATTAACACAACGGGCGATTATTCAGGATATAACCTGTGATTCAGACGGTCAAATTCGCGAATATGTCGAAGGTGCAGGTATTGAAACAAGTTTACCTATTCCTCAGTATCAGCCTGGCCAGCAATACCATATTGCTATGTTTATGGTTGGTGCGTACCAAGAGATCTTAGGTGATTTACATAATTTATTTGGCGATACAGATTCAGTGCATGTGGAGCTGAACGAACAAGGTTACCAATTAACCAACGCAATAAAAGGTGATAGCGTTAAGGATGTATTAAAGTTTGTTGACTATGATAGCGCAATTTTAGCCGAGAACTTTGCCAACACGATTGCAGAATTAACCGTTAGTGACGCAGAGAAAGCGCAGTATTTAGTTGAGCTAAATGCAGGGTTAGCCGGTTACACCTATTTTGAAGATTAATATCAGACAATTTAATGAAAGGAATTAAGTCGTAATGTCTATGATCCGCTGTGTTTTTAGTATGTTTTTTTACGCCCTAAATACTGTGATTTGGTTTATTCCCATTTTTATTTTTGGCTTAATTAAATTACTGCCAATTAAACCATTGCAAAAAGCCATGAGTTGGGCAGCTAAAAAATGCGCTACTATGTGGGTGACTTGCAACTCATTCAATCAAAATGTATTTACACCGTATCAACTAAATGTGACTGGTCTTGAGCAGGTTAAGCTCAAAGATTGGTATTTGATTATTGCTAACCACCAAAGCTGGGTCGATATTCTGGTATTACAACGGTTATTGAATCGCAAAATCCCATTCCTGAACTTTTTTTTAAAAAAAGAATTAATCTATGTGCCAATACTGGGTTTAGCGTGGTGGGCTTTAGACTTTCCATTTATGACTCGTACTAGCAAAAGCCAACTTAAAAAGAACCCTAAATTGCGTGGTAAAGATTTAGAAACAACCCGCAAAGCCTGTGAAAAGTTTAAAGAAATGCCAGTGAGTATTGTCAATTTTGTTGAAGGAACGCGTTTTACGCAGGCAAAACATCAGCGTCAAAAAAGCCCATTTCCACATTTACTTAAACCTAAAGCGGGTGGCATAGCATTTGTAATGCAGGCGATGGGAGAACAAATATCAAAAGTGGTGAACGTGACTATTCAGTACCCCGATGGTATTCCTACTTTTATCGACTTCGCCAGTGGGCGTGTAAAAAATATCAATGTTCATGTTGAAGTGTTGCCTGTCAGCCCAGAGTTGATCGGAGATTACACCGCTGATAATGAGTTTAGAGTGCGCTTTCAGTCTGAGCTAAACCGATTGTGGGAAGAAAAAGAACAGCAAATTATCAAGTTAGAGCAGCAATCTAAGTGATTATAAAAAGCGAGTCTATATGCTAAAGAAAATCATACCGAACTGGCTAAATAGCCTGTTTGTATGCACTGTGCTTTTTAGCAATACTTTGCTATGGGGTACGTTAGTGCTCATTCTGGGGCTTATTAAACTCGTATTACCTTTTGCATGGGTGAGTGACTTATTGCACCTTGCCTATCAAGGGTGGTGCAGTGGTAATCACCTTGGCTTGTATTTAAGTTATGCGCAACTTGATGTCACAATTGTTGGCGATGTAAACAAGCATGGTTGGTACTTGTTAATTTCAAATCATTTTAGCTGGCTTGATGTCGTTGTATTAAGTGCGATAGATGCGTTGCCTGCGCCTAAATTCTTTTTAAAAGATGAGTTGAAGTACGTGCCTCTTATCGGTTCTGGCGCCTGGGCAATGGGAATGCCATTTATGAAGCGAGTTACAAAAGCGCAAAAAGCACGTAACCCAAAACTAAAGGGGCTCGATGTTGAGCGCACAAAACGAAGCTGTCAGCACTTTCGCAGCCACCCAACAACGATAATTAACTTTGTTGAAGGTACGCGTTTTACTGCATTGAAACATCAGGTTCAGCGTAGCCCATTTAAACACTTGCTTAAACCTAAAGCGGGTGGTGTCGCTTTTGCGTTAGAGGTGCTAGGGGAGCAATTTGATGCCATACTCAACACTACCTTGATGTACAAGGGCGAAAGTGATCATATTTGTGGCAGTTTTTTACGTGGGCAGTTAAATAAAATAACCGTGACGATTACGTTGACACCTGTCACTCCAAATTTAATAGGTAATTACCAACAAGACATTGAATTTCGAGCACAATTTCAAAAAAATATTAATCAGTTATGGATGACAAAAGACAGTGAGCTAGCACTGGCATATACACAATACAGTATTGACCCATTAATAATGGATGATAAGGAGATAGAAATCCCGTGACTAAACAAACAGATTTGCAGCAGCTCATAATGCCATGGTTTGAAGGTGTCCCTGACGCGTCACTTCTCAGCGCGCTAACTGCCACAGCAATCGGTGTGTGTTCTTTATTGTTCGTGTATTTATTTACAGGACGATTAATGCTGCCTGGCATTCAGGCTGTGGTGACTAAAGTGTCTCCACAGCGCATAGGCGCTCTTGCGCCGATGCTGACAAAGCTAAATCGTCGTTTTGCTGGCATGTTATGCTGCGTTTTGTTTTTAGCTACGTTTGATAGCATTTACCCAGTAGGTGAATTTTCAGCTGAGGTTTTTAAAATTATCGGGCAAACACTGCTAATCATCCATATCGGCTTCATTATCAGTAGCATAGTGAGTATTGCAGGTGGGATTTACAATCAGCTTGAGTTTGCACGTGAAGTGCCTATTCAAGGATTGATTCAAGTTGTTAAATTGATCACCTTTATGATTTGTGCAATCTTGATCGTGAGTATCATACTTGAAAAATCACCGACTTATATCCTCTCAGGGTTTGGTGCTATCGCGGCGGTTACTTTACTGGTTTTTAAAGACACCATTTTAGGGTTTGTTGCGAGTATTCAAATTGCCGCAAACCGCTTAGTGACTTATGGTGATTGGATTCAAGTTGAAAATTATGGCGCCGATGGTGAGGTAATTGATCTGGGTTTAAACACCGTTAAAGTGCGTAATTGGGATAACACAATTACCACTATTCCAACCTATATGCTGGTGGCCGGGTCATTTAAAAATTGGCGCGGAATGCAGGAATCAGGCGGACGTCGTATAAAACGCTCATTGAATATTGATATGAATAGCATTCGACTCGTAGATGATGAGCTCACTAACATATTGGGACAAGCCATTGTGTTAAATGACTACATTAAGTTAAGTACATTACCTGATCCAGTATCAAACTTAGGGCTGTTTCGTCGTTATGCTGAAGGGTACTTAAAACAGCATGAAAAGATAAACACTTCTTTAACGCTTATGGTACGTGAACTACAGCCATTTAATCACGGGTTACCTATAGAGTTTTACTGCTTTAGCCAAGATAAACGCTGGATATCGTTTGAGCACCTACAAGCAGAAATTATGGATCACCTGTTAGCAGTATTGCCTTTGTTTGACTTACGACCTTATCAAAGCGTTACAGGGCAATTTAGCCCTGCAACACCACAGCCGAATAGTTCAAAACCATCGATCAAAGTGGCAAATACTGCTGACCAAGCCCCACAAAAATAAAGCCTATCAGTAGCCACCATATAGGTGGCTTTGTTAACCGCAGCCAGGCAAATGCTGCAATAACAAGTGCAATGTGCAATATATTATGAACTGCTGAAGTCCAAATTGGTGAGTACAGCGCCGCTGCTAAAAAACCGACTACAGCGGCATTGAGTGCGGCAATGCTACTGGCAAAACGAGGACGTTGAGCTAATTGCAACCAACTTTTTTGCAGCGCAAACATTAGTAATAAGCCAGGTAAGAAAATAAGCAACGTTGCAAGCAGCGCTCCTGTGATTGGGTTGACGCCTGAAAACTGCGTACCTAAATAAGTGGCTATAGTGAACATGGGGCCGGGTACAGCCTGAGCACTGGCATATGCACTTAAGAATTGTTCTGTGCTTAAGTTTGTTATCCCAGCTTGGAGTATAGGTAATACAACATGACCGCCACCAAATACCATTGCACCGGCTTGATAAAACGGTGCAAACAGTTCGGCTTTGTCGTCTAAAGGCATAAAGCTAAGTACCAACAACAGTGAAAATAAGCCCAGTGCGACCCAATTAATGTGACTGATTGTTGAAGGCGGGGTATCAAGATCTTTGGGTAACTTTAGCAAAGGCCAAATAGCGCCAATGGCAGCAGCGACAACTAATACAGCAATTTGGCTAAAAAGGTTAGGCTGCAATAGCAACAGCAGTGTACTTGCTAGGGCAATTGCTTTTAATAGCCAGCTTGTGCAAAAGCTCTTTGCCATGCTCAAAGTTGCATCTGCCACTATTACCACAGCAAAAAGTTTAAGGCCTGTCACTACGGCAAAGTAGATACTGTCAAATTGGTGCGCACTGAGGGCTAATAGCAGCATGATCAGTAAAGACGGTAACGTAAACCCGATAAAAGCTGCAATACCGCCAAGCAAGCCATGGCGCTCAACACCAATTGCAAACCCAACTTGACTAGAGCCAGGCCCTGGGAGTGCTTGACTGAGGCTGATCAATTGCGCATAACGCTGATTATTTAACCATTTCAAGTTATCTACAAAATGATTCCTAAAATAGCCTAAATGCGCCGCAGGTCCTCCAAAACTCATACAGCCAAGTAAAAAAAACTGTTTAAAAATAGCAAACAACATAATAGCTCTATTTTCCTTTATGACTTTTTTATTTCATTATGACAAATTAATGTGACATTTTAATGATTTTTAAACCTTATACTGCGTTGTTACTTTTAACAACAGAGTTACTATTACACGCAATCAATGCCTTGCCAAATCGCTTTAATTACAACTGAAACTGACATATTGAGGAGGTTTGGGTATATAATGTAATAAAGGTTTAATCAAATGTAATAAGCTATGCAATTTATTGGCTATATTCTTCCTACTTTTTTCTTTTTAGCATCCAGCTTAATTGCCGTAGAGTCTCATGCTCAAACAAAAGCACCTAAAGTCTCTATTGCTGTCGATCATGCGCCACCTTATAGCCAAATCACCCCTGATGGAGAGATTAGCGGAGCAGTTGTTGACATTGTAAGAGCAATGCAAGCAAACCTTACATTTAAAATTGAATTAGTTGGTTGCCCATTCTCACGTTGCATACGCATGTTAGAACAAGGTGAAGTTGATGCGATGGGGGGATTAATATTAACGCCTGAGCGCCAACAAAAAATGGTGTTTGTTAAGCCCGCTTATATGGCTTTGTCATCGTCATTTGTATTTTATGCACGCCATAAAAGTCAGTTAAATATAACCAATTATGACGAACTCTATGGGAAGAAAATAGCGGTTATGCGAGGCGCGGCTTATTTTAAGCGCTTTAATGAAGACGAAAAATTAATAAAAGTTCCTGTACTGACAGAGCAGACGGCTATGGATTTGTTATTAAAAGAGCGAGTAGATTTAGTGATCGCAGTAGAAGATACGGCTGATCATGCTATGAGTGTGTTAAATCAACCATCCAATAAGTTAGTCAAGATGGACTATCGTTACAAAGACACTATTTTTGGCTACCTTGCGTTTAATAAAAAATTCGCAACAAATGTGATTGCTCAAAAACTCCGTATTCAAATGCAACAAATGGCTAAAAGTGGTCAGTTAACTGAGCTTGTTGCTCCGTACAAACTACCTCCTATCACTTCACAAATGCTGGACTTTTAATTCGCACTTCATTTTTTGTTCATAAACATATTGCTAACCTGATAATCAATCGAATTAATCACCAAGGACACACCATGAAATTAACTAAATCACTTTTATCTGCAACAATCGTCGGCGTATTACTCACAGGTTGTGAAACTACGAATACTGGAACGGGTGCTGCAATAGGGGCTGCTACAGGTGCTGTCCTAGGTAAAGCAACAGGCGACCATGATGATAAGCGTATCTTTATCGGCGCAGCAATTGGTGCTTTAGCTGGTGCTGCTGTTGGCGATTATATGGATAAGCAAGAAGAGGCGTTTCGTGATGAACTTGCAGGGTCTGGTGTTGAAGTGGTGCGTGAGGGAGATAATTTACGCTTAGTCATGCCATCTAATATTACCTTTGCAACTGATCAATCCTATATTTCATCTGGTTTTCACAATACACTTGATGCTATTGCAAAAGTAATGAATAAATACGAAAAAACGTATCTTAGTATTGAAGGCCATACCGATAGTACAGGTAAAGACAGCTACAACATGACGCTATCAGAGCAGCGTGCGCAAAGCGTAAAAGGCTATTTAGTAAATCAGCAAATTCTAGCTGGGCGTATTAGCACGCGAGGCTATGGTGAAACACAGCCTATTGCTAGCAACGAAAGTGCCAATGGTCGCGCGCAAAACCGCCGTGTAGAAATTCAAATCGTGCCAAATACTGAAGGTTAATATTTTATCTCAATCATTTGCTGCCTAAGCAAATGATTGAGACTATTTACCGCTGACCGCTCCCCCCTCAATCCCTATTAAACTGTAATTCACACAGTTGCTTGTAAAGTGGGTTTGACGCTATTAATTGCTGGTGCGTACCAGTGGCAATTATCTCACCTTGCTCCATCACCACAATGACATCGGCGTGTTTTACCGTGGCTAAGCGATGAGCGATGATCAGGGTTGTACGATGCTGCATTAAATGTTCAAGTGCGGCTTGAACATGATGCTCACTTTGCGCATCAAGCGCGCTAGTTGCTTCATCAAGTAACAGTATTTCAGGGTCTTTTAAAATCGCGCGGGCGAGTACAATACGTTGTTTTTGTCCGCCAGATAAGCGCACACCTTGTTCACCTAAAAAGCTTTCATAGCCGTTTGGTAATTGCGTTATAAACTCATCAGCATGAGCGTGCTTAGCAGCGGCAACGACTTGTTCATCCGTTGCGTTTGGGTTGCCATAGCGAATGTTGTGCATTACATCTGAGCTAAATAAAATCGGGTTTTGCGCCACCATACCCATGCTATTACGTAATTTATTAAGTGATAAGTCTTTAATATTAATACCATGAAACTTAATATCGCCACAGGCAGGGTCGTAGAAGCGTTGAAGTAATTCAAAAAGAGTGGTTTTACCTGCGCCGGATGGGCCTACTATCGCCACTGTTTGGCCTTGTTTAATATTAAGCGTTACATTTTTAAGTGCGCTTACATCAGGGCGTGACGGATAATTAAAGCTAATATTATTGAGCTCTATGGCTGTTGATTCTTTATTTGATTGCAATTGATCATCAAGCGGTGTTTCAGGATTTACAATTTCGCTTTTCACCGCTAACAGCTCAAGCAGCCGTGCAGCCGCCCCTGCGGCCCGTTGTAATTCACCATACACTTCGGCAACGGTCGCCACTGACATAGCGACCATAATAGCGTAAAACACAAAGGCGCCTAATTCACCGCCTGTCATAGTACCTGCAAGTACATCATTACCACCTACCCAAAGCATGATGCTAATCGCACTGAACGTTAAGAAAATGACAGCGGCAATTAAAAATGAACGTTGTTTAATACGGCTTTTCGCGACAGCAAACGCTTTATCCGTCTCAAGCGCAAAAGCGTGCCGTTCACGTTGTTCGTGGCTGTAACTTTGTACGACTTTAATATTTTGAATGATTTCTCCAGCGTAGGTGCTGATATCTGCTATTGCATCTTGGCTTGAACTGGCTAATTTGCGTACCTTTTTACCAAAAACCATCATGGGCACTAACACTAATGGCACGCAGGTAATTACGACTAAAGTCAGTTTTAAATTAGTAATTAATAACATCACTAAACCGCCGATAAGCATTAACGCACTGCGTAATGCCATCGAAAACGATGACCCAATAATAGATTGCAATAATGTCGTGTCAGTGGTTAAACGAGACATCAGCTCACCACTGCGGTTTTCTTCAAAGTAACTCGGGTGTAGAGTTACTATTCGATCAAATACGGCTTTGCGGATATCGTTACTGACGCGCTCACCAATCCATGACATTAAGTAAAAACGACTAAAGGTGCCTATGGCTAATAAACTTATTAGGCCAATAAGCACAAGCACGGCCTGCTTAAGTTGCTCTTGTGAACCTGCTATAAAGCCGTGGTCAATGACAAACTTAACGCCTTGGCCGAGCGATAAATTAACCCCAGCTGTTACGAGGAGTGCGACAAGGGCTGAGAAAACTACCCATTTATAGGGTTTAATGAACTGAAAAATAGGAATTAAACTACTAAAGGCAGTTTTATCTGTTGGTTCGGCTTTGCTGCTGCTCATGCTGGATTCTTTTTGATGGATAAGGTATAGATATGGTTACTTTACTCGCAAATTCAACAACAGCAGTTAAAAACCAATAAAGGATTAGTATGGGAACTCACAAAATAAGTGGTCAATTTAGCGTTAAACTTAACCCTATTGAAGGCTATGCAAAAGGAATAGATGGTATCAATTTAGGTCGTATGTCGATTGATAAAACGTTCACCGGTGAACTTGAAGCAAGCAGCACTGGCGAAATGCTCAGTGCCATGACTGCAACTCAAGGCAGTGCCGGTTATGTGGCAATTGAACAAGTGGTTGGCACGCTTGCAGGCAAACAAGGCAGCTTTGTATTACAGCATTTTGGTACTATGGATAAAGGACAAGACAGCCTAATTTTAAATGTAGTGCCTGATTCTGGAAGTAATGAATTAGCTGGGTTGAGAGGTAAAATGGTGATTCGTATCGAAGAGGGTATGCACTTTTATGATTTTGAGTATCAGCTACTATGATGCAAAAAATGATAGAGTTTAAAAAGACACGCTTCTTTGGTGGTGTAAACGTCGAGGCCCTAAACGAAAAAATTTATCAATTGAACCAAGATGGCTGGAAAGTGATAAATGTAAGCTCGATCACAGGGTTGTTCGGCGAAACAAATGGCTATGCGTTACTTATTGAAAATACGGAATTGTAAATGACGTTATCTTTGTGGCTAAGCTTAGTTGCTATTTGTATGATGGGCGCTATGTCGCCTGGGCCAAGCCTTGCTGTGGTATTAAAACACAGCATTCATGGTAGTATGAGAAATGGCATGTTGTCGGCACTTAGCCACGGTATTGGAGTGGGTTTTTATGCCGCTGCATCATTACTTGGTCTCGGTACACTGATGTTACAATTTCCTACTGTATATCAAGTATTAGTCTATTTAGGCGCAGCATATTTAGCATACCTAGGCCTTAAAATTTTATTAGCAAAATCCTGTGATGATGAATTACAAGTAGCTCAGCAAAGCGGCAGTGCAAAACAAGCAATGCAAGATGGTTTTGCTATAGCATTTTTAAACCCTAAATTAGCGGTCTTCTTTTTAGCTTTGTTTTCGCAGTTTATTGACCCTGAAAACTTGAATCTTCAGATTGGCATGATCATGTGTTTCACTGTGTTTATCATTGATACTGGTTGGTATGTGATTGTTGCAGCGTTGACTGAGCTTTCAAAAAAGCGCTTTGCTTTTACAAAATCTTCCCCTTGGCTTGATAAAATATTGGCTATAGTTTTTATAGGACTAGCAATAAGAGTGGTTCTAATGATGTAGATTATTAATTTTTACTAATCCTTACCACCTACTCTAAAAGTTGCTTTTAGCAATACTAAATTCCTCCTTGAAATAAAGACGTGAAACTGAATCTTTTGTTACTAAGTGGATTCATTTGACGTTATCTACACGATCGCAGCACATAGTTACTAAATACATCTCCTTTGTAGCTATTGCCCTTATTTATGCATACGTATTCATCACACTTAATTTACTTTTTAGTTACACTTTATTGGTTCTATTTTATCCACCAATTAGAAATAAACAGCACACAACTATAATATTAATAGGGTAGGAAGCTCATGGGGAAATTCAAACTGAGTGCATTAATGCTCGCAATGTTTGCCGCAAGTAGTGCATTAGCTGCAGCTGAAAACGATGAAAAAGCAGCAGTAAAGCCAAAATTAGATGATGACCTAGAAGTGATTGAGGTCACTGGTTTTAGTCGTAGTTTAATTCAATCATTAAATCAAAAGCGTTTTACAGACACAGTATCTGAGCAGCTATCAGCCGATGACTTAGGCGCATTGCCTGATGTATCAATGGCCGATGCATTAACGCGATTACCCGGTATTTCAGCGGTACGAACAGGCGGGCAGGCCGCGGAAATCAACATTCGGGGTATGTCGGGAGGTTTTGTATTTTCGACTTTAAATGGCCGCGAACAGGTTTCGACCAGTGGTAGCCGTAGCATTGAGTTTGACCAGTATCCATCAGAGCTTATTAGCTCAGCAGCAGTGTATAAATCACCTAAAGCATCGCTTATTGAAGGGGGTGTTGCAGGTACTGTTGAGCTGCAAACAGCCAGCCCATTAAGCAATGATAAAAAACATAAGTTTGTGGTGAATGCTCGCGGTATGTTTAATGACCGTGCATCCGAGGTTAATGATGCCACTGAATATGGCGATCGCATTAGTTTTTCGTATCAGGGTAAGTACCTTGATGACACGTTAGGTGTTGCACTTGGCTATGCGCGTTTATTTCAACCAAGTGTTGCTACCCAGTTTATCGGTCTTGCTTATAACGATAATAAAGATGTTGATGGTCTCGCAAATGACACCAATGGCCCAGAACTTAAACCTGAAAACGAATATATCAGTGAAGGCTTTGAGCTTCAGCATTTAGGCGGTGAAGAAACTCGAAACGGCTACATGGCTGCTATTGAATGGGCTCCGGTAGATAATTTTAAGCTTAAAGGTGATGTGTTTTTATCTCGCTTTGATACTGAATCGTTTGCCCGTGGTTTTCGGGTTAAATTAGGCGGTCCAAGCGCAAGCTATGCGAATGCGCAATTAGAAGGCAACTCAGTAATCGGTGCTTCAGTTAACCGTACCTCAAAAAGCTATACGCGCGTCGAAATTGTAAACGACGACAATCAAGACTTTGATGAAGTGGATAGTTACGGGATCAATGCTGATTGGCAGGTCACAGATCGCTTAAACGTTAATATGGACGTGTCATTGTCGAGCGCAAAAAGTAATTTCCGTAATGGCTTATTGTGGGCGTTAGTGGCAGAAGATGCCAACGCACAAGAATCTGTTCTTGATAATAACGTATCAATAAATTATCAACTCAACGGATTGAACTTACCAGATGTAGGCTTTAATCAAGCGGCTGCATTTAGCGACATTGATCGTGTGATGGTGAGTAAATACGGTATTTATCCTTTTAAAAATGAAGATGAAGTAAAAGCGTATCGACTTGATTTTAAATACGAACTTGATAACAGCTGGTTTAGCTCTGTTGAATTTGGTGCACGTTATTCTGACCGCGAATACAGTAATAATCGCTCGGTGTTTGAGTATGGAGATGATGGTGCGTTTTCAGCAAGCGAGCCGCCACTTAAATTAACCGATGATATGGTTGATGTTGTTGATTGGCAGGGCGAGTTTAGTTATTTCCCGTCTTATTTGGCGGTAGATTTAGACAAAGCCTTGAATGCGTGGTTCCCGCAAGGTGTACCTCAGCCAGTTACCACGTGGGGTAATGCAGATGGTGTGGTTGATCCACAAGGTTATAAAACGAATTATTCATGGACTATGCTACAAAGTGGCTCAGTGTATGAAGAAGTTTTTTCAGCCTATGCAATGCTTAACATTAACGCTGAAATTGGCGATATGCCAGTACTAGGTAATATAGGTGTTCGTCGGGTAGATACGGATCAATCTGCTACTATTTTAGAGAACGTGAATGGTGATTTAGCCCTCGGAGCACAAAATATTACCGACAGCATAGGTATTGTGAATCAAAACTATTTACCTAATGTGCTAGGGACTGATTACGTTGATTACCTGCCGTCAATGAACTTAAACTTCCAGCTGTCTGACAACACGCAATTGCGTTTTGCTGCTGCGAAAGTAATGTCGCGTCCACCTATTAATCGTTTAGCAGGGGATGCCAGCGCACAAGCAGATAAAACCTCAGGAAAAATTAATGGTTCAAGTACTAATAACCCATTCTTGAAACCATTTTATGCCGATCAGTACGATGTATCCTATGAGTATTATTTTGATGAGTCAGATGGGGCGCTGGTTTTAGCTGCGTTCTATAAAAATATTGATTCATTTATCGATACTATCGCTATTGAAGGGTTCGACTTTAAAGGTAATGGCTTCAATGTGCCGGACTTTATTGAAAACCCTGTCAGTGGTGAGCGAGTAGCAACCACTAATGGTACATACACAACAGCGGTTAATAACGCGAACGGTGGTTACATTCGCGGTATTGAGCTTGCTTATACGCAGGTATTTTCATCGTTGCCAGCACCATTTGATGGCTTAGGCTTTAACGGCAGCTATTCATACACAGAGAGCGAAGTTGAATCTATCACCAGCTTAGGCGGTGATACGATGACGCAAGGTTTACCTGGTTTGTCTAAAAACGTACTAAACGGCACCTTGTTCTACAGCCAAGATAACTTTGAAACTCGTCTTAATGTGCGTTATCGCTCGGACTTTGTATCAGAGCAAGTGGCTATTAACGAACAGGTAGTTAATTTCGATGCTGAAACCGTGGTCGATTTTCAAACCTCTTACCAATTTACTGATTCATTTGGCATGTTACTACAGGTCAATAACCTAACCGATGAACCAACCCAGAGTTACTTTGGCAATGAAAGTATCACTGGGACAACCCAATACTTTGGGCGTCAGGTTTATTTAGGTTTTACCTATAGTCACTAATAGCAAATTGGAGCACGAATAATGAACATAATAACTAAAGTAACTCATTTGCTGTTGGCAGTGAGTTTAACGCTACTTTTTGGCTGCGGTGGCGCAGGCAGTAGCGATGTCAAAGCAGGACAAACTTTATTAACTTGCGATGTACCACAAGTCCCTAATGCAGAGGGAACACAATGCGTTGACCCTGAGCCTATTTCTTGCGATGCACCTTTGTTTCCAGATGCAAATAACGAAAGCTGTATCAATGGCTATAACCCTGACTTACCTGACCCCGTTGTATTTGCAGGTGAGGGTGAAGCGATATTATTTTACAAACGCCCTGAGAATGAAGGATACGAAGGCTATCGTTTACACTCTTGGAACACCGATAGCTGTGATGCCTACGCACCGCCATTTGATGCAACAGATTGGGCTGACGGACACGAATATGATGGTGTTGATCCTAACTATGGTGCGTACTGGATTGTAGCGTTGAAAGAAGGTTATACAGAATGCGCTAACTTTATTGTTCACATTGGTACGGATGGCGATGGTAAAGCATATGGTGATGTGGATTTAACCATGCCATTGATGCAAGACGATGAGCGCTTTGTACGTATGAACTTTACTTTTGATGGTGAGCCTTCAGTTTTTGAATTTCCAGTAGCAAGCCTAGGTGAACGCCCGGTTGCGATTGATGGCGCATCTGCACATTGGATTGATTTAAATACAGTATTGTATAAGCCAAGTAATGAGCTTACACAAATCATTAAGTTGCATTCTTCTGCAACTGCTGACTTGATGGTTGATTTAGACACTGGACTAAATGGTGAAACCGTTGAGCTGACTGCAACCGAGTTAAGTGATGAGCAAGCTGCAAAAGTACCACACTTAACGGATTGGACTGCTTATGAAGGCAGTTGGGATGCGGACGCTGCAAAGCAGCTTATAAAGCAACAGCTTGTTGTTGCAGGCTACGATGCCGATGGCAAGCTACTAGAGGCGACCTTTGTACAATCAGCAAAAGCATTAGACGCACTTTACACTCAAGGTGAAAGTGACGCGAATGAAGCCATGCTAGGTGTGCATTATAATAATAATGCAATTGATGTATCGGTTTGGGCACCCACTGCAAATAATATGATGATTACGGTTTTCGATGCTGATAAAACACAAGTTGATAGCAGTGCGATGACTTTTGATAGCAACACAGGTATTTGGTCTATCAGTTTAGATAGCAAATACGATCGTCATTATTTCCGTTTTGCATTCGATGTTTATCACCCAACCACTAAAGCAATTGAAAGCTTATGGAGTACCGACCCATACTCACTCAATGTATCGAGTAATGGGCTTTATTCACAACTGATCAACTTAAGCGATGACGACACTAAACCAGAAGGCTGGGATGAGCGTATCGTGCCTACTATTACTAACCCAGAAGATGCGGTTATTTATGAAGGCCATGTACGTGATTTTAGTGTTCGCGATCAGTCAGTAAGCGAAGCAAACCGTGGTAAATACCTAGCATTCACTGAACTTGAAAGCGTGCCAATGCAGCACCTTAAGCAATTAGCTGATAAAGGCTTAACACACTTTCATTTACTTCCAGTGACTGATATTGGCACCATTGAAGAAGATGCTTCAGAGCGTGTTGAAATCACTGATACCTTAGGTAAATTGTGTGAACGTATCAACGACGAAGCGGATGCGTGTAAAATCGAAGATAAAAACAGCACCATTGTCGATATTATGCAAAGTTACCTACCTGGCTCAGATGATGCACAAGCACTTGCCAGTGCGATGCGTGATTTAGACGGTTTTAACTGGGGTTATGATCCGCATCACTTTATTGCGCCTGAAGGTTCATATGCATCAAGCAGCGAAGGTATAGCTCGCGTGGTTGAGACACGTGCCATGGTGCAATCACTGCAAGAAGTAGGACTTCGTGTGGTACTTGATGTGGTGTATAACCACACAACGTCATCTGGCATTTGGGAAAAATCAGTGTTTGATAAGTTAGTGCCTGGTTATTACCATCGTTATAACGAAGTATCTGGGGCGATTGAACGCTCAACCTGTTGTGAAAACACTGCGACTGAACATGTAATGATGGATAAGTTTGTTGCAGATTCAATGGTTATTCTTGCTCGAGATTTTGGTTATGACAGCTTTCGTTTTGATGTAATGGGGCATATGCCTAAATCATCAATTTTAGCTGCGCGTGAAGCGGTGCAAGCGGTTGACCCAGATAACTACTTTTATGGTGAAGGCTGGGATTTTGGTGAGGTAGCGAACAATCGTTTATTCATACAAGCTAAGCAAGCTGATATGGCAGGCTCAGAGGTCGGTACATTTAACGACCGTATTCGTGAAGCTGTGCGTGGTGGTGCAATGTTTAGCAATAACCCGACAGATGGCAATCTAGCTGAACAAGATACGTTACGTTTATCGCTGGCGGGCAACTTACAAAACTACATTCTTAAAGACTTTAAGGGTAACTCAGCAAAAGGTAATAGCTTTAGCTGGAACACGCAACCTACAGCTTATGCATTAGACCCAGCAGATAGCATTAACTACGTATCTAAGCATGATAACGAAACGTTGTGGGATCAGTTGCAATACAAACATGCATCAAGTATGAGTATTGAGCAACGTGTGCGCGCGCACAATATGGCGTTAGCGATTCCGCTTATGAGCCAAGGTATTCCATTTATGCAACTGGGCGGTGATTTACTGCGTTCAAAATCAATGGATCGCGACAGCTATAATGCTGGTGATTGGTTTAATGCTGTTGATTTAACTAAAGAGAACAATAACTGGAATATCGGTTTACCAAATGCCGAGAAGAACCAAGAAAAGTGGCCTGAGATCATGACGGTTTCGGGTAATCCACAAGCGGCCGCACAACCTCAAGATATTGCTTACGCAGGTGATGTGTTCCAAGAGTTCTTAGCTATCCGTAGCGCAAGCCCGTTATTTAGATTAACCACTGAACAAGATGTTATCGACCGTGTCGGTTTTCATAATGTGGGTAAAAACCAGCAACATGGCTTAATCGTGATGAGTTTGGATGATGGCCAAGGTTTTACTGACCTGGACAGTAACTTTGATGCTTTAGTGGTTGTTATTAATGCGACAGAGCAAACTCTTTCACACACAATTGCAACTGCAACTGGTTTTGAATTACACCCAACCCTGCAAAACAGCGTAGATAGCAGTATGGCTGGTGTTAGCTTTAGTGCTAACGAAACTGACGGCACGTTTACTGTGCCAGCTTACACTATGGCTGTGTTTGTAAAACCGCAAGGTGATACACAAGGCACTGGTTTAAGTGCTAATGCAACGGTTGGTGCACCGGATGTTGTACCATTTGGTAGCACCACAGTTTATGTTCGTGGCAGCCTAAATGATTGGGGCACAGCGGATAGTTTTGAGTATATGGGCGACGGTGAATACCGAGTGGCTATTACACTTACTGCGGGTGACTACGAATTTAAGGTTGCTTCTGAAGACTGGGCAACTGTTGATTTTGGTGCGCTCACTGATGCAGACAAAGAAGTGCTGGAGAACCAACCTGAGGCATTAACACGCAGTGGCGCAAACATGACCTTTACAGCGGCTATAGATGCAACATATGTATTCTCATTTGATGCCAGTGATAAAGAAAGCCCAACACTTAAAGTGTATAACGAAGAGCCGTTTGTAGGCACGCCGGTGTTTGTACGCGGTAGCTTAAATGACTGGGGTACGAGTGATGAACTAATGTACCAAGGTAAAGGTATTTACACCTTCACGAAAACCCTTAGCGCAGGCAGCTACGAATTTAAAATTGCTTCTGAGGATTGGAGTACGGTCGATTTTGGTTCGGGTGAATCAGATGCCATGGTTTCCGTTGCTAAAGCAAAGCTACTCGCTGTTAAAGGCGCAAACATGATGATGGATATTGCCAGTGACGGTGATTACCAATTTGTGTTTGATGCAAGCAACTTAGATGAGCCAACCCTGAGTGTATTTGATGCGCAAATGTTTGGTGAAACACAAGTTTATTTACGCGGTAGTTTAAACGGATGGGGTACTGACAATCCGCTTATGTATCAAAGCGATGCGATGTATAGCACGTCACTTGAATTAGCGGCTGGCGATTATGAATTTAAAATAGCCTCAGAAGATTGGAGTACCGTTGATTATGGTGGTGTAGGTGAATCACCCGTAGTGATGGTGGGCGAGCAAAGCTTACTTGAAGCCGTCGGTGCGAATATAAAACTGACCATTGCAGAGCAAGGAAATTACACCTTTTCTGTAATTGGGCCTGACCGTAACAACGTGAAGGTACTAATCAGTAAGAATTAATCAGTCTTAGTTGTAAACTCAAAAGCCGAGCCCCTTGAATGCTCGGTTTTTTTATATCTCAATTGCAGAGGTCAATAACTTAGCGTATCTTAAATTTAAAAATAAATAAGGAAATTACTATGATGTCTGAGTCTGTTTTAAAAACTGCCGCATTTGATCCTAAAATAAAGTCTTACTGGTTAGTGTTTGCAATATGCATAAGTACAATCAGTATTGTCAGCATTCCTTTAATTCCCATTATTGTGTTGATTGTTTGGCTTGTTAGTGGTCGCATTTTAGCGGCTATGTCGGCTGAACTTTTAGAGCGAAAGTTGGTGGTAAAGCGTGGTGTATTTTTTAAAGTCGAGAAGTCGATTCCGCTTGAAAAAATAACTGATGTAGGACTAAGCCAAGGCCCGCTAATGCGGCTATTTGGTTTGTACCGCTTGAGCTTTGAAACGGCTGGGCAATCTGGACAAGGAGCACTAGTATCGTTATTGGGTGTGGTTAATGCCAGTGAATTTCGTGAAGCGATTTTAACGCAAAAAGATAACCTAACGTCTTCACAACCGAGCAAAGTACAAAATAATGAGCCAGATAGTCAGTTAGAATTACTGCGCGCATTAACTTATAGCGTAAAAAATATTGAGCAAATGATGGTTACTTTATTGGACGAAAAAAAGTAAATACGTCAATCACTAAGTCGAAAATATAAGCTGAAAACATTTTATTTTTCCATCATAAACAGGGGCATCATTGCAATTTGAGCCCCTTATCTGATCGTTTTTGGTGCTGCATCGTACAAATATTAATCACATGTCTTAATCAGCTAATCCCTAACAAAACAGAGACGTAATTTTCTTTTTAATACTATGTTGAATGCCTAACGTTTGAGCAGTTTAAATACCGACAAACGCCTTAGAGCTGTCACTGTTGGTTTGTGTTTTAATGGTGTCATAGCTACATTGTAATAGGCGTCGTTTGTTTAGAGGTGTCGAACTAATATGTATTATAGATTATTTTTGATACTCAGTATTGCCGGTATAATCAGTGGTTGTGGCGGAGGAGGCGGTAACAGCGAAAGCGAAGTTGCACCTGTTGTCACGCAAAATAAACCCCCTTCAATTTCTGTTGCCAACGCTCCTAGTGAGGTCGCTAAAGGGCAATCGCTTGCATTAACTGCAACAGCCAGTGATGAAGATGGTAGCATTGCCAGTGTTATATGGCAGCAAACAGCAGGGCAAGTAGTACTTGCTGAGCCTACCCATGGTAACTCAATAACACTTGATCTTGCCCCAGCGTCTAGCTTTACGCCAAAAGAGTATATTTTTACGGTGACTGCAACGGATAACCAAGGGGCAACTGCAACAGCTAATATCCGTTTTACCGCGTTTAATCGCATGGACCAATTCGCCAGCTCGCGGTTATTGCACCAAGGCAGTATGGGCCCAACACTCAATGAAATACGCCAATCACAAGGGCTAAGTGAGCAGCAGTGGCTTGATCAGCAAATAGCTTTACCAATCGGGTATCATCGCAATTACTTAACTAAAAGCCCGGGTGAAGATGAATTTGGTTACATCAATCGTGTAGATGCTTGGTGGAAAGCGGTGATGCGAAGTAATGACCAACTTAGGCAGCGAGTGGCATTTGCATTGAGTGAAATTTTGGTGGTGTCTGATGCTAACAATGGATTGCGCTCAGAGCCAGAAGCCATGGTTGGCTACTATGATTTACTCCTTGAGCATGCATTTGGTAATTACAGGGACTTGCTTGAAGCGGTAACACTCTCGCCTGTTATGGGGACATATTTAAGTCATTTAGGCAATGAAAAAGCGGATGAATCACTAAACATTCGCCCAGACGAAAACTATGCCCGCGAGGTAATGCAGTTATTCACTATTGGTTTAGACCAGCTAAATCTCAATGGCACGTTAAAACTCGATGCTCAAGGCAATAGCATGGCCACTTACGGCCAGGATGAAATTCAAGGCTTCGCGCGTGTATTTACCGGTTGGACATATGCCGATAATGAAACATTTAAGCGCAAAAATCGCAATTACATCAAGCCTATGAAGGCCTTTGCAGAGTATCATTCAGATAAGCAAAAGGTGTTGTTGAACGGCCAAGTAATCCCCCCAAACTATGGGCCTCAGGAATCGCTTGATATCGCACTTGATAATTTATTCAATCACCCTAATGTTGCCCCGTTCATTACTAAGCAGCTTATTCAGCGTTTGATAACCTCTAACCCAACATCGCAATATGTTGAACGCGTTGCTAGCGTATTTAATGATAATGGTCAGGGGGTAAGAGGTGACTTAGCAGCCGTTGTAAAAGCCATTTACTTAGATGATGAAGCGCGACACTTTGGTGCTGTTTTAAACTATCAAGGTAAGATTAAAGAACCGATACTTAAAGTAGTGCAGTTTTGGCGCAACCTTGATGCAAAGTCATTAGATGATGAGTACAGGACGTGGAACACTTTTGACAGGTTAGGGCAAGGTCCAATGCGCTCACCTTCGGTATTTAATTTTTTTCGGCCTGACTATCAACCCGCGCAATTACGTGCAGATGGCTTGTTCGCACCTGAATTGCAAATTGCAGGGGATGCAACGCTAATTGGTACCATGAACGAGCATTACTCTGAGCTTGTGTGGGGTGTGGCAGAAAAACAGACAGAGTTAAAGTCGAGTAGTATCTATGTTTACCTTCAAAATGATATGAACATTTTACAAAACAATGGTATTGAAGCATTACTAGAGCAGTACAATGTTGTGTATTACGCAGGCTCTATGAGTGACCATACTCGCCAAGCTTTACGTGATTTAGACGCTTATTTCGATGATGACCAGTACCCAGAAAGAGTATCGTACTTACTGTATATGATTGCCATTTCACCTGAATTTAATCTGCAGTATTAGGAGAAATATAATGAGCTTAAATAGACGACAATTTTTATCATTATGTTTAAAAGGTGGAGTATCGGCAGCTGCATTGACAAGCTTGCAGTTAAAAGCGCTCACGGGCTCAATAAATACAACACAATTAACTGACTACAAAGCCTTGGTGTGTGTGTTTTTATATGGCGGGAATGATTCACTAAATATGCTTGTTCCGCTTGAAGATGAACAACGTGTACTGTACGAACAAAGTCGGCAAAACCTTGCGGTAGCTTCACCTGTTGCATTAAATACCACAACAAATTTTGCCGGTGGTGTGGGGTTGCATCCTTCTTTAAGTGCAATAAAGAATGTATTTGATTCAGCTAATTTAGCGTTTGTTGGCGGTGTTGGTACTTTGCTTACACCAACCACTTACAATGACTACAAAAATAAAACTACCGCATTACCTAAGCATTTATTCTCACACAATGATCAACAAGCATCATGGATGTATGGGCGCGAAAAACAGTCGCTAAACAGCGGGTGGGGAGCACGATTGTTAGAGCGTTTAGGGCAGCAAGACCAGTTTGCCGCAAATATCTCATTGGATGGGACTAATCTTTGGCAAACGGGCGATCAAACAAAAGCATTTGCACTGAACAAAAGCGGTATCAGTAAAATTAATGCTTTTAGTGGTTATCAGCCTCGCTCAGAGCATGTGACAAGTATTATGAATCGTTTAATGGGTAATACTCAGCACCCTCTGACGACTGCATATGCAAACAGCTTTAATTCAGCGATTAATAACACCCAAACAATGAACGCAGCACTGGAGTCGGGCGTTGAATTTTCAACTATGTTCAGTGAAACATCTTTATCAGAGCAGCTAGCAGCCGTTGCTAAAGCGATCAGTGTTCAATCAAGGTTAAGCACACAAAGACAGGTGTTTTTTGTTTCTATGGGTGGCTTTGATACCCATGATGATCAGTTAGAGACTCACCCCCTATTACTTAACACACTCGCTCAAGGGCTGGCTGAATTTGATAGTGCAATGAAAGAGCTGAATATGGCTGACAATGTAACAACATTTACGATGTCTGACTTTGGCCGTACTTTAACGTCAAATGGAGATGGTACCGATCATGGCTGGGCAGGTAATCAAATTGTGATGGGCGGTGCAGTTAAAGGTGGGGATATTTATGGTGAGTTACTCACCCAGCATTTAGATGGCCCGCAAGATGTTGGCTCAGGTCGCTTAATTCCAAGTGTTGCAAATGAGCAATACTTTGCCACTTTAGCCAAGTGGTTTGGCGTACCAGACTCTGAGCTTGTCGATATATTTCCAAACTTAAGTAATTTTAACAATCCAACATTAGCTTTTATATAAATCCACCATGTTAAACCGGCGAACCTTTTGTTCGCCGATTTTATCATTTGCGTTATTAAAATACTTGGCAGATAGTATCCGCTTTACAGGTAATAACAGTCACGTTTTCGTAACCTACACGCGTGAGCGCTTCTGCACTGAGTGTTGCACGTGCGCCACTGGCACAATGCAAATAAATAGGGCGTGCAGGGTCTTTTTCTATCTCCATTAACTTCATTTCCAGTAATCCACGTGGGATGTTGATTGCACCCGTTGCTGCCTTTGTAGCATGTTCAGCAGGCTCGCGAACATCAATTAATAAGCCGCGGTTTTGCTCAAGCTCTTGCTTTGCTTGTTCTGCTTCGATACGACGTTGGTTTGGTGTAATTATTTTCATTAAATCAGGGATAGATGTAAGCATGTTATTCCTCGAAACCAAGTTTTTTTAAGATAGTGATCATTGGGCACCATTTGCTAAATGCCGACTGAATTAAGTTTAGGGCAATAAATACAGTAAACCAAATCCATAATGGATCGTGAAACTGTTGTAACAACAATGATATGCCAACCATGATGCCTGCAATAAGGCGGAGTACGTCGTTTAGTTTCATTTTAACCTCAACACAATGTGAATATGTAACAAATATATTAGAAAAATCTACATTAGTAAATTCTAATATTAGACTTTTCTAATATAACAACCTATACTATTTTGGTACTTTGAATATAAGAGTGAACTTATGACTATCGATTTTGCTGCTATGGCCAACAATGTAGAGCGTGCTGAAAAGCTATTAAAGATATTAGCCAATAAAAACCGTTTAATGATTTTGTGCTCATTACAAGATACAGAGATGAGTGTGTCCGCACTGAATGAAGCTGTACCTTTAGCTCAATCAGCCTTATCGCAGCATTTAGCAGCCCTGCGTAAAGCAAACATAGTTGATACGCGCAGAGAGGGGCAAACAATTTATTACCGTGTAGTGGATCAGCATGCGCAAGCGATGCTGGGTACATTGTATGGCTTATTTTGTAAGGAATAAGAGATGTTTACGCTTGATAGCGCAGTAAAAAATAGCCTCAATGGCCGCATTCCTGTGATTATTTTTGTGATGGCTGTATTGCTTGGCATTATGGCGTTACAGCAGACCCCACGAGAAGAAGAACCACAGATTGTGGTTCCCATGCTTGATATATATGTCTCGGCTCCGAACGTTGAAGCACCACAAGTTGCACGGTTAGTCACCCAACCTCTAGAAAAACTATTAGCACAGCTGCCAGCTGTCGAACATATTTACTCAACCACACAAAGTAATAGCACCGTTGTTACGCTTCGCTTTGAAGTGGGGCATGATCGCGAGCAAGCCATTTTAGATACATACGCAAAACTTTATAGCTATCAACATACCATGGCATCAGTCATTAGTGCATGGCAAGTGAGGCCAGTTGAAGTGAACGACGTGCCAATTGTGATGCTTGGCCTATTCAGTAAAGATCCAAAACTATACAGTGATTTTGAGTTAACCCGTTTCGCGTATGAAATTGCAAACAGTCTTCAGCGTATTGAAAACACCAGTGAAGTAAAAGTTATTGCAGGGCGCACACGCACCTTAACCATTAACTTAGATGCCAGTGCATTGGCGGCGCATCAAACAACGTTGGCTGATGTATATTATGCCTTGAGCGTATCAAACCAGCTCACGCACGTTGGCAGTGTTGTTGATGCCGCGCAGCAAATAACGCTACAAGCCGGTGATTTACTCCGCTCAAAAGCCGCAATAGAACAGTTAGTGGTTAATGTTATTAATGGCAAAACGGTTTATTTAAGCGATGTGGCTCATGTCCTCGATGGGCCGAGTGAGCCTGATAACTATCAGTGGTTAGCACAATCTAATGGCAAGCAAGATCAGCCATTAGTGACCCTCAGTATTGCCAAAAAAGCAGGCACCAACGCTGTTGCGGTTGCCAACGACGTGCATCAAATGATGACTGAGCTTAAAGCCGACTTTTTACCCCCTGAAATAGACTACACCACGCTGCGGGATTACGGCCAAACGGCAGATGAAAAAGTGAATAACTTAACGTCAAGCTTGGTGTTTGCTGTTTTTACAGTGGTTATTTTTGTTGGGGTATTTTTAGGCTGGCGCCCCGCGATAGTGGTGGGTCTTGCGGTGCCTATTTGCTATGGCATTACCCTGAGTTTAGATTTTGCTTTTGGCTACACCATTAATAGGGTGACGCTTTTTGCATTGATTTTATCTTTGGGTTTGCTGGTGGATGACCCTATAACGGGCATCGACAATATCAGTCGTTTTTTACAAAAAAAGGGCAATAAAAAGCAACAAATCGTAGCCGCGATGAGTGAAATACGCGGTGCACTGTTAATGTCTACCTTGACCATTATGGTGGCATTTATACCGCTGGCTTATATCACTGGCATGATGGGGCCATATATGGCACCAATGGCATTCAATGTTCCATTAAGTGTGATGGTTTCTACCATAGTCGCGTTTTTTGTTACCCCATGGCTTGCCATGAAATTATTAAAAGAAACGGGGGCAGAATCTCCCGTAGCGGTTTCACAAAAGACCGGTATTTATGAGCGGATATTAACACCTCTATTAGCTTCAAAAAGTAGAGCAAAGTTAGTTTTGTGGGTAACCTTAGCCCTTTTTGTCATCAGTGCTTTATTGCCAGTGATGCGCGCGGTCCCGCTGAAATTATTACCCTTTGATAATAAAAATGAAGTGCAAGTTCTGATTGATATGCCAGAGGGAACAAGTTTAGAGCAAACAGCCCTCATTACCCGTAAAGTGCAAGCTGTAACGTGGCAGCTAAACGAGGTGAGCGAAATAGCCGCTTATGTTGGTCAGCCATCAAGTATGGACTTTAATGGCATGGTGCGCGGGTATTACCGCCGCGAAGCTTCACATCTGGCCGAGCTAAGAGTGCTGTTATTAGATAAAGCAGAGCGAGAGCAACAATCGCATGGCATAGTCATGCGTTTGCGTAAACAACTTGCACCTCTCGCTGTTAACGGCATTGTTATTAAGGTCGTAGAAGTGCCGCCAGGGCCGCCTGTTTTAAGCACCCTTGTCGCTGAAGTATACCGTGACGCATTTGTTGATACTGCCACTTTCCATCAAGCCGCACGCAATGTTGCAGAGCGCTTGAGGCAAGAGCCACACGTTGTGGAAGTGGATACCAGTATTGCCGCGCCAGCTCCTTTACAACGCTTTATTAGCGATAAAACAAAAGCGGCACTATCAGGTGTCTCAACCGACGACATTGCCAATACACTGTCTATCGCCTCTGCGGGTAAGCGTGTGGGTGTTATGTACGCCAGTGGTGAAACGCAACCAGTTGATATTAAAATGCAGTTGCCGTATCAGCAGCGAAACCAGTTAGCAACGCTGCTTGCTATGCAAGTACGTGGTGATCGTGAATTGGCAAAAACCATGGATGAATATGGATTATCGAGTGCATCTCGTCCGCTAGTGTCCTTGTCAGAGCTTGGTGAGTTTTCATTATTAAACATGGCTAAGCCCATTATGCGCAAAGACCAACGCGATGTCGTTTACGTAATGGCTGAGCTAAATGGCCGCACACCAGCAGAAGTTATTGCCGATGTAAGTGCTGATTTAAACGCAAATAGTAATGAATTTACTCAAACAGATTGGTTAAGTAGGCACTTTTTCAATAACGGTGGCACCGCAGCTTGGCAACTACCAGATGGCACGCATGTGACGTTTAGTGGCGAAGGGGAGTGGCGAATCACGATTGATGTATTTCGTGATATGGGAATTGCATTTGCATTTGCTTTAACCGCGATCTTTATTATTTTGCGCATTCAAACACAATCAGCAAGCTTATCGTTGATCATCATGTCGGCGATTCCTTTAACGGTGATTGGTATTATGCCAGGTTTCTGGCTGCTCAATCAGTTTGGTGAGCGAAGCATTGCAGGCGCACCAGAGCCAGTATTATTTACCGCAACAGCCATGATAGGCATGATCGCATTAGCAGGGATTGTTATACGTAACTCGCTTATTCTCGTTGAGTTTATTAATCAATCCAGAGCGCACGGCATGGTAATAAAAGATGCTTTAATTGCCGCTGGAACAACACGTTTGCGCCCAGTTCTACTGACGGCAGGCACCACTTTACTTGGCAACTTAGTGATCACTCTCGACCCCGTTTTTAGTGGCCTGGCGATTGCCATAATCTTTGGTATTGTGGCATCGACCGTCTTTTCACTATTTGTAGTACCGCTAGTTTATTTTTTAGTCTTTTCAAACACACAAGCAACTGAGGATGATGCTCATGCAAGGTAAATCAAAACTGTTTGGCTCAATCATCGCGTTGGTGGTGATTATTGGTTCAGTACTTTATATGGCTGGGAGTTTTTCAGATAAGCAGGCTGCTGGAAATAAAGTGATCCCCGCATCTGACTACACAGGCCAAGTGATTGTGGTCAATTCGACAACCATTGCACGTAACGAGTTGGTGCCAGGCAGCGTGATTGCAAAGCAAAATACACAAATTTCATCACGGGTTATGGCGCAAGTAGAGCGTTTAAATGTACGAGCGGGGGATAGTGTGATGCGAGGTGATGTGTTAATCAGTTTAGAGCAAAATGACTTTAAAGCGCAATTGGCACAAAGCAAGGCGCAAATAAAGGCGATTCAAGCACAGCTAACACAAGCTGAGAAACAACTTAAACGCATCAGTAATTTATATTCACAAGGCTTAGTCTCGGTCAGTGATCTTGATGATGCAAAAGCCAAGTTTGATAATGTAACAGCTAACTTAGCGATTGCACAGCAGCAACAAACGCAAGCCCAAGTTGCCCTTGAATTTACCCGTATCAAAGCGCCAATTTCGGGTGTTGTGGTTGAGCGGTTAGTCGAACCCGGTGACACAGCCACTCCGGGAAAACCGCTACTTGCCTTGTATAATCCTCAGCAGCTTCAACTTGAATTTAATGTTCGTGAGCGCCAAGCAATTAAGCTTCAATTAGGGCAAACGCTGCAAGTCAATTTACCGACATTAAATATAAGCACCGAGGCCATAGTGACTGAAATTGTGCCAGTGGCAGACAGCGCCGCACGCAGTTTATTAATTCGTTTGGATATAGCGTCAAACAGCACGCTGATGCCGGGATTATACGCGCAGTTACAATTGCCATTACACGCACAACAAGGTGTGATGGTTGCAACTGATTGGGTGCATGAATTTGGCCAGTTAAATATGCTATATGTGATTAATAATAATGTTGTTGAACGTCGCTTTGTACGCTTAGGGGAGGTGCAGGGTGCAAACGTGCACGTTGTCGCTGGGCTTAACCCCGGCGACAAACTTGCGGCTGATTATAAGCCGGTTTTAATTAGATAAACGTGGCTATCTCATCGAGTGATTTTTTCACCAGTGCATGATTTGGTACGGTTGCCTCATCACTGGGGTAACCAGCCACTAAAAGCATATAAGGGCGTTCATTGTCTTTGTCTCTGCCACAAATATCGGTTAAAAAGCTCATTGGCTTAGGGGTGTGCGTTAGCGTTGCAAGGCCTGCTCGGTGTAGCGCTTGAATTAAAAAGCCTGTCGCGAGGCCCACTGATTCATGCACATAATAATTGGTGTTTTTGTCATCGGTGCTTAAACCCCCTTTCTTTTGACTAAATACGGCAATTAACCAAGGGGCATGCTCTAGGTAAGGTTTACTGGCATCAGTGCCTAATGGCTTAAGGGCATCAAGCCATTCTTCGCCCGCGCGTCCCTCATAAAAAGAGCGTTCTAATTTCTCTGCGGCCTCTCTAATCTGTTTTTTAACGTCACTAGAATGAATCGCGACAAAATGCCACGGCTGATGATTCGCGCCACTTGGTGCGGTCCCTGCGGCTTTGATACAGGTTTCTATAATCTCTTTTGGTACAGGGCGATCGCTAAAGCTGCGAATACTGTGACGACGCTGGCTAGTGGTTAAAAACTCCTTTGCGCGTTCAAGCATAATCTCATGTGGGTATTCATTAAAGTCATTAAGAGGTTGTTTGTCGTGTTGCTGCATGGCTTTTCGCTTCTTATTTATAGAGTGTTTGGCTTTTATACCGAGAGGCTTACTTCTAAGCAAGTGTTATTAGAGTGAATTTCCGTTTATTTATTTTTACAAAGTTAACCAGTTAATAACTTATGTTCCCATTTTTATTGTGCTATAAAGCAGTACAAAAATAAAACTTACAATTCAAGGAAGTAAAAATGCTATCAATCAAAGGGTTATCAAAAACCTATGACAACGGTGTACACGCTCTACAAGGTGTCGACTTAAATATTCCTAAAGGTATGTTTGGATTACTCGGCCCTAATGGGGCTGGTAAATCTTCACTTATGCGTACAATTGCAACGTTACAATCAGCAGATAGCGGCAGCATAAAGTTTGATGGGATTGATGTTTTAGCACAACCCAAAAGTTTACGTGAGCGTTTAGGCTATTTACCGCAAGATTTTGGTGTATATCAACGCGTGAGTGCTTATGACTTACTTGATCATATGGCTATTTTAAAAGGCTTAAACAACAAAGCTGAGCGTAAAGAGGCCGTTGAAGGGTTGCTCGCGCAAACTAATTTATACGACCACAGAAAAAATGCAGTGAGTGGTTTTTCGGGGGGGATGCGTCAGCGTTTTGGTATTGCACAAGCTTTATTAGGCGACCCTGATTTACTCATTGTTGATGAACCTACGGCAGGACTGGATCCTGAAGAGCGCAATCGTTTTCATAATTTATTGGTTGGTTTAGGCGAAAGTAAAGTGGTGATTTTATCAACCCATATAGTTGAAGATGTATCTGAGCTTTGCCCAAATATGGCTGTATTAGCAAGCGGTAAAATTTTACTTGAAGGTAACCCAATTGAACTGACTAATACGCTACAGGGCAAAATATGGCACAAGGCGATGAGTCAGGCTGAAGCTGTCGAACTAGAACAGTCATTACCTGTGATCGCGAAGCGTTTGTTTGCCGGAAAAACATTACTCAGCGTATTTGCTGACGACGCCCCGCAAGGCTTTGAGGCAAAGCCTGCTGATTTAGAAGATGTCTATTTTTCAACATTGCATAAACATCGCAATAAAGCAGCATAAGGATACAGATTATGTTGTTTAAAATGATGCAATTTGAGCTGCGCTATTTTATGCGTCAGCCCTCTTTCTATATCACGTCACTTATTTTGTTCTTTCTTACTTTTATGGCGTCGGTGTCTGACACGGTGCAAATAGGAGGAAGCAGCAATGTGAATATAAATTCTCCTTACGCAATTTTGCAAGTTATTGCGATTATGTCGGTGTTTGCTATTTTCTTAGTGGTCAATTTTGTCGGCAGTTCAGCTATTCGTGATGACGTGAGTAAACTCAATGAATTAGTTTTGAGTAAGCCACTAAATATCGCCCAATATAGGGCGGGCAGATTCATCGGGGCTTATTTAGTCACGCTATTAGTGTTTTCAACTACGATGCTGGGAGTGTGGATTGGCAGTGGTTTTGGTAGTTTAATGGGCTGGTTAGATAGTGAAATGGTTGGTGAAAATAAACTAAGCTATTATTTAGTGCCTTTCTTTTATATTGCTGTTCCTTCTTTATTTGTTGTTTCATCGCTAATCAACGCAGTCGCAATGCGCTTTCGCAGCATGGTGGCACTGTATCTAGTCGCCGTTGCCTTACTTATTAGTTATTTGGTTGGATCGAATATCTTCTCTGATATTCAATATCGCGAAATCTCGGCTTACCTAGATATGTTTGCTCTGTCAGCCATGGGAATCCAAATGGAATATTGGACAATAGCACAGCGCAACGTGATGGAAATTACCTTAACTGATCAGCTATTACACAATAGGCTAATTTGGGTCGGTGTTGCTTTGGTGGCATTAGCAACCACAGTGCTAAATACATCCCACCACTTAATGCAAAAGCAAAAAGTGAAAGGCAAGGTCAATAAAGATAGTAATACTAATTCTGCAACTGCTCTTGGTTTTAATATAAAGGTAAAGGCGACGGGAAGTAATGCATGGTCGCAGTTTTTAACGCGGACTGTTTTTGAAGTCAAACAAGTTATAAAAAGCTATTCGTTTGGTATTTTGCTTATTTTATCTTTAGCGACATTAATTCCTGCGTTAGTAGGTTCAATGGGGGCATACGGAACTGATGTTTGGCCAGTTACTTTTAGAATGGTTGAGCTAATTCAAGAAAGCTTTAGCGTATTGATGATTATTGTACTGGTTTATTATTGCGGTGAACTTGTATGGCATGATCGTGAATCACGTATGGCAGACATTGTTGATGCTTACCCTGTTGTAAATTGGGTGTTCTGGGGCTCTAAATATGTAGCGCTGAGTGCTGTTTTATTATTGTTATGTGTATTTGGCTCTTTGGTGACACTGTTTTATCAAATGATTATGGGCATGGAGAACTTTGATATTGCACAATATGTAATCAGGCTCGGTTATTTATTTGTACTCATGCTTATTTTTCAAGGCGGCTTTGCTTTTTTATTACAAGTAATTAGCCCTAATAAATACGTCGGTATGGGGTTATATGTACTGTACTTTATTACTACTCAGGTTATGAGTAACTATGGCTTTGAGCATAAAATGTTTAAAATAGGTGCCACTCCATATGCGCCTTATTCAGATATTAATGGATACGGCCACTTTTTAACTGCAGTGCATTGGTATAACTTATACTGGTTTGGCTTTAGTGTGATCATTGCCGCACTTAGCTATGCACTTTGGCCGCGTGGGGCTGGGCAGGGTTTAAAAGCGCGCGTAAAGCTAATTGGCTATCAGCTAGGTAACTCAGGTAAAGTGATTATAGTGTGCGGTGCACTTATTTTTGTAGGCGCAGGTAGTTATATTTACTACAACACAACAGTGATTAACCCATTTACTACTAGTGATCAGCGTGAAGACTTGAAAGAGCAATATGAACGTGAGTTTGGTCAATTTGTCGATGCGGCTGTCCCTATACCAACAGATGTTGTTGTTACTGCAGATATTTATCCTAAAGAGCGACGTATTAATGCAAGCGTAGTTATGCAAGTAGAAAATAAGTCGCAGCAACCGATTACACGGGTACTGGTGAATAAGCCTTATCATACTCATAACTGGAGTGTTGAGGTAGATGGTGCGCAACTGGGCGAGTTAAATGAGCAGTATCGTCATGCATGGCTAGAGTTTACAGAGCCAATGCAACCAAATGAAAGTCGCGAAATTGTGATGAGCGTAGAGCGCTATAGTAAAGGTTTCGTAGATAGAGGCAGTGATGAACAACTTTTATATAACGGTACATTTATAGATAACACTGCACTGTTTCCAACCTTTGGTTATTCCTTTAGTAAACAATTGCAAGATAAAAATGAGCGTCGTCAAAGAGGTTTGCCAGAGCTAAAACGCGGTAATAAAATTGAAGAAACGCAGTACCATGGTCAGCCTTTATTTGGGGATAATTATGTCAGTTTTGCTGCCACTATTACCACCGATGAGTCGCAAATTGCGATGGTTCCCGGTTACTTGCAATCCCAAAGTACTATAGATGGCCGTACTACTTTTGTATACGAAATGGATGCACCTATGTTGCACTTTTACACTTTGCTCTCAATGGAGCTTGAGGTGAAAAAAGAGCTGCATAATGGTGTAAATATTGAGGTGTACTATCACAAAGAGCATGCTTGGAATGTAGATACGATGATTCAAGCTACAAAAGACTCTTTAGATTACTTTTCCAAAGAATTTGCTCCTTATCAGCATAAACAAATGCGTATTATAGAGTTTCCTCGCTATCGTAGTTTTGCGCAGAGTTTTGCTAACACAGTACCGTTCTCTGAAAGTATGGGCTTTATTATCGATACACGAGATCAAAATAATATTAATTTCCCTTACTATGTTACGTCACATGAATTAGCTCACCAATGGTGGGCGCATCAGGTGATTGGTGCGAATGTTGAGGGCTCTAATATTTTATCTGAAATGCTATCGCAATACGCAGCAATCATGGTGATGAAAGAAAGATATGGTGAAAACAACCTTCGAAAATTTTTAAAGTATGAGCTCGATCGCTATTTGTTCGGGCGTACAATGGAACCTTATGAGGAGCGAACTCTTGCTCGTGCAGTAGGACAGCAATACATCCATTATAACAAAGGGTCAGTAGTTATGATGGCCATTCATGATCTGTTAGGTGAGCAACGTTTAAATGCCGTTTTACGAGCGTTTTTACAAGATCACCAATACGCACAAGATCGTTACCCTACCACGTTAGACTTTATTGCCTACCTAAAGCAAGGAGCGAGTGAGCAAGAGAAGGCATTCATTGAAGATCAGTTTAATGCCATTACATTATATGAGTTAAAGCTCAGTGATGTTGATGTTCAAGAGGCTGAATCTGTTGATGGCGAGCATACTGTTACGCTAACTATTTCTGCAGCAAAAAAACATGCAGATGGGGAAGGAAATGAAGAGGATATTCCATTAGCGCAAATGATAGATGTTGCTTTGTTTAGCGCAGATCCAAATGAAATTCAGGAAGGGGATACTGTTATTTACATGCAAAAACACGAGATTAAAACAGGTGAAAATACCATTACATTAAAGGTAAAAGAGTTACCTAAATTTGCTGGTGTTGACCCATTTATCAAATTAATAGACAAGAAAAGCGGAGATAATATCAAAGCACTATAAATACAGAAGGCCTCTTGCGGGGCCTTTTCCTTACTTGCTAAATTTTCTATAAAGTCATCCGGTATTTTGGCATAACGCTTACCCTTTTGTGGTACTTCATGGTTAAGTGCTCTGCGGCTTCATTATTGGTGTGCTTATCCCCATTACGAATAAATAGGGTATTACTTTGTGTAATAAACTTGATGAGGTGGTTAACCTCTTTATCGATTTCACTTGCGTGACTAAATTGGCTACATAATACGAGCAAGGTAATGCAAAGCCGATGTAGGTAATGCATATTCTTGAACATTGAGGAGTCTTATTTTTAGTTAACGTAGATACCATTTTAAGATAACCATTACCTGATTAAGTCCATGTAAAAAAGTGTTGCCAGCTCTACTATTTGCCTACAAAGCTATAACAGTTTCTTACCATTTGATAGAAAACTTATGTATACAATTACAACTCTTAAATACATAAAAAGGACAAACCTGATGAAGGCGTTAATCACATGTTCAATAGTACTGATGCTGAGTGCATGCTCGTCGGTGACGATTCAGCCGCAAAAAATTGCTAAATTGAGCGCTAAACCAACGTATCAAGATAGTCGCCCCTTTTTTATGTGGGGACTCGTTGGCGAAGAGCGTGTGGATGTGAAAAAAGTATGCGGCGATCAAACTGTTGTACAAATGCAGTCACAACAAACAGTGACAGATGGCGCTTTAGGGTTAATTACATTAGGCATTTATGCGCCTCACACAGTTAAAGTATGGTGTGATGAGCAACAAGCCGCAGGAAGCATGTTATGAAAAAATTAACGGTATTAGCAGCTAGTTTAGTGATACTCAGTGCGACTGGGTGTACCAATATTCATTTTGATAATGGCGCATATACAGCGTCAGAGACAGCGAATAAAACAAAACAGTGGCATCACAATTTTGCACTTGGCTTATATGAAGGCTCCGATGCGATTAATTTATCGCAAACGTGTGTGGATGGTCAGTGGCAAAGTGTTCATACGTATAAATCATTTGTGAATGGTTTAGCTGAAATGGCTGTGAATGAAGTAGGCCCTGTTTGGTACCCTAAAACTGTCGAAGTCGACTGCGCTAAGGTACCTTACAAGGTGCAATAATTACTCGTAACGCAGTGCATCAATAGGATTTAGCCTTGCTGCTTTTATAGCCGGGGCTAGTCCAAACACAATCCCAATTAACGAAGTAAAGCCAAACGACAGCATAATCGCCCAACCAGGTATATAGGCATCAGGCATGCTCGGCACAGAGAGTGAAATAAGCGCAGCGGCGCCATAGCCTATAGCAAGACCAATTAAACCGCCAAAGAGTGATAACACCACGGCTTCAACTAAAAATTGCAGCATAATAAAACCAGGAGTTGCCCCCAGTGCTTTCAGCGTGCCTATCACACGGGTGCGTTCGGTCACTGAGACTAGCATAATGTTCATAACACCGATGCCGCCTACCACTAGACTTATACCTACAATACCCGCGGTGATAGCGGTGGCGCTGCCGGTAAACTTATCGACATTGGCGCGGGCTTTTTCTGCAGTTTCAAACTCAAAATCGTTTTCTTCACCGTCTTCGAGCTTATGTAGCTGACGCAAAATACGAGTAATTTTGGCAAGCACTAACTCTTCGTCACTATTTTCTTTTAACCTAAACATAATTTGCACGTTGCTGTTACTGCTAGCCCCTTCAAGTGCGCTCATGGTACTGATAGGAATATTAATGTAATCGTCTTGATCAAATCCCAGCAAACTGCCTTGTTTTTCAGCAACGCCAATAATTCGAAACCATTCACCGCCCAGTTTTATGTATTCACCAACGGGGTTGTCAGGGAGGTTTAATTTCTCGATAATTGAAGGGCCAATAAAGGCAACGCGGCGGCGTTTCTCGTCATCTTCAGCGCGAATAAAACGACCGAGTTCAGGAAATGTGCGGTATGCTTTTTGATAATCTTGTTCGGTGCCCATCACCCGTGATGAGTGGCTTTTATTACCGTACTCGGCGCCCCCAGAAAAACGCCACGTAAACATTAAAGCGGTAAATGTTTCGGCTTCTTTTACCCGGGCTTTTAAGGTTAAAAAATCGCTGTAGGTGAGCTTTGCATTCTTTCCCACCATTTCTTGTTCAATGCTGGTAAATGGCTTAATTGAAGTAACATCAGGTGCCATGTCGGCTAACTGGTCGTTGATTTGCTTGGTAAAACCTTGCATAACGGCAACCACAGTAATCACGGCCGCCACACCTATAATAATACCTAAGCAAGTTAAAGCACTGCGCATGGCATTGGCTTTAATAGCCATGAGTGCTGCTTTAGTGCCTTCCATAATGGCTATAGCAGATTTAAACATGTTGTTTATCTCCTTCGCCTTTACGCACATCACTAACCACTTTTCCATCTACTAAACGAATCACTCGTTGGCAATGATCGGCAATGTCTTGTTCGTGAGTCACCAAAATAATGGTGTGGCCTTCATTATGTAGCTCATCAAATAACGCCATGATCTCGGTGGTAGTTTTGCTATCGAGGTTACCGGTAGGTTCATCACCCAATAAAATGTGCGGTTTAGTCACTAGTGCACGGGCAATGGCAACCCGCTGGCGTTGCCCACCTGACAATTGACTTGATAGATGATCAACTTTATCACCCAGGCCCACACGCTTGAGAGCTTCAAGTGCTTTTTGTTTACGCTGCTTAGCAGGAATAAAACGATACACCAGCGGTTGCATCACATTCTCAAGCGCAGAGGCACGTGGCAATAAATTAAAGCTCTGAAAAATAAACCCCACGCTCTCATTGCGCTGATGCGCAAGCTCCGTCTCAGTCATGCTTTTTACAAGTTTATCTTTTAAAAAGTAATCACCACTGGTTGGGGTGTCTAAACAGCCGAGTAAATTCATCAAAGTGGATTTACCAGAGCCGGATGGACCAATGATCGCCACATATTCGTTTTCATCAATAACAACGTTGACATCATCGAGAGCTTTAAATATTTGCTCACCCATTTTGTATTGTTTGTTGATGTGTTCAAGCCTAATAACCGCCGACATTTTTACGCATCCTCAGTAATAGGCTGTTTTACTTTTACGGTATCGTTTTCTTTTAGCTTACTGACTGGGCGAGCAGGGCCAATAACAACGCGCTCACCTTTAGTTAAGCCTTTGGTGATGGCTTGCTCTATGTCGGATGAAATACCCACTTCGACATACGCTTTGCTGACAGTGTTATCGTCGTTTAAGCGCCATACAAAAAATTTATCATCCTCTTTTTGTACTGCTTCTATGGGGAGTTTTAAACCATTCACAGCAATACTCGTCGCAATTTCCGCACGACAACTCATGCCGGCATAAAGTTGTCTGTCGGTGTTATCAAGCAGCACTTTTACACGAAACGATAATCCCTGAGAGCCAGGCTGGTTTTTAGCCGATGTGCCGATATTAATCACTTTGCCTGTGAAAGGTTGGTTCGGGTAGGCAGCGGCATAAATATCGGTGTGCTGATCAAGCTTGATGCCAGCAATATCGGTTTCATCAACCCTGAGCTCTGCCAAAATAGCGCTCGGATCGGCAACCAGCATTAAGTCAGAGCCAATAATATTGGTGGTGCCTGCTATGACCGTTTCGCCTTCTTTAATATTAACAGAGGCCAATAAACCACTCATTGGGGCGCGAAAAACACTTTTACTGAGTCTATCTTCAGCAATCGACAGTGACGCTTTAGCCTGATTATAGGCTTCACCACGGGCTTCTATATCAATTTTGGCAAGGTCACGGGCATTTTGCAGGTTTTCATACACTTCTTGGCCGGCAAGGCCTACGTCGTAGAGTTCTTTTTGACGCTTTAACTGTCGTTCAATATTTTTGAGGCGTGTTTTGCTGTGCTTAATTTCAATTTCGCTGGCACGTAAAACCGCTTTATTACGTGTTACTTCAGATTCAAATGCGGTGGTATCAAGGCGCATTAAAATATCGCCTTGCTTAACACTTTGGCCTTCTTCTACAAACACCTTGTCTACGCGGCCTGTCACTTCAGAACGCAGTTGTACTTGCGTATTAAACACTAAGTTACCGGAGGCTAAAATAGAGTCGGCAATACTGCCTTGTTCAACCTGTGCGATATTAACTTCAGGCGCGTCTTTACCGCCAGTGATTTGCTTTGACACAATTAAGGCAACAAACGCAGCAGTCGCAAGGATGATGATAATGGCTTTTTTCATTGTTATTTCCGTGTGTTTTGTGGGTAACGTTAATTACCCACGCACTTTTAAACGAGGGCTATCACAGTCCATATTCCGTAGATTACAACGCTTGGCAGAGCTGCAAAAAGGAGTGCTTTGTTGAAGCTAAAATTAGTCCAGCATGTTAAGCCAATAGCCGCTAAGGCAATGCCCCAAAGGCTAAAAATATTTAAACTTTCAGTCATGGTATAAAACGGGTGACCTAGCTCTAAGCCAAGTAGTAATTGATTTACTGAGGCGTAATTAAATAAATTGATTGATAGTTCATTGGTGCTTGCCGTCAACACTAATGCGATGACACCTAAGCTTGAAATAATCATGGGCATCATGGTCCACAAACCAAAGCCATACCATGCACCATAGCCGTAATTTGCTTCAGGGTCTTGTTTTGACACTAATAAGTAATACCCGGAAATAAGTGCGTTGATAATAATAATACCGAAAATACCTCCGCCAATAGCAAACCAAACTTGGTGATCAATACCTTGCTCCATACTTTGACGAATCATCTTCTTTTCGCCAATGGTGGCATCAACCGTGGCCGCGGCGACCTGTTGTTCTAATAAAAATTGCGGATCAGCTTTGCTGTAAAACAAATAACTACTGGCAACAAGTGCCGTTATAATCAGCGCAAACGCAAGCCAGGACCAACCTTTGGCTTCTTTTATGCCATTGAAGGCTTTAGTCGGTGTGATAAAAATATCGACACACGCAGATAGGGCATTGGTTGATTTCATTATTATTATTCCTTTATTTAGTGTTTTATACCCAAGCCCCTGTGAAACGCTGAATTCTGCATCTTGAGGTGGATTGGACATTTAGGTACAAATCTTAAGGCTATTAATACCTTATTATGTAGGTAGAATAAAGCATAATCAGTATCTGTACACGACAATAGTGTAACAACCTATTAACGTATGGGTATTAATTGAATAATAAATGGAATGAGGCAGAAATAATGATCAGCACTGAGCGAAAGATAGATGAATTAGTCCTTGGGTTTTGGCGTTTATTAGATTGGCAAATCTCACCGCAGCAATGTTTAACTTTTCTTGAACAAGCGATTGAAGCAGGTATAACAGAGACTGATCACGCCGATATTTACGGTCAATATGGTTGCGAGGCAGAGTTTGGTAAAGCCTTGGCATTAAAGCCAAGTATTCGTGATGACATTAAAATAATTACTAAGTGTGGTATTAAACCAGCTTTTCCCAGTTTAGGCCTTGATGGGAAAGCTAACCATTACGACTCAAGTGCACAGCACATCATTGCTTCTGCACAGCAATCGCTTAAGCATTTTAATACAGACCGTTTAGATGTATTACTGATTCATCGTCCTGATTATTTAATGCATGCTGACGAAATGGCACACGCCTTTAACACCTTAAAACAACATGGTGATGTGTTGGAATTTGGTGTGTCTAACTTTACCCCTTCACAATTGAGCTTATTGCAGTCACGCCTAGACTTTGACTTAGTGACTAACCAGATTGAATGCTCACCCTATGAAATGAAAGCGCTTGATGATGGCACTTTAGATCAATGCCAGCTGCTTGATATTAAACCCATGTTTTGGTCACCGCTTGCTGGCGGGCGTCTATTTTCAGGCAGCGATGAAAAGGCGATACGTTTACGCCTTGTGCTTGAACAAGTAGCGAGTGAAATTGGCGCAAGTTCGATTGATCAAGTGGTATACGCATGGTTACTAATGCACCCAAGCGCGCCATCGGTAGTACTCGGTACAGGTAATATCAAACGTATTGAATCGGCAGTAGCCGCCAAGCAGTTAAAACTTAACCGCGAACAGTGGTACCGTATTTGGCAGGGCTCTACAGGACATAGCGTGCCTTAATTGTCACATCGGCTCATATAGCTTTACTGTTTGAGTCAATCTTATACCGCTATATGAGCGATAATATCACCACCCCCATTATTGTAATTTATGCAGTCAGTTTGGCTCATGTCGTTTTTGTCCAATATGACAGCTTCTTCCCATTTTTATGTCTATTTGAACTTATACAGCCTGAACCTTAGTTAACTAATTGTTTACAAAATTGCATTTAATCGATAATGTTAATGTATTGTCATATATGGATATTTATCCGTTTATAAAACGGCAAATATTGCAGACAACATGGTTATGTACTCATTTAAATTAAACATATAGGGATATTTTATGAAAACACTCTCACTAATTTTCTTTTCAATTTTGGTTTTAGGATGTACTTCAACCCCGGAAGTCGTTTTAAACCAAGCGCCAGTTGAAGTAACAAATGACAATGTTGGTCAATACTGGGTGCTAAAAAATAAAAGGTTTAGTGTTAATTTACCTCTAAGACGGGCCCCAAAAAAACTTGAAGAAGGGCATGTTACTTTACGTTTTCTCATAGACTCCAATGGCAATACATTTGACCCAGAAATCATCGAGTCAGTACCTGCAGGTATTTGGGATAATACGGGAGTTAAAGCGATGTCAAAGCAAGATTTCATTCCTGCCAAATCCAATACCCTCAGCGTTCCTGTGTATTTCACTCAGACGATATTTTTTAAGTAAAGCACTTAAAGGGGGCGTCATTGGCTTGGCGTTCCTATGTATTATTGTCTCTTAGTGATGAGTTTAAGGTGAAAGCTACCTGCGTCACAGTCTTTGGTGCTATAAACCGTGCTGTTGTCTGATGGCACTATTAACTGACGCAGAGTGTTGTTATCAATCATTAAAATGAGATAGGGTGAGTTGTTATGTGGATATTCCAACAAAGGAGTGTATATGAAAGTGTCGTTATTAATCCCTTTATTCTTAGCCTTTGCCAGTACAGGTGCTGTAGCTAAAAATAAAACTACTTATGCAGACATATAAGTTACAGATGTAGACCCCACCAGTGACTTTATTTGGCAGCGAGCAAATCAAAATACGCCCAAATACCCAGTCGAGCTAGCTCGTTCAGGGTTAAGAGGCTGCGCTGTTTTGGCCTTTAATATTACTGACTCTGGTAAAACCGAAAATGTTGAGGTTATTAATACTTTGCCTAATAAGCACATAGGTAAATATTCTCGCAAAATGTTGAAAAAATGGAAGTGGGTACCTGCAGCAACAGAGACGGCTCCAGAAAAGAGAATCTTAAGGTTAGATTTTTGTATGGGTGGTGAATCTATTGAGCAGGCTGAACAGGCTTGTAAACAACAAGCAAAATTAGCATGTAACTAATTAAAGGTAGGTGGCGTCTATTTTCTTGAGCAAAAATAAAAACTAACAGTTGGCTCGCCTATCGCGCAGATTAACGAGGCAATGGTTAGTTTTTGCTTAGTTTAGCAAATACCGCCAAAAAATAGTGTGCATTATGACTACATGTAAGAAATGTAAAAGCAAAATTGTACCTAAATTAGTCGGTTCAGGTAAATCTGCCGCTTATTTTTGCCCGTTTTGTGGCGCTTCTCAAAGCCGATTTGGGCTGAAAGAGTACTATCTTATATTTATAGCTCTGCTGTTATTGTGGTTTGCCGCTTTTTTTAACCATCATATCGGGGCTGGAAATGTTATATGGTCACCGTTAATGCAAAAGTCGGTATTACTGGTATTGGCTTCTATTGCTGGTTTAATTTTTACTTTCTACCAAGGTTTAAAAAAGCATAAAGGGCGTTGGAAGCTTTATAATTTCTTGGCTTTTATAGGACTGGTTTTGTCTATAGCGCTGTCAGCATCCCAAGTTTGGGGGTTATAAAAAGAGGGAGTCAGTTAATCGCTACTTTCTTTTAACTTGTGCCTATTTTATGTAGCATGATCGAGTCTATTTTTTAAAGGAGTTTCGCCATGTTGCGAACAATGTTATCTGTAAGCTTGGGATTAGCGGTCAGTATGGGCGCATATGCCAGCGATGTAATGACCCCAGAAAAGCTTTGGCAAGTAAAGCGCGTTAGTGCGCTGGGTTTAAATCAAGACAAAACCCATGTGATTTATAAGGTGACCACGCCGAGTGTTGAAAACAACGACTTCAATAGCAAAGTTTACCAAGTGCCACTTAAAGGCGGTGAATCTCAGTTATTAGAAGCCTACCAAGGCCTTTTGATTGATCGCAGTATATCCCCTGATGGCAGCAAAAAACTGTTCCATGAAAAAGTGAAACTAGAAAAGGTATTAGCATCCGACCGGTATAAAGAGCTTGGTCAGGCTAATGCATATGTGTTTGATGATTTAAACTATCGCCACTGGGATACATGGAAAGACGGCAGCTTTAAGCATGTATTTTATCAAGATTTAAAAAGCGAAGAAAAAGTCGACATCATGAAGGGAATGGCATTCGACAGTCCAACGTCGCCATTTGGTGGGGCTGCTGATTATACCTGGGGGCCAAAAGGTGAGAATATTTACTATGTGAGCAAAAAGTTCACAGGCACTGAGTATGTAAAAAGCACCAATACCGATATTTATCGTTATAACTTGGCTAGCAAAAAAACTACAAACATCACACAAAGTAATTTAGGCTATGATAAATACCCCGCGTTCTCACCAAAAGGACACTTAGCGTGGTTGCAAATGGATGAGCCAGGCAATGAAGCGGATAAGAACGATATCATTGTTAAAGTTAAAAACCGTGAATTTAACTTAACAGCGCACTGGGATGGCACAGTAAACAGCTTTAAATGGAGCCATGACGGTAAGCATATTTATTTTGTGGCGCCAACTGATGGCACAATCCAGCTATTTCAAGTCTCTGTAAATACGAAAACCAAAGCGAAACCTAAAATAAAACAGCTTACCAATGGCCAGTTTGATGTAAACAGCATTGTTGCGGTGTTAGATAATCAATTAGTGGTTACGCGTAACAGCATGAATGCCGCAAGAGAAATTTACCGACTTGATTTAAAGAGTAAAAAACTGGTTGCATTGACCAAAGAGAACAACGAGTTTTATGCCAACCTTGAGTTACCTAATGTTGAAAAACGTATGGTAAAAACCAAAGACGGCCAAGACATGCTCACGTGGGTTATTTACCCGCCTAATTTCGATAAAAGTAAAAAATACCCAACCTTATTGTATTTACAAGGTGGTCCTCAGTCTGCACTGTCGCAGTTTTACTCTTTTCGGTGGAACTTCCAAGTAATGGCCTCACAAGGTTATATTGTGGTGGCACCTAACCGCCGTGGTATGCCGGGTCATGGAGTTCAATGGAATGAAGATATAAGCCAAGATTGGGGTGGTAAGGTAATGCAAGATTACCTTGATGCCATTGATGATGTAGCAAAAGAATCCTATGTAGATACGTCTCGCATTGGTGCAATTGGCGCAAGTTATGGCGGTTACTCTGCATTTTATTTAGCAGGTAACCACGAGGGCCGCTTTAAAACCTTTATAGCCCACTGTGGAATTTTTGATTTACGTAGCATGTATGGCACAACTGAAGAGTTATTTTTTGTAAATAACGAATTAGGCGGCGCATACTGGGAAGAAAATGCCGCGACTAAAAAATCATACGGTCAGTTTAACCCAGTAAGCTATGTAGACAAGTGGGATGCCCCGATGTTTGTGATTCACGGTGGTAAAGATTACCGTGTACCGCTAGAGCAAGGCATTGCCGCTTTTCAGGCTGCAAAATTACGAGGTTTGCAAAGCCGCTTTTTATACTTCCCTGAAGAAAATCACTGGGTGCTAACACCGCAAAACGGGATTGTATGGCAACGTGAATTCTTTAAGTGGTTAGATGAAACCCTGTAGTTAAATGCTCATTATGTTTAATAAAAAGCCAGTACGTGAAAATTTGCGCATTGGCTTTTTTATTGAGTCTTACCCGCTAGGGCAAACATCAGTCACAGTGAATACAACTAAGGAGTATCCATGTTCGCAGTTATATTTAGGGCAAAACCAGGTATTCAGGATGATGAATACGGTAAAACAGTAACAAAAATGAGAGAGCTTGCATTTGAAAAGTACGGCTGCTTGGATTTTGTTGCTGTGACAGAGGGCGATCAAGAAATTGCAATTTCGTACTGGGAAAGTGAAGAAGCAATCAAAAATTGGAAGCGTGATCCAGAGCACGCGCTAGCCCAAGGCATTGGCCGTTCTAAGTGGTATGAGTCATACAGTGTGCAAGTGGTAGAAATAAAACGTGAGTATACGTTTAACGGATAACGCATGTTTCCTTTTTTATTTGTTAAAAAGTTGAGAAGGATTGGCGCGGCTGGTTTTTGTTTGAAAAGGTAAAGACCAGGCGCTCGACTTCCCACGTTATTTAAGAGCCTTGATTTTGAACATAAATGGCCATAAGTAAAGTATCAGATTTAATAGCCGAAATCAGCTTACCTGAAGAATCTAAACTTATTGATTTGGAAATATACCCTTTGAATACAGTTCGATCTCCTTCTTCAATCGTTTGCTTACCAGCAGGTTGTATAAAACTAGTTACCCAGATAGGTTTGATTCCCTCTATTTTCAGGTCTAGTTTATAAAAGTTATTGTTATCGACCACGATATGAGAAATAACAGTACCACCAAGGGCGGTGATTTCGCCTTCATATTTGGGATTTAATTCACCATTCAAAAATGGATTATCATTTGCTTCATTTGCAAACTCACCTGCAAAGCAGCTGGCAGAAAAGCATAGTGAAAACACGAATAAAATTTTAAACATAACTCTGATATTTCCTAACTGCATAACAAGGCAGTAGATTAACTTTATATTCTTATTGATGATTCAACCATAACTGAGTTCCTATTTTGGTTCAATCTTACATTTCTATGTTACGTAAAATAGCAATGAGAAGAAGTGATAGAGCTTGTTGTTTTTGCTTGAAAAAGACCTAACCATCAACGGCTAAAAATGCTCTTAATCGACAAGGAGTAATTCGGTTTGTCGACCATTTAAATACCACACGCCGGTTTTATCGAAAATGGCGTCTTCTTCTAGCATAATTCTAATTTCTTTATTCCACGGTTTGATAAACACCGCATTGTTAAGCTCAATTGAATAAGCGGTGTTTAAATGCAGTGGGTAATCGCCATCTCCCGGCACGCCTTGTTGGGAATCCCACATACCTAATGTAGTACCAGCTGCGTGGCCATGATAGCCAAGCGGATGCGTATAAATAGTAGGTTTTAAGCCCTGTGCAATGGCTTTTTCGCGGGCGGCTTTTAATACCTGGTTACCTGTTCTACCTTCACTAAATTCAGCAGTAAAAATATCTTGTAGTTTATTGCCTTTTTTTAACGCATCGACAAGGTAGTCGGGGGCTTGAGTTTCGTTAGGTTTTAACACATAGGCATGCTGTTGTGTGTCGGTGTTTAAGCGCAAATACGTAATACCAAAATCGACATGCAGTAAATCACCTGCTTGAATCACATTATCGGCATAGCCATTGGTAAAGCTGTCTTCGTGATCGAATGATTTACTGTCGGCGCGTTGTATTGCAATACTAGGGTGAAACCATGTTTGTAGTTTAAGGTCTTTTACACGCTCTCTAAACCACCAGACTAAATCGTCGCTGGTTGTTTTTCCCACCGTGATAACTTTGCTGGAAAAGCCCTCAGCAATAATCGTATGCGCAATCGCGACTATGTACTTATACATTTCTATTTCTTGAGGAATGCGTTGCTCCAACCAAGCAACAGCAAGCGGCTCGGCTGATATTATTTTGTTTTTATAAGCACTCGGTAAGTTGGCCATTAAGGTATTGTAATCGCCAAGCACTAAACCATCCGCATGGCCCCAATCGGTAGAGGTATTCAGTGCGATATTGCTTGGCTTGTAGCGTTCAATTATGTCATTAAGTGCTTGCCATTGGTTTGGCTGCGCTTTTTTATCCCAGCCCTTTGTAAATACATTACCTATTTTATAAGGGGCAATAGCGTAGGCATCAACACCGCCTTGCTTATTTTGCACAAACAGTAAAATGGTAGTGCGCCTTGCTGATAACCAGGTTGCAGGCAGCATGGTTTTTAGTATCGGGTCTTCGTTGTATTCACGGCTAATAAGCAGCCACATATCAATGTTGTGTTGCTTCATTAGGGTGGGCATTAACGTGTTAACCCTGAGCTCGGTGATATTATCGATAAACGCAGCACGTTCTTTCATTGATAAAATAGTCGGCACGTCATTCCCCTTAGCTAAAGGGCTTAATACAAGTGTCGCCAGCAAGCTTACGCAAAGCATGAGTTGTTTAGTAAGGTGCATAATTGTTTTAATTTTAGGCTAATTAATTTATAACATGCCTGAATAACTGCGATAAACAAACAATTTGAGATAAATCGCAGGCAAGTGAGAAAAGTGCTGAGCGATTATTTCATTCGTGGTTTCAATTTTCGTTCGCGACAGTTCATCTTTTCTCAAAGCGAAATTAACTTATACACATTTAACTTCATAGACAGTTTTATCTTTGGCTTTTCTTAAAGAGGTCGAAACAAACCTTATTAAGCACTCAGGGCTGTAATTTGTAATGCTATTAATCACCTCCGTGTCTAATCGGCCTTCAATAAAACAAAAGTTTTTAGAGCACTTTCCTCTATCATGAAGCCCATAAAGCTCACCTGTTACAGGGAGTAACTCTTTCATTTTTTGTCCTGATGACGCTTCTAAATTTTCATACCATACTCTGAAAAGGCCTGAGGTATATAAGCTATCGGTGAGAAAATAATGAGCAAATACCTTATCCTGCTCATCTACTTTCTCTAAAACGATATCATCTACACAGTATGTTCTAATGTCACGACCGAGAGAGCGTTTTCGATAACCACAATGAGTGTTAACCTCAGTTTTTTCAAGTTCTGATAAAACGCCTTTATATAAGTCACTATTAAGGTCAATAGGGTGCCCTAGGACTATATCAGTTATCGCCTTTTCAAATGCTAGATGATCTTCATCAGTATATGCTTTACGCAACAAATAGCTTTTGAGTGCAATTGCTTCTGTTGCTCTGCCATTTTTAAGTGCTGGCGTATTTTTTAAGTTTAAAATCTTCTGATGCAATTCTGCTTTTTTATCATCGGTATTCGGCTTATCTTTTGATAGTGGCTTATCAGCAACCTCTTCGCGAACTTCTAACGTTGTGGCGTGACCACGTTTTTTATCTTCTGAAACAACTTCGTCTCTATTGCTATCTAACAACCCCGTAAGTTGCAAAGAGACATAAATTAAAACACCTAAAATTATTAAAAATGAGAGCTTCTTCAATTTACCTTCCACTATATTTATCATATTAACGTCAATACATAAACCATTGTTTGTAAGTGTTTTTTAGGTTAGTTCACTTTGATTGGTTTTACAAGGTAGCGTTAAATAGCCTGTTTTATTCCTTTGCTAACTTACTCAATAAAGGGTCTCGATTGTTCAATGGGCTTTCTTACTTTCACTTGAAAGTTTTTACTCAAAATTAGTAGGCGAAATACAGTTTGTATCAATAGGATGGGTAAGGTGGCTTTATAGTAAACTCAGAGCTTGTGAGTAATGAGCATTCAAATGAGTGCCCATTAACAGTGCAGTTTATTGCGCCGCAGCAAGTGCGCGGGCTCTAATGTCTGCGGCAAAAGTTAAGCCTTTTTTAAAGCTTACCTCAGCAGCATTGATTTCACTTGGTTCACCATTAGCAGCTAATACAGCATGGCTAAGTGCATTATATAAATGAGTGATTTGCGTTTGATACGCCGATTCAATCGCCTGTTCAACAGTCGTCATTATTGTTCCTTATAATTAATTTGAATTTTCATTTTAAGGTACAGTTATAAGGCATGCAGAAAAATTTTAACGCGGAAGCTTTTCGTGGCTGAAGCTGAAAACGACAAGCAAAAATAAACGTTTGGAACCACCGAGGTTTGGAGGCGCTACACGCTACACCGAGGGTTAATATCTATTTAATGTATGAGTTACTCGTTGTTTCTAATTTTAAGTAATTAAGTATAGACTGGGCTGGTTGCTTTAACTTGTTTACGTATAAGGATATTAAATTGTCGCAGTCTCTTCCTATTCCAGCCCAGCGTTGGTTATCACTTCTATTGTGTGCAATTACCGCGGCCGCGATCACAGTATTTTTAAGCAACGTCAGTTTTGTACAGCAAGCTTATTTGAAGTGGAGCAGTATATTAAATACAAACCCCGTGCTGCATTATAGTTTTGCTTTTCTTGCCGGCATTGGCATCAAGCTGCTACTGGATAAATTTTATATCTCCCACGCCAAACGCAGTATTGGGTTTAACTGGCGATACCCACCGGTGACGATAAGCTTATGGTTGTCGATAATTCTTATAGGATCGATTTTTTACTTCACTGCAAATTTACAGCAATTAATAGCGGCTGCTTCTAGTTTTAAGTATTTCACCTTAACAATTTTTGGTGCTTCCATAGTTACAGCTTATCAACAAAGTAATGAAAGAATTCGTATTAATTTTGTTGTTTGCTTTTCGCTTATAGCAGTGATTAGTACAGTTTTCATTTATTGGCATATCTGTTATGCGGGTTTTAGTTGGCCGCTTTTTATAGCTGTAGATATTTACATATTCTCTGCAATATTTTTAATAAGCAAATATGTAAATGAGTGCATTAAAGCTAAATGGAATCGTAATCAAATAACTTTGGAGCGCACGAGAAGCCTTAGTTCAAATGATTTTAAAACATTAGATGAGTTTAAAGGCTGGTTTAAAGACGATTCAACTATTAAACATACAGAGAAATTAGAACCTGATTTGCAGGTTTATGCAAAGCGCATGACCGAGCGACTGCGCAACGGTGGTGATGAATATGAAGAAGATATCGCACAGCACATGGCATTATGCGGGCCTTATGGCTGCGGTAAAAGTAGCATTGTTGCCGCGATAGCAAACGAGCTCAAAAAATCTAAAGAGGTAGAAGCTGGATCATCAAATAAAAAGAAACTAAAAGTAGAACAACAAAACAAGGTTAAGTGGATACACATTGATATATCAACATGGGGCGCTGCAAGTGGTAGTGTTGCCCATGTTGTACTTAGCCATATTATCGATGATATCAGCCAGCATATTGATATGTGCGCCTTTCGTGCGTTACCAAAACATTATACCGAAGCGATGAAGTCAGGTGGTAGCGTATTTCAGTTTGCATCTACATTACTAGCAGGCCCAATTGATATTGAGCAAAGCTTTCAAAAGCTAAATGATGTGCTTAAAGCAACAAACCATAAATTACTAATCACGTTACAAGATATAGATCGCGGCACTGGTGATGAAAATGAAAAGCGCTTAAATGATATAGCTGCATTATTGGATAGACTGAAGAATAAAGATTTAAGTAATATCAACTTTATCATCGCAATGGGTAATGAAAATGATATTGCTGCCGAAGTGATATCAAAAGCAACAGACTATAGAGAAGATATTACTCAAATAGATTACTCTGAAATTACTCGTAAATTTATTGAAGAATCCCTTGTAACTGCGGTTAATGAGGGGAGTATTTTAATTATTTGGGATAATCTACCAAAATTCAGGCTTGAAGAGTGTGCTTCAAAAGATAGCTATACAGTACTGGCGGTAGATAACAAAAAACATCTAATACAAGTTTTAAGAAGTCGGGTTAATAATTTATTTAATGATGAAGTGTCAGTTTTTAATAGTGCGGTTATCTCGATTAGAACATTAAAAAAAATCTTCCGTAGGGTAGATCAAAGCTGGCAACAAGATAAATTAATGGGAGAGGTTAATTTTCTATCTTTGCTGTTGGCTTCTTGCTTAAGAGAAGTTCAGCCAATTTACTTTCAAAGATTTATTAGTAACTACGATGAGTTTATTAAGAATAAAAATAAGAATATCAACAAGTTTATAGATCCTAAAGATCAACTATTTATCGACTATTTTAAAGTCATGCTTGGACATGGTGAAGACAGGTTTAAAGTGATGGAAGAGGAACAACAAAAAAAGCCATTATTAACTGCTTTAGAGGAAATAGCTGATAAGTTAGATACAAATAAAGAACCTGAAGTAATACCATTTCAACCAAATGAACTTTTAAAACCGACGCAATCACTTGCATGTATGGACCCAGCAATTGATTATTTAAAAAGAATATTAAATGAGGGTATACGGAAAAACGAGTTAAGTGAACAGCATGTGTTAAAGCGTTTTGTAGAAGTGGCAGATTTTCAGTTGTTAGCAGACGACTTTTGCCATAACTTGCAATTTCAAATAGTTGTATCGAGGTTTGAAGATATCCTCTTTGGTAAAAACGGCATAATGGGAGAAACGCCTACAGAGAAACTATATAGTGCTGTTCTTCAAAAAATAAATGATGAGTACTATACGCATGAAAGTATTTTTACTGGGATTTTTTCAAAAATGTTTGTATACCTTGCAAAACATAAAAGTTTGAAATCCTTAGTTTCAAATATGCTCACAACGTTTGATAAAAATGGTTCTTGGTATTTAATTAGTGAGTGCTTAGATGAACTAAGAAGGAAACTCCCTTCTAGAAGCGATTTAGATAAAAAAATAGAGACTGAAGAAAAGAATTTACTAGAAATTGGCGAGTTATTGTTGGAAAAAGATGTCGATGAGAGTCTCCTCGACTGTATTTATAGTTTAGCGACGCTCGCTAATTATTTTAAAGGTGGTGCTGGGCGGCCTAATTTTACGTTTGTTTTTGAGCTAATACTAAGTAATTTGGGAAGCAATGCTGCTAAATTGTTTGTGAAAATATACCTTGTAGAGAGAGCGAAAAATCATGATAGGACGTTTATTTCTGCAATGAAATATCAACCATTGCCTAAATTAGCTCTTTTATCAAAAGAAGTTAAAAAATTAACTTCGCAAGGGTTTAGTAGTCAAGATATTGATGACGCATGTATGGATCTTGACCTTTTTAGGTAGAAACTAATGCTAGTAAGACTCTTTGCCATGAATAACCACGCGGGTGGAGTGAGCTTTACAGCATAAAGATGATTAGAACTTTTCCTCTGTGCAGCGCGAGCGCCTCGGTGATTTCAGTGATGAAATTGTTTTTTAAATAGTGGCCGGAGTACTGTTTTTCGTGGCTAAAGCCAACTCCTACAAGCGAAGTGCTAGGCTTACAACTCATCGCTTAAAACTCTAGAGCTTATGGCTCAAATTCTCTGCGTAGCGCGAAGCGCCTCGGTGCTCTCGGTGGTGAAATTGTATTTAAATCAAACACCGAGTAGGGCTTTTCGTGGCTGAAGCCATCTCCTACGAGTGAATAGTCGGGCTTAAACATGCTGGGTTTCGCTTCGCTCTACCCAGCCTACCTTACAGCTGAAAGCGCTTATTCTTCTACCGCACTCACAATAAAATACGGGTTCAAATATTCATCTTTAGTATTGTAAACAAGCGGGCTGCCGTCGAGTTTAGTGACTTTTGCACCGGCGATTTCGGCAATGGCGTGGCCTGCACCTGTGTCCCATTCGCAGGTTGGGCCTAGGCGTGGGTATATATCAGCGCTGCCTTCGGCAACTAAGCACAATTTTAGTGAACTGCCTTTTGATACCATTTCAACGTCGTCAAAGCGTTTTACAAACTCAGCTAAATCAGGAGAAGGGTGAGAGCGGCTACCAACTACGCGAATTAACCCTTTATTAGGTTTAGTCGTCACTTTAAGCTCTATGCGTTCATCGCCTTTATCTTTAAATGCACCGATGGCCTCTGCGGCGAGGTAAGAAACGCCAAGAGCAGGGGCGTCTACCACGGCTAGGGTGGGTTTACCGTTTTCGATAAGTGCGATGTTTACTGTGAACTCACCGTTCTTTTTAATAAACTCTTTAGTGCCGTCTATTGGGTCAACTAACCAGTAGCGAGTCCAAGTTTGGCGGACATCCCAGCTGATATCAGCACTTTCTTCACTAAGTACTGGCACGTCAGGGGTTAAGTGTTTTAGGCCGTTGGCAATCACTTTATGAGCTGCTAGATCGGCGTCGGTTACTGGGCTTTCGTCGGCCTTGTACTCAACGTTAAAGTCTTTTTCATAAATCCCCATAATAGCATTACCGGCTTGGCGGGCGAGGATCAATACTTCTTCTAGCAGTTCCGTTTGGTTCATGACTTAACCTTTAATAATTTGCTGTTGTTTTAGATACGCTATCAGTTCTTGCACCGATCGGTCTAGGGTGTTTTTACTGGTATCTAATATTATTTCAGGTGAATGAGGTATTTGGTAGTCTGAATCAATCCCCGTGAAGTGCTTAATTTCACCCGCGCGGGCTTTTTTATACAAGCCTTTAGGGTCGCGACTTTCACAGACATCCAATGGCGTATCTAAAAACACCTCAATAAACTCACCATCACCCACTAATTCCCTGACCATGTCGCGCTCGGCGCGAAACGGTGAAATAAAGGCAGTGAGTACCAATAGGCCAGCATCCACCATGAGTTTGGCAGTTTCGCCCACGCGGCGAATATTCTCGATACGGTCTTCGTCGCTAAAGCCTAGGTCTTTACATAAACCGTGGCGTACGTTGTCGCCATCAAGTAAGTAGGTGTGAATACCTTGCTGATTAAGTGCGCTCTCAAGGGCGTTTGCGACGGTGCTTTTACCTGAGCCAGAAAAACCAGTAAACCATAAAATAGCGGGTTTATGACTTTTATGCTCACTACGCTGTGCTTTAGTAATGGCATAATTGTGCCAAACAATATTCTCATCCATTTTAATACTCTCTTATTGAATCTTGAGTAACGCTGGTTAAAACGGGAATACCAGCGGAATTAGGGTTAATACCGTTATTGAATAAATAACAGAAAGCGGTAAGCCCATTAATACGTAATCTTTTAAGCGGTAATTACCCGCGCTATAAACCATTAGGTTAGTTTGATAACCAAACGGTGATATAAAGCTGGCCGAGGCACCAAATGCAACCGCCATAATAAAGGGCAGCGGGTCTACATTAAAACCAATCGCTAAAGCGTAAGCCACTGGAAATGATAAAGCTGCGGCTGCATTGTTTGTAATGAGCTCAGTGAATAACACCGTCATTATAAATATGGCAATAAACGCGCCGTAAGGACCAAAATCACCGAGTACATAAAACATCGCATCTGATATTTGCCCTGCTAAACCCGTGCCTATCATGAGTTTGGCAAGGCCAATGGCACTGCCCACTACTGCTAGTAACTCGATAGGGAAACGGCGCTTTACTTCATTCAGTTTAATGGTGCCTGTCAGCATTAAGCCGATTAGCAAGACCAGTAGGCCTTTAACAAGTGGCACGATACCAAAAATGCTTAATCCTAATACGGTGGCAAAACTTGCGAGCACTAAATTTGATTGTTTAGAGGCAAGGTGAGTTTGTAAATCAAGCCCTGAGATATACACAAACTCACGCTTTAAATTAGGCAAGGTATAAAAATCTTTACCTGGAGCAAGAATTAATGAGTCGCCGGCTTGTAGCTGCACTTTACCAAGGCCACCTTGTAGGCGGTCATGACCGCGGCGAATTGCGATAACAGCGGCGTGAAACTGCTCGCGAAAACGAATTTCTTTGACTGTTTTGCCAATAAACTTAGATGATTGACTTACGACCACTTCAACGAGGTGCTCTACATCTTTTTCGTGCTTATCATGCACCACTTTTAAGCCATCAAAGCGGGTCAGTAGTGGCACTGATTTAATGTCGCCGACAAACAGTAACACATCGCCAGATTTTATTACTTGCTGCGGGGTTACTGCGCATATACGTCTGTCGCCTCGTAATATTTCGGCTAGGAATAAGTCTTTAAGGTCGCGCAGGCCGTTTTCTTCTACACTTTTACCAATTAATTTTGAGCCGGGCTCCACTTTACCTTCAAGATAGAAGGGCACGACTTCTTGGTCGTTCTTACCGTTGTCGGGTAAGTATTTTAGCATTACTAAAATAGTGATAAGGCCAACACTCAGTGCGCCTAATCCGACTAAAGTAAAGTCGAAAAAGCCCAGCGGTGCCATGCCAGCGTCAACGGCAAAACCATTGACGATTAAATTTGTTGAAGTACCAATTAAGGTAATCGTGCCACCTAAAATAGCGGTGTACGATAATGGTAATAACAGTTTTGATGGTGAATGAGTGGGACTGTCTTTAATTGCGGTAATTAAAGATGCCACTACGGCGGTGTTGTTAGTAAAGGATGATAAAAAGGCCGTTGAAAGGCCAAGCTTGGTCACTGAGCTGGATAAGCTACCCTTCGAAAGTGACTGGGCTAATTTTTGCACTAGCGTGGTTTTTTCAACCGCGATAGACACTAAAACTAATAAAACCAAAGTAATAAGGGAAGGGTTGGCATAGTTTACCAACATGTCTTCAAGCTCAATCAGGCCAGCTAAATAGGCGGTGCCAATGGCACCGACAAAAAGCCATGCTGGCTTTAGTCGAGTGCCAAAAAGGCAACCGACTAAAGTAAGCATAATGCCTGTTAATACTAGCTGTTGATACATGCTTTAAATGTCCTTAACAGGCAAAGTTAGTTATTTAAGCTTAGAAATATCAAGCGCTTGCCAATGTGGGAAGTGCTTGCGTACTAAAGCATTAAATTCAACTTCAAAATCACTAAAGTCACCGCTTTGCTCTTGGCTGGCAAGTGCTTGCTCTACCATGCCCGCTGCAACGGTTAAGTTAGATAAACGGTCGATTAAGATAAACGAGCCAGTTTCGTGATTGTTGTGATATTCATCAGCTAAAATCGTTTCTGTCAGCTCAAGCGTTACAATGGCGATTTCATTAAGTTGTAGGCTGTCTGCGCTGCCGTGTTCAAGGGTGTTCACATCAATAGTGTGATCAATCTTCTTAACGATAGCAGAGGTGTTTTTACTGCCTAACTTAAAGTTATAGCTTTTACCTAGTACGAGCGGTGCTTCATGCATCCACACTAACTTTGCTTGCACTTGGTTCGTCACCGCAACAGTAGAATCAGCAGGAACAATTACATCACCACGGCTAATATCAATTTCACTATTAAGCGTAATCGTGATTGCTTGGCCAGCATATGCTGTGTCTAGGTTACCGTCAAACGTGACAAGTTCTTTAATGCTTGATGTTTTGCCCGATGGTAATACTTTTACTGCATCGCCAACAGATAACTTACCCGATGTTAATGTACCTTGGAAACCACGGAAGTTTAAGTTAGGGCGCACAACATATTGCACCGGGAAGCGCGCTTCAAAGCCTGTGTCGCTTTCGGCAGCTGGTGAGTCTTCAAGTAACTCAAGTAACGGCTTGTCAGTGTAATACGGTGTATGTGCAGAGCGAGTAACCACGTTATCGCCTTTAAGCGCCGACATAGGTACAAACTTAATATCAGAGACGTTAAGTTGCTCAGCAAACTTTAGGTAATCCGCTTTAATGCGCTCATAAACGGTTTCGTCAAAATCAACGATATCCATTTTGTTAATCGCCACAACAAACTGTTTAATACCCAGTGAATCACAAATAAAGCTATGGCGCTTAGTTTGCACTTGCACGCCGTAGCGGGCATCAACAAGAATAATGGCTACATCACTGGTTGATGCACCGGTTACCATGTTGCGGGTGTATTGCTCGTGCCCTGGGGTGTCAGCAATAATAAACTTACGTTTAGCTGTTGAGAAATAACGATACGCTACATCAATGGTAATGCCTTGCTCACGTTCTGCTTGCAGGCCATCAACGAGTAGGGCTAAATCAAGATCTTCGCCGGCGTTACCGACTTTTTCGTTATCTTTATGAAGGGCTGCTAGCTGATCTTCATAAATTTGGTGACTGTCGTGTAATAGGCGGCCAATCAGGGTTGATTTACCGTCATCTACGCTGCCACAGGTCAACATACGTAATAGGCTTTTATCTTGTTGGCGAGCAAGGTAGGCATCAATGCCCAGTTCTCTTACTTCGTTAATTGTGTCGTTAGTGTTAGTAGACATTAAAAATAGCCCTCACGTTTTTTCTTCTCCATTGAACCTGCTGAATCATGATCAATTACTCGGCCTTCACGCTCTGATGACGTTGATAGCAGCATTTCTTCGATAATTTCAGTTAATGTGCTTGCCGTTGATTCCACTGCACCGGTAAGTGGGTAGCAGCCAAGGGTGCGAAAACGCACTGACTTCATTTGTGGTACTTCGCCATCAGCAAGTGGCATACGCTCATCATCAACCATAATCAAGGTGCCATCACGCTCTACAACAGGGCGCTCTTTAGCTAGGTATAGCGGCACCATATCGATGTTTTCTTGGTAAATGTATTGCCAAATATCCAGTTCAGTCCAGTTAGACAGTGGGAATACACGAATGCTTTCACCTGGGTTAACTTGGCTGTTGTAAGTATTCCACAATTCAGGACGCTGATTTTTTGGATCCCAGCGATGGTGTTTGTCACGGAACGAGTACACACGCTCTTTTGCTCGTGATTTTTCTTCATCGCGGCGTGCGCCACCAAAGGCTGCGTCAAAACCGTACTTATCAAGTGCTTGTTTTAAACCTTGGGTTTTCATGATGTCCGTGTGTTTACCAGAACCATGGGTAAATGGACCCACACCCATTGCTAAGCCTTCAGGGTTTTTATGAACGATTAGGTCAAAGCCGTACTCTTTTGACAAGCGGTCACGAAACTCAATCATTTCTTTAAACTTCCAGTCGGTATCAACGTGGAGCAGTGGAAATGGAATTTTACCTGGGTAAAAAGCCTTACGCGCTAAGTGTAAAAGCACCGATGAATCTTTACCGATAGAGTAAAGCATAACTGGGTTCTCAAACTCAGCGGCGACTTCGCGCATGATTTTGATACTTTCAGCTTCTAGTTGCTGAAGGTGAGTTAAAGCCATTGTTAGTCGTCCTACTAAAATGATTAAAGTTAAAAATTAAAAGTGATAAAAATTTGTTCTTATGCCACGTCGGTTAGCGGCTGCGCAAAGCTACTGGTTTGTGCTTTTTCGCCAAACCAATGAAGTTGCTCATGCAAAGAGGCCACTTCACCAATAATCAGTAATGCAGGTGAAATAATGCTATGACTTTCAATTAAGTCGGCTAATTCACCTAATTTTCCTGTTACTACACGTTGGTTTTTACGTGTGCCGTTTTCAATAATTGCGACAGGTGTATCTGCGCCACGGCCATGTTTAAGTAGTTGCGCTTGAATATGTGGTGATTTAATTACACCCATGTAAATTGCTAAAGTTTGATTTGGCTTAGCCAGTGATTGCCAATCTAACTCTTGGCCGTCTTTTTTACAGTGGCCGGTAACAAACTGAATAGCCTGCGCATGGTCACGATGCGTTAGCGGAATACCTGCATAGGCACTACAGCCTGCGGCAGCGGTAATGCCCGGCACTATCTGGTAACTTACGTTATTCGCTGCTAGTACTTGTACTTCTTCACCACCACGGCCATAAATAAACGGGTCGCCGCCTTTGATACGGCATACTTTTTTACCTTGTTTGGCAAAGTCGACCAGCATTTGGTTAGTATCTTCTTGCGCTACACTATGATCGCCTAAACGCTTACCAACACACACTAAATCGGCGTCTCGACGAACCAGTTCCATAATTTCATCTGAGACGAGGTAGTCATATACCACTACATCAGCTTGTTGCATTAATTGCAGTGCTTTTAAGGTTAATAATTCTGGGTCGCCTGGGCCTGCACCGATCACATACACTTCGCCTTCAGGCTCTGGCTTGGCATCAAGAAGTTGCTCTAATTGCGCCATAGCTGATTGCGTATCACCACTTTGAACTTTGCTGACCACAGAGGAATCAAACACGCCTTCCCAAAATTGACGGCGATCGGCAAAATGTTTAAAGCGCTGCTTAACTTTGTCTCTAAAGCTTCCCACTAACGTTGCAAGCGGGCCAATATGCTGTGGGATCAGTGTTTCGAGTTTTTCGCGCAGTCGCCTTGCTAAAACAGGCGCTGTGCCAGCGCTTGAAATCGCAATAGTAATAGGGTCACGGTCAACAATAGAAGGAAAGATAAACGTGCATTTAGGTTGATCATCTACCACATTTACAAATACATTTTTTGCATTGGCAAGTTCAAATACGGTGTTGTTGACGGCGTCATTATCTGTGGCTGCAATAACCAGCATTTTGCCTTCAAGGTGTGATTCCTCGAAGTAGGCGTCAATAAGCGTTACTTCATTGTTTTGTGCATGTTCTTGTAACTCATCACAAAACCAAGGCGCAACTAAGGTAACACTGGCGCGTGCTTTTAAAAATGCACGGCATTTGCGTAATGCAACTTCTCCACCACCCACAACCAGTACAGGTTTATTATCTAGCTTGGTGAAGATAGGTAAATATTGCATTGTAGTAACACCTCTTAACAACTGTCGTAGCATATATGCTTAATAGAAACGCAGAGTATAGCGCGCACAGCGAAGTAAAAAATAATTAAAACCCAGTTCATATAACCAAAAGTTATATGGGGTGTGTTGATTTGGCCTAAGGCTTAGTTAACAAGGGATTGCGGCTACTTTCAAGTAGATTAATCTGCTTATTGTGATTAGTTATGAGATATAGCTAGATTATGATAATTTGCTAATATAGAACACTAATTTTGATACGAGTAGGGTGGTTAATTCATGAATGAAAAACATAAAAATGCAGCGCGCGCTGTCGCCGTTATGGATTTAACAACGCTTAATGAAACCGATACAACTGACACGATCGAGCAATTAGTGGCAAGCATCCAGCCTTTATTGGGTACGCCAGCGGCAGTGTGCGTTTATAGCGAGTTTGTTGACGATGCAAAAGTGTTTCTGGCACAACGTGAGTTAAACCACATTAAAGTGGCCACGGTAACCAACTTTCCAGCTGGTGATGCGGCATTAAGTGATGTGATTAACGAAACCTTAGTTGCGATTGAGCGTGGCGCTGATGAAATTGACTTGGTGCTGCCCTATAAAGCGTTAGCAGCGGGTGATGATGCGAAAGCGCTTGAGTATGTAACAGCTAGCAAAGCGGTATGCCCTGAGCATGTTCAATTAAAAGTTATCATTGAATCAGGTGAGCTTAAAACTCCAACGTTAATTAAGTTAGCAACAGAAATTGCGATTGCCGGCGGGGCTGACTTTGTTAAAACCAGCACTGGTAAAGTGGCTATTAACGCGACACTTGATGCAACAAAAATAATGCTAGAGGCAATTAAAGCCTCAAATAAAGTGGTTGGGTTTAAGGCCGCTGGCGGCGTTAAAACGGTGAGTGAAGCCAGTGATTATTTACACTTAGCGAGTGATATTATGGGGGCTGATTACTTAAACCCGCAAACATTCAGATTCGGCGCTTCGAGTTTATTAAGCCAAGTGTATAACGTACTAAATGAAGCGTGACAGTGAACGCGAAAAAATAGCCCTTGAGCATGGGGCTGCTAAGTTATTTTTACGCTGTTACGAACAGCAAACCGGTATTCATATGCGCCACATTTGGCATAATGAACCGAATAGACCTGATGTAAGTTGCTATCAAGCAAATGAGCAGCTCGATATAGAAGTAGCGCATTTATACGCCAGCGAAACCGAAGCAATGGCCGTGTTAGGCCGGCCATTGTCGATACAAATGCAATGTGACTTAGCTGATATGGCACAACAGCCCAGTGAACACCGACTGCAATCAGCACTAGGACGATTACTCAAACAAAAAGCCACTAAGCGCTATTACTCAAAACGCACCTGGTTGCTAATTCGTAATGCCAGCCCCATCTGGAATAGAAGAGACTTTGAAGCAACAATCAAAAAAATAGCTTTTCCAAAAAACCATCAATTTGAACAAATATGGTTACTGTGTGATTTTTACCGCGGTGAGTTATTACGAGTAGATTAAAAGCGGCTAGGGGATAGCCGCTTTTTTATTTAAATTTAGTCAATTTGAAATATGCTACCTAGGCTTTCGAGTCCTGATTTTTGCGTTTTAGCAATGCACTTTGAATCATCAAGGTGCTTTTTAGTGGCTTCATCGGCAAGCCCTGTCACTGCTAATTGCTTTTCTTGTTGATATTCACGCAAGGCAATAACTGTTTGACGGTCGTATTCAACATCTTGCGTATCAAACTCTTCATAATGTGGCTGATTTCTCAAATAACCTAAACAAACAAGATTCATGCGAGACATCGCTAAATCCATTTTTTCATAATGTGGCATTCTATGATTCGGTACATCAACAACTACCGCAGCTGGTGCTTTTTTGCTGATTGCTTTTGGCGGTGGTGGTGCGGTATAACCTGCTGCAAGCGTGTTATTTTGGTTATAGCGATAGTAGGTATCTGGGACTTTAGTTTCTAAAAACTCCACCGCTTTGATTATTACTTCTCGCAGCGCTTTTTCTTTCGGTGTGTCTGACCAACCACTAAGGCTGCCACCAACTAGTGCGCCACCAAAATTAGTTGCTGCGCTGGTAAAATCGAAATCTTTACTGCCACCTTCAACGCTGGTTGCAGCAAGAATACGTGAAGTGCGCGTATCAATTAAACGTAAGTCAATGGCCATGTGCGATCCAGAAAAACCAGCTGAGACAGAACTAAACACATCACCAATAAAACCGCCTGACCCCACTCGAGCACCAGAGTTGTCATCATCGAACTCGGTAACCGCTGCAACGACTACAATTTCGGCGCCTTCAATCTGCCCATAAGCCGCACCTGATTGTGCGCTCACTCTGCCAGAGACTGCTAAATCTTGCTCTGAAAGTACGGCATCTAATGCTTGGCGCTCCAATACAATAAAACGGTTAGTACTTACAAGTGCGGTGGTGAGTTGATCTGCCATTCCTTCACCTAATTCTTTACGCCACCATCGTGAGTCATTTGATTTATCAGTAAAGCGTGCAACAGCAATTCGGGCTTTTGGACCGTTGTATTGCTGCTTTGCTACTTCGTTTATATCTGGTGAGTTTTGCTCTGAGGTTACTTTAGTTGAGGTGCTTTGACAGCCTGCTAGCCCAGTTATTAATAAAGAACTCAACAGTATCGTTTTTGTGGTTTTTAGCATGTTATTTTCCTTAATATAGTGCGTAGAAGTGTGCACGTTTTAATTAAGGTTAATTTATTTAAATCAATAATTTAAAAATAGTACTCAAGCGAACTATTTCATCACATAGGCGAAATTTTTGCTAATTTTTTATTATTATCGCGAAACTGCTTTGGTGTTATCTGGTGTTTAGTTTTAAAGCATCGTGCGAAATAGCTTTGCGAACTAAAACCAACTTTATCTGCAATTAACCCAACGGCTAGGTCTGTTTCTAACAGCAGTTTTTCAGCTTGAGTCAAACGAATATTGCGGATGTAGTCAGTGGGAGTTAAATTAAAAATAGCTTTCATCTTTAACTGTAACGCACGCGGGCTAATGTGCATGCGATCAGCCAGCTGCTCAACCGTAAAACTTTCTTGCTGGTAATGTTTATGAACAATATTTTTTAATCGCTCAGTGAACGAATAGTCTTTGTTTTGTATAAACGAAGAATCGCTCGTTCTAGTGACTTCATAGCTCGACAGTTGCAACGACAAATGACGGTTTAGCACTTCTCTAATATTTAATAACCCTTGCACTCTACCTAGTAGTAGCTTTGGTTCAAAGGGTTTGCTGAGAAAATCATCCGCGAGTAAATCAAGGCCTTTTAGTCGGCTTTGGGTATCTGCTTTAGCTGAAAGTAGCAATACAGGAATATGACTTGTTGCCATATTGGTTCTAAGCGTATTGAGTAATTCATAGCCATCCATGATAGGCATCATCACATCGCTAATGACTAAATCGGGCATCTCGCTTTTACACATCATCACACCTTGCTCGCCGTTTTGTGCATTTATACAGATGTAGCTGGGTGAAAACAGTGATACTAGTAGTTGTCTCATGTCTTCATTATCTTCAACTATGAGGATTTTTTTATGTTGTGATGAGTTAATAGTCGTTGCTGGCTCTACCGTGTGCAGTGGTATGGGTTGCATCGCTTTTACCAGTGGTAAACACACCGTAAAGCAGCTGCCTTTTCCTTTTTCACTGTTAAGGCTTATTGAGCCATTGTATTGCTCAGTGAGTTGTTTAACGAGCGCTAAACCAATACCACAACCATTATTATCTGAATTAACGCGGTTAAAGCGTTCAAAAATTGCCTCTTGTTGATGTTTTTCAATACCTATACCTGTGTCTTGTACGCTAATTTGTGCCATTTTATTATTTTCAGACAACGTAATCGTTACGCTACCGTGAGAAGGTGTGTAGTTGAGTGCGTTACTAAGTAAATTACTAATAATAGATAAGGTATGCTGTGGTTCTACATTAATATATAAATCATTAGATGTTTGTTTTTTTATAGAAAAGGTAATCTGCTTTTTAACAAAGAGCATATTAAAGTCTTCAACCAGTTGCTCGAAGATGGTTGAGATTGGGTAGGGTGAAACCGTGTTTAAAGCCGCACTTGGGCGTTGGCTAAGCTGTAATAATCGATTTATTAACGTAAGTAAGTGCTGACTATTACGTTTGATTGTCGATAAATGAATTTGGGCAGCACTCTCTTGAAAGTGTGCTTGTAAATACTCTAAAGGGGCAATAATTAAGCTCAACGGGGTTTTTAATTCGTGACTTATATTGTCTAAAAATTCACTTTTTAATTTATTAAGCTCTTGAGCTTGTTTGTTTTTTTGTTCAGCAATTTTAGCCCGATACATTGAGTGAATGATTAACCAGATAATTAAAATGCTCAAGCTTGCATAAACAATATAAGCAAATGTTGATTGCCACCATGGAGGCACAATAGTGAGGTTTATCAGCTCCTTTGGTTTACTCCACTTTCCATGCTGGTCTTTTACTTTTAATTGCAACTGGTAACTGCCAGCGGGTAGCTGAGAATAGTTGATGTATCGCTGCTTTGCGTCGGTAAATAAAAACTGCTTGTCTAATCCCGCAAGTTTATACGCGTATTGATAAAGAACGGGGGAGGAATTACTGTTTAGTGCGGAAAATTTGAAGCCGATTACCCCTATACCTTTATCAAAAGTAAGGTTGTTGGCATAACTAATTAGTTTGCTATTATTTTCAATGGTATAGCTTTCTATCTCTGAGGCTTGGTTATTAATTAATAAGTCTGTCAGAATTGGCTCAGGGGTTGCTTTGGTGTGTGATAATTCGTGAGGATAAAATTGATTAAAGCCGTTGATCCCGCCAAAGAGTAACTCGCCATCATCGCCTTGGTATGCAGCACCAAGAATAAAGGAGTTGTGTTGGATGCCATCTCTGGGTAAAAAATGTTGCATTTGCCCTGTTTTAGGGTCATACCGTGTTAACCCCTGATTGCTCGAAAGCCACAGTCGCTTTTGCTGATCTTGTTTGATTGCGAAAATATTATCGTTGAGCAAACCATTTTGCTCCGAGATGCTGCTAGAAAGTCCCGTCTTTTTATCAAGGCGGTTTAACCCTCCCATGGTGCCCACCCAAAGTGTATGTTCATTCTCAAGGTGTATAGATGTGACCATGTTATGGCTCAGGCTAGTGGCAGTATCACTATTCGCTTTATAATGGGTAAATTGCTCGTCCGTTAATTGCAATTTATTCAAGCCAACGCGGGTGCCTGCCCATATTGCATTAGCGTACTGGTCATACAGCACGCTAAAAATCGTATTGTTGGATAAGCTATTGGCCAATTTACTATGCTGAAAATGTTTAACGGCTAAGGTGTCTGGGTTAAAGCGAGTGAGTCCTTGGTTGCCACCTAGCCACAAATTACCCTCAGCATCACCCGTAATAGCGTAAATGTTATTGCTACTTAATTGATGGCTTTGTTTGGTAAATGCTGCAAAAGAGTCAGTTTGTGGATCATATCGCAGTAATCCACCGCCATAAGTGCCAATCCACACGCGTTGATTAGCATCCTCAAAAAGACTAAAAATATTATTGTTGGTTAAGCTTGCAGTCTCATTTTCATCTTTTTTATAACGTATGAATCCGTGTTTTGTTAGCTTATTAAGGCCCGAGCGAGTGCCGACCCATAGCCGACCTTGTGAATCTTTTAATAAAGCACGCACAAAATTATGGCTTATAGATGTGGCTATGGATTCTTGGTGTTGTTGGTGGTTAAACTGCTTTTGAGATGCATCATAGCGTTGGATACCGTGACCATCCGTGCCGATCCAAATAATATTCTGAGGGTCTTGGTATAAGGTAAGTAGATAATCACTTGCTAAGCCATTTTGCTGTTTTGCTGAGTGCCTATATTGCTCAAAATGATTGTTCACATTATTAGAATGAGGTTGATAGAAAAGCCCTTTCCCATAGCTTGAGAGCCACAGGTTTTGTTCATTATCGAACATAATATCTGTTACCCAAGTACCCTTGAGTTGCGCTAAATCTTTAAACTGTTCGGTCGTTGGATTAAATGTACTCAAGCCAGTTTTACTGGCTATTAATAGCTGTCCGTTGGGCGTGGTTTTTAAGCGCCAGAGGGATGGCATGCTTTTAGGGTAATGGACAAACTGGGTTGTGTTTTTATCAAATTTGATTAAACCGACATTGCTAGCAATCCAAATATTACTGTCATGATCAGTGATTAAATCTCTAAAAATTACATTGCCTGCATCGGGGTGGGTATAGTTATAAAAATTGGCAGTTTTATGTTCAATATTAAGTTGCGTTAAATTGCCATCCTCATGACCCATCCACAGAGTGTTTTTACTATCCATGGTTGCTGACCAAATGCGGTTATCTTTAATCGCGAGCTCAGTGGTTTGATTAATATGGCTAAATTGCCCTGTTTGAGTATCTAAAAGACTGAGTCCTTGTGTCGCTGTTGTAACCCAAAGGGTACCATTTTTAGTATGTCCACATGCTGTGATCCAATTCCCAGAGAGGCTTGACGGGTCCATCGGATAGGATTTAAAGCGTTTTATGTCATAGCCGTCAAAACGATTAAGGCCTCCTTGAGTAGAAAACCAATGAAATCCACGTTTGTCGTTGATAGCGCAGGTGATTGAGTTTTGTGTTAAACCTTGCTCGGTAGAGTAAGTGTCTAAATGAAGAGACCGGGCATTAGATAGAGCTGAAAATAAAATATTAAAGCTTATAACCACAGTATAAATGATGATTTTACCTATCAACACAGATTCCCTTACGCTTTCATTATTCCCTTAATTGGAACAAGCATAAACTGATTTTTAATTAAAGTTAAGATTGTTTTACTTCATATGTGATGAGATTTTAGTTAATGGGTATCTTTTACTCTTGTGTTAATGATTTGCGTAAGTATAATAGGCTTCCACTTTGCAGGGGCGTAGTTCCAATTGGTAGAACAGCGGTCTCCAAAACCGACGGTTGGGAGTTCGAATCTCTCCGCCCCTGCCAATTTTTCTTGTGAGTGGGTAAAGTCTTAGGTTAAAAATCGGTTTAAATAAGTCTGTTTTTAAGTTTAGATTTTAATGGATTAACCCTGCCATCGTGTAGGGTTGTTGTGTCTGTAGTTAAGGTAATAATATTATGAGCACGAATGTGGAAACACCATCAAGTGGGATGGATGCGGTAAAGTGGCTTGTGGCAATTGCGCTACTTGCAGGCGCAGTAGTTGGTAATTATATGTACGCAGATCAGTCTGTGTTATTACGTGCTATTGGTGTTGTTATTGCAGTTGCTGCTGGTTTAGGCATTGCAGCAGTAACAGAAAAAGGACGTACCTTCCTTGCTTTTGCAAAAGAAGCGCGTATTGAAGTACGTAAAGTAGTGTGGCCTACGCGCCAAGAAACTACCCATACGACATTTATTGTAATGGTAGCAACTGTGATTATGGCACTTATCCTTTGGGGATTAGATGGCATTTTATTCCGCGCAGTAGGCTTTTTAACTGGATTGGAGATCTGATCCCATGTCGGATGAGAACAACGAAAAGAAACTACGTTGGTACGTAGTACAGGCTTTCTCGGGTTATGAGAAGCGTGTTGCACAAACCATTCTTGAGCATATCAAGATTGAAGGGTTAGAAGATAGTTTTGGTGAAGTATTAGTGCCAACAGAAGAAGTGGTTGAGATGCGCGCGGGTCAAAAGCGTAAATCTGAGCGTAAGTTCTTTCCAGGTTATGTATTAGTACAAATGGATATGAACGATGCAAGCTGGCACTTAGTGAACAGCACTGCACGTGTAATGGGCTTTATCGGTGGCACTTCTGACCGTCCAGCGCCTATCAGCTCTAAAGAAGCTGAGCGTATTCTAAACCGCTTACAAGAAAACGCAGAAGCACCTAAACCAGCAACATTATTTGAACCGGGTGAAGTGGTTCGTGTTGTTGACGGTCCATTTGCTGACTTTAGTGGTGTGGTTGAAGCTGTTGACTACGAAAAGAGCCGCGTAAAAGTATCTGTACTTATCTTTGGTCGTTCTACGCCTGTTGACCTTGAATTTGGTCAAGTTGAACAAGATAAGTAATAAAAATTAGATAGTTTATGCGAAGTGATTTATTACTTTGCATAGTACTTGAAAAAGGCCGCTGATTAACTTATAATCAGCGGCCTTTTTGTATTCAGGGATAGAGTTTCTTGAATTGATTACAAAAAGTACGAAACCAATTTTTAAACTGGGAAGCCGCTAGAGTACGCGTCCTCGCGCGCACAAGGCTAAGACCCACCTAATGAGGTATTTATAATGGCTAAGAAAGTTGAAGCTCTAATCAAGCTACAAGTTGCTGCTGGTATGGCTAATCCTAGTCCTCCAGTAGGTCCAGCACTAGGTCAACACGGTGTAAACATCATGGAATTCTGTAAAGCGTTCAACGCACGTACAGAATCTATCGAAAAAGGCGCTCCAGTTCCTGTAGTGATCTCTGTTTACGGCGACCGTTCATTTACGTTCGACATGAAAACGCCACCGGCTGCTTACTTACTTAAGAAAGCTGCAGGCATCAAATCAGGCTCAGGCCGTCCTAACACTGAAAAAGTAGGCACAGTAACTCGTGCTCAACTTGAAGAAATCGTTGAGACTAAACGACCTGATCTTACAGCGGCTGATATGGACGCTGCGGTTCGCACTATCGCAGGTTCTGCGCGTGCGATGGGCTTGAACGTAGAGGACTAAGATAATGGCTAAATTAACTAAACGTATGCGTACTATCCGCGAAAAAGTGGAAGTAACTAAAGATTACGAAATCAACGAAGCAGTTGCTCTTTTAAAAGAGTTAGCGACAGCTAAATTCGTAGAAAGTGTTGACGTTGCTGTTAACCTTGGTATCGATGCTCGTAAATCTGATCAAAACGTTCGTGGTGCTACTGTACTACCTAACGGTACTGGTCGTGACGTTCGCGTTGCAGTATTCACACAAGGCGCTAACGCAGAAGCTGCGAAAGAAGCCGGTGCTGAACTAGTAGGTATGGAAGATCTTGCTGATCTAGTTAAGAAAGGCGAGATGAACTTTGACGTTGTTGTTGCATCACCAGACGCTATGCGTGTTGTTGGTCAACTAGGTCAAATCTTAGGCCCACGTGGTCTAATGCCAAACCCTAAAACTGGTACTGTAACACCTAACGTTGCAGAAGCAGTTAAAAATGCTAAAGCTGGTCAAGTGCGTTACCGCAATGACAAAAATGGTATCATCCACACTACTATTGGTAAGGTTGATTTCACAGCTGAGCAACTTCAACAAAACCTTGAAGCTCTTATTGTTGCGCTTAAGAAGGCTAAACCTTCACAAGCTAAAGGTGTTTACGTTAAGAAAGTAACCATCTCTACAACAATGGGCGCAGGTGTTGCTGTTGACCAAAACACATTAAGCACAACTGTAGCTTAATAAGTGTTTACATGGCGTGAAATTTGTACTATAATTTCGCGCCATTTTGTTGAATAATTTGATTGTTCAACAATGTAAAGAATTCGGGTTGAAGTCCATAATTTCGGTGCGCCTTTTGGCAAAGCGATAAATTGGGCTTCCGTCCAAGACCGTAGGGGGCTTAGGCCTTAATATCCTACGTAGACGGTGTGAATCCCCAGATAGATTTTTCCTAATCCTTCTGGCTCTCGCCGTAAAAAGCATCTCCATCTTTATTGATGGGGAAGAGTAAAACAGGGAAGCCGATAAACGGTAACCCATTAAACCAGGAGTAACACCCATGGCTTTAAATCTTCAAGGCAAAAAAGCAATTGTTGCTGAAGTCAACGAAGCAGCCACTGGTGCTCTATCTGCAGTAGTTGCAGATTCTCGTGGTGTAACAGTTGGTGCAATTACTGCCCTTCGTAAAGAAGCTCGCGAAGCGGGTGTTTGGATGAAAGTTGTCCGTAACACTTTAGCAAAACGTGCTCTTGAAGGAACAGATTTTGAGTGCCTTTCTGATTCATTCGTTGGTCCAAGCTTAATCGCTTTCTCATCAGAGCACCCTGGTGCTGCTGCGCGTATCTTTTCAGATTTCGCGAAAAAGAATGAGAAATTTGAGCTTAAAACGGCCGCTTTTGAAGGCAATGTAGTAGACGCAGGCATGCTTGCAACTCTACCTACATACGACGAAGCTGTTGCACGCTTAATGAGCGCTATGAAAGAAGCGTCTGCTGGCAAATTGTGTAAAACAATTGAAGCAGTACGTGTACAGAAAGAAGAGCAAGCTGCTTAATTTTAAGCTGTTTAAACTTACTTTCGGTGTAAAATTTTTTTGGACCTTTGAGTCCGTTAATTATTAGGAAATTTGTAATGTCTGTAACTAAAGACCAAATCCTTGACGCAATTGCTGAAATGTCAGTAATGGACGTTGTTGCTCTTGTTGAAGCAATGGAAGAAAAATTCGGCGTAACTGCTGCAGCTGCTATGGTAGCAGGTCCTGCTGCTGAAGCTGCTGAAGAGAAAACTGAATTTGACGTAATCCTTACTGGCGCTGGCGCTAACAAGGTTGCGGCAATCAAAGCTGTACGTAGCGCAACTGGCCTAGGCCTTAAAGAAGCGAAAGCTCTTGTTGAAGCTGCTCCAACTCCAGTTAAAGAAGGTATCTCTAAAGAAGAAGCTGAAGCGCTTGCTAAAGACCTTACTGAAGCTGGTGCTGAAGTTGAGGTTAAGTAATCTAGCTCACGCTAGGTTCGCTGCCTGAGAAATCAGGCAAGGGCTGGTGATTATTTAATCACCGGCCTTTTTGCGCTATAGAGTTATGTATTCCTATAGCTCAAATAAAATCTGAATTTCTTTTTAATTTCAACGCTTTATAGTTTGCTAGTGTTGAAGTGGGAGTCTTTCGGAACAACAATTAAATGTTGTACATCTTGGCATAGATGCCAGTTAAGTCTGTTCTTACAAGAACAGGTCGGGTCAAAGATCAGCAAGCTGAGGAACCCCATGGCTTACTCTTATTCTGAAAAGAAACGTATCCGTAAGGATTTTGGTAAACGTCCACAAGTATTGGATATACCTTTCTTACTGTCGACGCAGTTAGAATCGTTTAAAAAATTCTTAGTCCCGGACGCTGATGGCGATCACGGTTTGGAAGCAGCCTTCCAATCAGTGTTTCCAATTAAAAGCTACTCGGGAAATTCTGAGCTTCAATACGTAAGTTATCGTATTGGTGAGCCAGTATTCGATGTAAAAGAATGTCAAATTCGCGGTGTGACTTTTTCTGCTCCACTTCGCGTAAAATTGCGTCTTGTAGTAATGGACAAAGAAGCTCCAGGCACAGTTAAAGACATTAAAGAGCAAGAAGTTTACATGGGCGAAATTCCGCTCATGACCGATACCGGTACCTTTGTAATCAATGGTACAGAGCGTGTTATCGTTTCTCAGCTACACCGTAGCCCTGGTGTATTCTTTGATAACGACCGCGGTAAAACTCACTCATCGGGTAAAGTACTATATAACGCACGTGTAATTCCTTACCGTGGTTCGTGGTTAGACTTTGAGTTTGATGCAAAAGATAACTTATATGTACGTATTGACCGTCGTCGTAAATTACCGGCGTCTATCATTTTACGTGCACTTGAGTATACGACTGAAGAAATCCTTGAGATGTTCTTCGAAACCACTGCATTTGAAGTAACTGACGGTAAAGTTCTTATGGAACTTGTGCCTTCACGTTTACGTGGTGAAACCGCTGCCTTTGATATTAAAGGTGAAGACGGTGATGTGCTGGTTGAAAGTGGCCGTCGTATTACTGCGCGTCATATCAAGAGCATTGAGAAAAAAGGCATTACTCAGTTAGAAGTACCACATGAGTACATCATTGGCCGTGTTATTGCAAAGAACTACGTTGACGAGTCAACGGGTGAAATCATTGCAACCGCTAATGACGAACTAACACTTGAAGTAATGGCTGAGCTTGTAAAAGCGGGTCACACTAAGATTGATACTTTATATATCAACGAAGTTGACAGCGGTGCATATATTTCAGATACCTTACGTATCGATTCAAGCACTAACCGTTTAGAAGCACTTGTAGAAATTTATCGCATGATGCGCCCAGGCGAGCCACCGACGAAAGACGCGGCTGAAGCCTTATTTGAGAACTTGTTCTTCTCAGAAGAACGCTATGACTTATCAACTGTAGGTCGTATGAAGTTCAATAGCCGTGTTGGTTATGACACTGACACAGGCCCTGGCACATTAAGCAAAGAAGACATCGTGTCTGTTATGAAAGTATTAATTGCTATTCGTAACGGTCAAGGCGATGTTGATGATATCGACCACTTAGGCAACCGTCGTATCCGTAGTGTTGGCGAAATGGCTGAGAACCAATTCCGTGTAGGTTTAGTACGTGTAGAACGTGCTGTACGTGAGCGCTTAAGCTTAGGTGACCTAGATGCGATCATGCCACAAGATCTAATTAACGCTAAGCCTATTTCGGCAGCGGTTAAAGAGTTCTTCGGCTCGTCTCAGTTATCACAGTTCATGGACCAAAATAACCCGCTATCAGAAGTAACGCACAAGCGTCGTATTTCTGCATTAGGTCCGGGCGGTCTTACACGTGAGCGCGCAGGCTTTGAAGTACGTGACGTTCACGTAACTCACTATGGTCGCGTATGTCCAATCGAGACTCCTGAGGGTCCAAACATCGGTCTAATTAACTCATTGTCTACGTACGCACGTACTAATGACTATGGTTTCTTAGAAACACCTTACCGCAAAGTGGTAGATGGTGTTGTAACTGATGAAGTAGATTACCTATCAGCCATTGAAGAAGGTCAGTTTGTTATCGCACAGGCGAACTCAAACTTGAACGAGAGCAATGAGTTTGTAGATGAACTTATTCCATGTCGTCACAAAGGTGAATCAACCTTTATGGGTCGCATGGACCAACAATATATGGATGTATCACCACAACAGGTGATCTCTGTAGCGGCCGCACTTATCCCGTTCCTAGAACACGATGATGCTAACCGCGCATTGATGGGTTCAAACATGCAACGTCAAGCAGTGCCAACATTGAAAGCGGATAAGCCGTTAGTAGGTACAGGTATTGAGTTAACACTAGCGAAAGACTCTGGTGTAACAATTGTTGCAAAACGTGGCGGTGAAGTAATGTATGCTGACGCAAGTCGCATCGTTGTTAATGTACATGATGAAGAACGTATCCCTGGTGAAGCGGGTATCGACATCTACAACTTGACCAAGTACACACGTTCTAACCAAAATACATGTATTAACCAAAAACCAACTTGTATGGTTGGTGAACCGGTTACTCGTGGCGATGTGTTAGCAGATGGTCCTTCGACTGACTTAGGTGACTTAGCCCTTGGTCAAAACCTTCGCGTGGCATTCATGCCATGGAACGGTTATAACTTCGAGGATTCAATCCTACTATCAGAGCGCGTAGTTGAAGAAGATCGTCTAACGACTATCCATATTCAAGAACTACAGTGTATTGCCCGTGATACTAAGTTAGGTCCTGAAGAGATCACAGCAGATATCCCGAATGTGGGTGAGTCTGCACTAGGCAAGCTTGATGAATCAGGCGTTGTTTATATCGGTGCTGAAGTTAAAGGCGGCGATATCCTAGTAGGTAAAGTGACTCCGAAAGGCGAAACGCAATTAACACCTGAAGAGAAGCTACTGCGTGCTATCTTCGGCGAAAAAGCGTCTGACGTTAAAGACAGCTCATTACGTGTACCAAACTCTGTAACTGGTACTGTAATTGACGTGCAAGTCTTCACCCGTGATGGTGTTGAAAAAGACAAGCGCGCGCTAGAAGTTGAAGAAATGCAACTTCGTGATGCGAAAAAAGACTTTAACGAAGAATTCCGTATTCTTGAAGCAGGCGTGTTAGACCGTGCTCGCAAGTTACTTGTGGCTGCTGGTCAAAACGAAGAACAATTAGCGACACTTAATGCTGAGAAGCTACTAACTCAAAGCCTTGCTGAAGAAGATAAGCAAGCTGAACTTGAGCAACTAGCTGCACAGTACGATGAGCTTAAAGCTGAATACGATAAGAAGTTTGAAAATAAACGTCGTAAGATCACTCAAGGTGATGACTTAGCACCAGGCGTACTTAAGATTGTTAAAGTATACCTTGCTGTTAAACGTCGTATCCAACCAGGTGATAAAATGGCGGGTCGTCACGGTAACAAAGGTGTTATCTCGACTATCGTACCAGTAGAAGATATGCCATACGATGAAAAAGGTCGTACGGTAGACATCGTACTGAATCCACTAGGTGTACCATCACGTATGAACATCGGTCAGATCCTTGAAACACATATGGGTCTAGCCGCACGTGGTATCGGTGAACGTCTAGAAGAAATGATGAAAGAACAACGAGAGCTTCATGAGCTACGTGAATTCATCAAGCAAGCCTACGAAATTGGTGATTGTCGCCAGAAAGTAGACATTGCTAGCTTCTCTGATGATGAAGTTCGTCGCTTAGCTGTAAACTTAAAAGGTGGTTTACCAATCGCTACTCCTGCATTTGATGGCGCTAAAGAAGATGAAATCAAAGACATGCTTGAGTTAGGTGGCTACCCAAGAAGTGGTCAGGTTACACTTTATGATGGCCGTACTGGTGACGAGTTTGAACGTCAAGTAACTGTAGGTTACATGTACATGCTGAAACTGAATCACTTAGTTGATGATAAGATGCATGCGCGTTCAACAGGTTCTTACAGCCTTGTTACTCAGCAACCGCTGGGTGGTAAAGCACAGTTCGGTGGCCAGCGTTTCGGTGAGATGGAAGTATGGGCACTTGAAGCATACGGTGCCGCTTACACTCTACAAGAAATGCTAACAGTGAAATCGGATGACGTGAACGGTCGTACTAAGATGTATAAAAACATCGTTGATGGTAACCATAAAATGGAACCAGGTATGCCAGAATCGTTCAACGTATTGTTGAAAGAAATCCGCTCACTGGGTATCAACATCGAGTTGGAAGAAAATTAGCCAATTAGGTGCTGTAGCTAGCTACAGCACCTGTTACGGCCGAATAGAATGTAGGGGCGAGATTATCCGCCCTCAAGATTAACTCCGACAGGAGAGCTAAGGTGAAAGACTTACTTAAGTTTCTGAAGCAACAAAATAAGACCGAAGAATTCGATGCAATTCGCATTGGTCTTGCTTCACCAGACATGGTTCGTTCATGGTCATACGGTGAAGTAAAGAAACCTGAGACTATTAACTACCGTACTTTCAAGCCTGAGCGCGATGGCTTATTCTGTGCCCGTATTTTCGGTCCAGTGAAAGATTATGAGTGTTTATGTGGTAAATATAAACGCCTTAAACACCGTGGTGTGATCTGTGAAAAGTGTGGCGTTGAAGTAACACTAACTAAAGTGCGTCGTGACAGAATGGGTCACATCGACTTGGCAAGCCCAGTTGCGCATATTTGGTTTTTAAAATCATTACCGTCACGTATCGGTTTAATGCTTGATATGACACTTCGTGATATTGAACGTGTTCTTTACTTCGAGTCGTTCGTTGTAACTGAACCAGGTATGACAACGCTTGAGCGTAGTCAGTTACTAGGTGAAGAAGAATACTTAGATGCACTTGAAGAGCACGGTGACGAATTTGAAGCGAAGATGGGTGCTGAAGCAGTATTAGACTTGCTTCGTGAACTTGATCTTGGCCAATTAATTGCTGAGATGCGTGAAGAGTTACCAACAATTAACTCTGAAACTAAGCGTAAGAAGATCACTAAACGTCTTAAATTAATGGAATCGTTCCACCAATCAGGTAACAACCCTGAGTGGATGATCATGACAGTACTTCCAGTATTGCCACCTGATCTACGTCCATTAGTACCACTAGACGGTGGTCGTTTTGCGACATCTGATCTAAATGACCTTTACCGTCGTGTTATTAACCGTAATAACCGTCTTAAGCGTCTACTAGATTTAGCAGCACCAGACATTATCGTACGCAACGAAAAACGTATGTTACAAGAAGCGGTAGATGCGCTACTTGATAACGGTCGTCGTGGTCGTGCAATTACAGGTTCTAACAAGCGTCCGCTTAAATCTCTTGCTGATATGATCAAGGGTAAGCAAGGTCGTTTCCGTCAGAACTTACTTGGTAAGCGTGTAGATTACTCAGGCCGTTCTGTAATCACGGTTGGTCCTACTCTTAAGCTTCACCAATGTGGTCTTCCTAAGAAGATGGCACTTGAGCTATTCAAACCATTCATCTATGGCAAATTAGAGCGTCGCGGCATGGCTACGACAATCAAAGCTGCTAAGAAAATGGTAGAGCGTGAAGTTCCGGAAGTATGGGATGTATTAGACGAAGTAATTCGTGAACATCCAGTATTACTTAACCGTGCACCAACACTTCACCGTTTGGGTATCCAAGCGTTTGAACCTGTGCTTATCGAAGGTAAAGCAATTCACTTGCACCCATTAGTATGTGCGGCTTACAACGCCGACTTCGATGGTGACCAAATGGCGGTACACGTACCGTTAACGATTGAAGCACAGCTAGAAGCACGTGCGCTAATGATGTCGACTAACAACATCTTATCGCCTGCTAATGGTGAGCCAATCATCGTTCCTTCACAGGACGTTGTATTAGGTCTTTACTACATGACGCGTGATCGCATTAATGCGAAAGGCGAAGGTACTGTATTTAAAGATCCAAAAGAAGCAGAAAAAGCATACCGTAGTGGTAATGCTGAACTTCACGCTCGCGTAAAAGTTCGTATTAGCCAATCAGTGAAGAACGAAAATGGTGTAGTAGAAGATACTATTACTATTATCGAGACCACTGTTGGTCGTGCAATTCTGTCTCTAATTTTACCTAAAGGTATGCCGTTTGAGTCAATCAACCAAGCGTTAGGTAAAAAACAGATTTCTAGCTTATTAAACGAGTGTTACCGTCGTCTAGGTCTAAAAGACACCGTTGTGTTTGCTGACCAAGTTATGTACACCGGTTTCCACTACGCAATGAAATCAGGTGTTTCAATTGGTATCGATGACTTAGTTATCCCACCAGTTAAAGCATCAATCATTGAAGCAGCAGAAGCTGAAGTAACTGAAATCAACCAACAATTCCAATCAGGTCTTGTAACGGCTGGTGAAAAGTACAATAAAGTTATCGATATCTGGTCACGTGTAAATGAAAACTTATCACGTGAAATGATGGCCAACTTGTCAAAAGACACGGTTATCAATGCTAAAGGTGAAGAAGAAGAGCAACCATCATTTAACTCAGTGTTTATGATGGCCGACTCAGGTGCTCGTGGTAGTGCCGCTCAGATCCGTCAGCTAGCAGGTATGCGTGGTCTAATGGCACGTCCAGATGGTTCAATCATCGAGACGCCAATCACGGCTAACTTCCGTGAAGGTCTAAACGTACTTCAGTACTTCATCTCAACGCACGGTGCGCGTAAAGGTCTTGCCGATACAGCACTGAAAACAGCGAACTCGGGTTACCTAACGCGTCGTCTAGTAGACGTTGCACAAGATTTGGTAATCAACGAAGACGATTGTGGCACAGAAGATGGCTTAACAATGAAACCGCTTATTGAAGGTGGTGACGTTGTAGAAGCACTTCGCGAACGTGTTCTTGGTCGTGTTGTTGCTGAAGATATCGTTATTCCAGGTACTAATACAGTACTTGTTGAACGTAATATCATGCTTGATGAAAAACTGTGTGACCTTCTTGAAGAGCACTCAGTTGATGAAGTTCGCGTACGCTCAGTTATCACATGTGATAACGACTTTGGTGTATGTGCTAAGTGTTATGGTCGTGACCTTGCACGTGGTCATATCATCAACGCGGGTGAATCAGTTGGTGTTATCGCGGCACAGTCAATCGGTGAGCCGGGTACACAGCTTACGATGCGTACATTCCACATCGGTGGTGCGGCATCAAGAGCATCTGCTGAAAACAATGTACAAGTTAAAACTAACGGTACATTAAAACTGCACAACGCTAAATATGTATTAAATACAGACGGTAAGATTGTTATTACCTCACGTTCTACTGAGATCACTATCATTGATAGCTATGGTCGTGAGAAAGAACGTTATAAAGTACCTTACGGTGCGGTATTAACAGTTCAAGATAATGCTGAAGTTCAAGGTAACGACATTGTTGCTACTTGGGACCCGCATAGTCACCCAATCGTTCTTGAGCATAAATCAAAAGTATCGTTCAGCGATATCGATGACTCGAATACAGAGACACAAACTGATGAATTAACCGGTTTAACTCGTATCGTTGTTAAAGATCTAGCGAAAGCGAATGCGAAAGAGCCTAAGCTTATCATTGAAAGCGAAGAGCGCGGCTTGCAAGAAACACGTCTTCCTTCATTCACTACGATTGAAGTAACAGATGGTGCGACTGCAAACCCAGGTGACGTGTTAGCACGTATCCCGCAAGAAGGTTCGAAAACTCGTGATATCACGGGTGGTCTGCCACGCGTAGCCGACTTATTTGAAGCGCGTAAGCCAAAAGAGCCAGCTATCTTAGCTGAGATCACTGGTACTATTAGCTTCGGTAAAGAGACTAAAGGTAAGAAGCGTTTAGTTATCACTCCACCTGAAGGCGATCATTACGAAGAAATGATTCCTAAGTGGCGTCAACTTAACGTGTTTGAAGGTGAGCAAGTGTCTAAAGGTGAAGTTATCGCCGATGGTCCTGAATCACCACATGACATCTTACGCCTACGTGGTGTGACTCATGTTGCTAACTATATCGTTAACGAAGTGCAAGAGGTTTACCGTTTGCAGGGCGTTAAGATCAATGATAAGCACATTGAAACAATTATTCGTCAGATGCTACGTAAATGTACCATCCTTGACGGCGGTCATAGTGAATTCTTAGCCGGTGAGCAAATTGAAGTGGCACGCGTTAATATCGCAAACCGCGACCTTGAAGCTCAAGGCAAGTTACCAGCTAAATTTGAAATCCAGTTAATGGGTATCACTAAAGCGTCACTAGCCACAGAATCTTTCATCTCAGCAGCCTCGTTCCAGGAGACAACTCGTGTCCTAACAGAAGCCGCTGTAAATGGTAAGAGCGATGAACTTCGCGGTCTGAAAGAAAACGTAATCGTGGGTCGTTTGATCCCAGCCGGTACCGGTTTTGCGTATCACCAAGATCGTATGGCACGTCGTAAGCAAAGTTTAGTTGTTGAAGAGCAAACAGTAAGTGCAGAAGAGGCGACTCAAGCACTAACAGATGCTTTAAACGCTGATTTATCTGGAAATCAATAAACTTAATCTAATCAATAGATTAGATTTTAGCAAGGCAGTTATCTGCTGCCTTGCTAACGGTTTATGTTGACAGGTTAAACTTTGCTCATTAAAATTCCGCCACCCATTTACCTGCGCGTTTGTTACGAGCTTGTAAAAAGGGCGGATTTTTTTATTTTTTCAGTAGTAATTTTAATTTCAGGAGCTATTTAAATGGCAACTATTAACCAGCTAGTGCGTAAGCCACGTCGTAGCAAGGTTACTAAAAGTAACTCAGCTGCGCTTAAAGCGTGTCCGCAAAAGCGTGGTGTATGTACTCGCGTATATACAACTACACCTAAGAAACCAAACTCGGCGTTACGTAAAGTAGCTCGTGTACGTTTAACTAACGGTTTCGAAGTAACATCATACATCGGTGGTGAAGGTCATAACCTTCAAGAGCACAGTGTAATCCTAATCCGTGGTGGTCGTGTTAAAGATTTACCAGGTGTGCGTTTCCACACTGTACGTGGTGCACTTGACTGTGCAGGCGTAAGCGACCGTCGTCAAGCTCGTTCTAAATACGGTGCAAAACGCCCTAAGGGCTAATTGTATTCCGTTAGTAAGGCCAAGCACTAAATATTATTAATTATTGTTTTGGGTTATTGTTCCAAAAGGACAAACCTGAATAAACCGGAGATACAAAATGCCTAGAAGACGCGTAATAGGTCAACGTAAAATTCTTCCAGATCCTAAGTTCGGATCGGAACTTCTTGCAAAATTCGTTAACATCGTAATGTTAGACGGCAAGAAATCTACTGCTGAAAAAATCGTTTACGGTGCGCTAGATGTGGCTGCTGAGAAATCAGGCAAATCGCACCTTGAAATCTTTGAGTCTGCACTTGATAACATCCGTCCACAGGTAGAGGTTAAATCTCGCCGTGTTGGTGGTTCAACTTATCAAGTACCAGTTGAAGTACGTCCAGTTCGTCGTAACGCATTAGGTATGCGTTGGTTAGTAGACGCTGCACGTAAGCGTGGCGAAAAATCTATGGGCTTACGTTTAGCTCAAGAAATCGTTGACGCTGCTGATAACAAAGGCACTGCGGTTAAGAAACGTGAAGACGTTCACCGTATGGCTGAAGCGAATAAAGCATTCGCTCATTACCGTTGGTAATCTGCCCTTAACCTTTAAGAGGATCATATGGCACGTACAACTCCACTTGAGCGCTACCGCAATATCGGTATTGTTGCTCACGTAGATGCAGGCAAAACCACCACAACAGAACGTGTTCTGTTTTACACTGGTCTTTCTCATAAGATTGGTGAAGTGCATGATGGCGCCGCAACTATGGATTGGATGGAGCAGGAACAAGAGCGTGGTATCACAATCACTTCTGCTGCAACAACGTGTTTCTGGAAAGGGATGGACGCGCAATTTGACGACCATCGTATCAATATTATTGATACTCCAGGACACGTAGATTTCACTATCGAAGTAGAACGTTCTTTACGTGTACTTGATGGTGCGGTAGTTGTTCTTTGTGCTTCATCAGGTGTACAGCCGCAGACTGAGACAGTTTGGCGTCAAGCGAACAAATACGAAGTTCCGAGAATGATCTTCGTAAATAAAATGGATCGCACGGGCGCTGACTTCTTAACGGTTGTAAGCCAGGTGAAATCTCGTCTTGGAGCAACGCCTGTTCCAATTCAGCTGCCAGTTGGCGCTGAAGACGACTTTAAAGGTGTAATTGACCTTATAAAAATGAAAGTGATTAACTGGAATTCTGAAGACCAGGGCATGACTTTCTCTTATGAGGCAATACCGGCAGAACTTCAAGAGCTCGCTGAAGAATGGCACTCTCACTTAGTTGAAAGTGCTGCTGAAGCCTCTGAAGAACTAATGGATAAGTATTTGGAAGGTGAAGACCTGAGCGAAGCTGAAATTAAAGCAGCTTTGCGTCAGCGTACATTAGCAAACGAAATCGTCCCAATGACGTGTGGTAGTGCATTTAAAAATAAAGGCGTTCAAGCTGTGCTTGACGGCGTTATTGAGTACATGCCTGCACCAACACAAGTGAAACAAATTCAAGGTATCCTTGAAGATGGCACTGAGGAAGAGCGTCCTGCTGATGACAACGCACCGTTTGCTGCACTTGCTTTTAAAATTGCAACAGACCCGTTCGTTGGAACTTTAACCTTTTTCCGTGTTTACTCTGGTACTGTTAAACAGGGTGATGCGGTTTACAACCCAATAAAAAGTAAGCGTGAGCGCCTTGGTCGTATCGTTCAGATGCATTCAAACTCACGTGAAGAGATCAAAGAAGTCCACGCAGGCGATATCGCGGCGGCTATTGGTCTTAAAGACGTAACAACAGGTGAAACACTGTGTGATCCGAATTCTAAAATTACGCTTGAGCGTATGGAATTCCCAGAACCAGTAATCTCTGTTGCGGTTGAGCCTCGCACAATCGCTGACCAGGACAAGATGGCTATCGCACTAGGTAAACTAGCTGCTGAAGATCCATCTTTCCGCGTACAAACTGATGATGAGTCAGGCCAGACTATAATTTCTGGTATGGGTGAACTTCACCTCGATATCATTGTCGACCGTATGAAACGTGAATTCAGTGTTGAATGTAACGTTGGTAAGCCGCAGGTTTCTTACCGTGAAGCTATCCGTGATACCGTTAAGGTAGAAGGAAAGTTCGTACGTCAATCAGGTGGTCGTGGTCAATATGGTCACGTCTGGCTTAAACTTGAACCGATGGATATTTCGGATGATGAAGCCCCAATTTACGAGTTCGTTAACGAAACCGTAGGTGGCTCAGTTCCAAAAGAATACATCCCTGCGGTAGACAAAGGCATCCAAGAGCAAATGGCTCAAGGTGTGCTGGCAGGTTACCCATTACTTGGCGTTAAAGCGACTTTATATGATGGTTCATTCCATGATGTAGATTCGAATGAAATGGCATTTAAAATAGCAGGCTCTTTGGCAATGAAACAGGGTGCACTTGATGCTAACCCTGCTCTTTTAGAGCCAATGATGAAGGTTGAAGTACTCACTCCTGAAGCAAACATGGGTGATGTAGTTGGCGACTTAAACCGTCGTCGCGGCATGATCGAAGGCATGGAAGAAGCATTAGGTGGACTTAAACAAGTTAACGCTTTAGTTCCGCTTTCTGAAATGTTTGGTTATGCAACTGATCTGCGATCTGCAACACAAGGCCGTGCCTCATACTCTATGGAGTTTTTGAAGTACGCTGAAGCCGCAAAAAATGTTGCAGATAAAATAATTGCAGCTCGCACTTAAGTAATTTTTAGCTTGGTTTGGCTCAATAATGAGCTCGACCTTTAATTTCTTTATAGGAATTTTTTAAGATGGCAAAAGAAAAGTTTGAACGCGTAAAACCGCACGTAAACGTTGGTACAATCGGCCACGTTGACCACGGTAAAACTACCCTAACAGCAGCAATCACTAACGTACTTGCAAAAGTATACGGCGGTGTTGCTAAAGACTTCGCATCAATCGATAACGCTCCAGAAGAGCGCGAGCGTGGTATCACAATCTCAACTTCACACGTTGAGTACGATACACCAACTCGTCACTACGCACACGTAGACTGTCCTGGACACGCCGATTATGTTAAAAACATGATCACTGGTGCTGCTCAAATGGACGGCGCTATCCTAGTTGTTGCTGCAACTGATGGTCCTATGCCACAAACG
>NZ_JBHNYL010000008.1:0-184507 GCF_054960735.1 Pseudoalteromonas sp. RWi3
ACCGCTTACCGCTTACCGCTTACCGCTTACCGCTTACCGCTTACCGCTTACCGCTTTTATTTCAATTAATGATAGCGCTGTCATTTTAGTTTTTATATGATGGGGGGGAATTTATAAACAATAATAAGAGATTATGCGGGGGGAAATGCGTAGTCTTAGGGTATAAACGAGGAGAGAGTAATGGATTTAAAAAAGCACGCATTGGCAGGTTTGATTGCTGCAATGCCATTTATGGTGCAAGCGCAGTTTTCGCAAAGTGATATAGACAGCTTTGCAAAACAAACTACATTAACATTTGCAGTCGTCGACAACTTTCATAACAAAGACTCTGGTTTTTTAGGAAAAATCACCTTAAATAACCAATCAAACGTTGCACTTCCTGCTGGTGAAAGTGATTGGCAGCTTTACATTCACTCTGTTCGTAAAATTAACACTGAGCATGTTGCTGGTTTAAATATTGAGCACGTTAATGGTGATTTACATCGTATTGTACCAACTAAAGATTTTAAAGGTTTAGCAGCAGGCAAAAGCTTAGATATCGAATTTGATGCACAAGTATGGGTTGTGGCTTATACCGATTTTATGCCGCGTGCGTTTTTTGTATCTGGGGATAATACGCCCGCTATCTTTGCGAATACCGATACAGAAGATATGACTCAATTTGTTGCGCCATTCGAGCGTGAAAATCAGTTGCGTCGTTATAACGAGCCTAAAGATCGCACTGTATTAATTACACCACAAGTGCGCTATGAGCGTAATCAGGCCGCGTCTGTAAAAGTATCTAAAGAAGATGCACTTAAACGCATTATTCCAAAACCGCAAAATATTGAATTTAATCGCGGTGTAGCCAAACTTGATAACAGCTGGCAAATTCGTTTTCAAGGCCAATTGAAAAGCGAAGTTATGGTTTTCATGCAAGACTTGCAAGATGACTACGGTTTAGCGCTAAAAGCGCAGCCTGATCATATTAAAGCTAATAAAGAAAAGCTGATCAGCTTAAAAGTAAACCCAAATCTTGCTGATGGTAAAAGCGAAAGTTACACCCTTGAAATCGACGATGATAAAATTGAGATCGTTGGTAGCGACAATGCTGGTGTATTTTATGCCATGCAAAGTTTGCTTAATTTATTACCTGCAAATAGCCAAGGTGCGGTTGAAGTGCCGCAGTTAGAGCTTGAAGACAGTCCGCGTTACGGATGGCGTGGTATGCATTATGATAACGGGCGTAACTATCATGGTAAAGACGCCATGTTCAAATTAGTTGAACAAATGGCGCGTTACAAGATGAATAAGTTGCACTGGCACTTTTCTGAAGATGAGGGCTGGCGTTTAGAAATTCCGGGACTACCAGAGCTGACAGATATTGGTGGCTATCGTTGTTTTGACTTACAAGAGCGCGAATGTCTATTAACACAGCTTGGTACTGGCCCTTTTAAATCAGGCTCAGGTAACGGTTACCTTACTCGCAGTGAATTTGTAGAGCTGTTAAAGTTTGCTAAAGACCGCCATATTCAAATTATTCCTGAAATAGAAGGCCCAGGTCACGCGCGAGCATCTATTAAAGCTATGGAAGCGCGATACCATAAACTCAGCGATCAAGCTAAGCAAACGGCTAAAAATAATTTAACTAATAAAAGACAAGCCAACAAAGAAGTACAGCAAGTTGATATCAGTGCAGCTACACAATATCTATTGAGCGATCCGAATGACACCTCCGTGTACATGACGGTGCAAAATTATAAAGATAACTCAATGAATGTATGCATGGATTCAACCTACGCATTTTTAGATAAAGTGACTTACGAACTACAGCAAATGTACCGTGAAGCGGGTGTGCGATTAACAAACTTACATTTTGGTGGCGATGAAGTTGGCGCAGGGTCATGGGTTGATTCGCCAATATGCCAAGCTATGTTTGCTGATCCAAATAACGGTGTAGCCGGTGCTGCTGACTTGAAACCTTACTTTACTCAGCGTGTAGCTAAACTACTAGAAAAGCGTGGGATTTCGCCAGGCGCTTGGGAAGATGGGTTAATGTATGACCGTACAACCCCTTTCAAACGTGATGAATTCCCTAATAAAACCTTTACCGCCAATGTGTGGGACAACATTTGGGAGTGGGGGGTAGCAGATAGAGCATACCGCTTAGCGAATGCAGGCTATCAAGTGGTTTTATCTCATGGCACGCATTTATATTTTGATCACCCATACGAAGCGCATCCAGAAGAGCGTGGTTATTATTGGGCAACGCGTTATACAGATACGGCAAAAACATTTAATTATATGCCAGATGATGTATACGCTAATGCTGATTATACCCGTACTCGTGAGCCAATTGACAATTTGGAAGCACTAGTTGGTCGCCCATTACCGCAACTTGAAAAACCTGAGAATATATTAGGTATGCAAGGTCAGGTTTGGTCTGAGACGATTCGTACCGAAGAACAAGTGTTAGCCATGATCTTCCCGCGTATTTTATCTGTTGCTGAGCGTGCTTGGCATAAAGCTCCATGGGAAGGCGAGCAAGTTAATACAAAACAGCGCACTAAAGATTGGTCACAATTTGCCGCCGCGGTGGGCCTTAAAGAGTTAACTAAACTTGCCAATGCTGATGTAAGCATTAATTTACCTGTCCCAGGCGGAGTAGTTGAAGATAGTAAATTAAAGGTTAATACCCCTTTTGCTTACTTAGAAGTAGAGTTCAGCTTGGATAATGGCCAAACTTGGCAGCGCTACACAGCTCCGATCAGTGTTTCTCAATCGCAGAAAATCGCTTTAAGAAGCCGTTTAAATGAACAGCTGTATAGCAGAATTACCTATATAAATTAATATATTAGTACGTAGTTTTAAATTGAAAGGGCCTAAAGGCCCTTTTTTATGCCAATTGTAAAATAAATAGTTACTAGTAATATGCCTGTAATTAACGTAAAGTTTTATGGCAGCGCTGTCATTTTTGTTAGGGTAATGTTATAAATTACTCTCAAGAATGAAGCTATGTGAAGTAAATCTAGTTAAGATACTTACTAAAATATAGATAACTATAACTAAAGCTCGCAACAAGAGAATGTTTTATGGAAGCCACCGTGTCGAATAAGCAAAGTAATTTTATACCCATGGCGATAGTCGCCACTCTATTTTTTATACTCGGTTTTGCAACCTGGTTAAATGGTTCATTGATGCCTTACTTAAAACAAGTATTGCAACTAACGCCATTTCAGGCATCGCTGATTTTATTCTCTTTTTATATTGCAGTAACTTTTACTGCCGTACCTTCAGCGATGATTATTCGTAAAGTCGGCTATAAAAATGGTATGGCGCTAGGTATGGGCACCATGATGGTTGCAGGTCTATTATTTATTCCTGCGGCAAAAACGCAAGTATTCGCATTGTTTTTATTCGCTCAACTTGTAATGGGGGCTGGGCAAACATTATTGCAAACGGCGGTGAACCCATATGTGGTTCGTATTGGGCCAGAAGAGTCTGCTGCGGCACGTGTTAGTGTAATGGGTATTTTGAATAAAGGTGCCGGTGTAATTGCCCCGATTGTATTTACAGCCCTAATTTTAAGTGACTTCACAGGTTCTGTGGGTAAAGAATTAACCCAGCTAGAAATCGATGCAATGGCAAACAGCTTGATCTATCCTTATTTAGGTATGGCTTTATTTATCGGTGCGCTTGGTTTTGCGGTAACAAAAATGCCGTTACCAGAACTATTAGATGATGAAGAGCAAGGTGAAAAAGGTCAAGTGAAGGCCGCTTTAGCACATCCTAGCTTAGCGCTTGGTGTTGTAGCATTATTTGTATATGTTGCTGTTGAAGTTATCGCTGGTGATACAATTGGTACTTTTGCTTTATCGTTAGGTGTTGAAAAATACAGTGTAATGACCTCTTATACCATGGCTTGTATGGTGCTAGGTTATATTATTGGTATAGCACTCATTCCACGTGTAATATCTCAGCAAGCTGCTTTGAGTGTATCAGCCATTTTAGGTAGCATTTTAACAGTGGCGATTGTAGTGAGTGATTCAAGCTCAGTGGTCGTTGCAAGCGCGCTTGGTTTAGAAGTGCAATTACCAGATACACTATTAATGATTGCTGTGTTAGGATTCGCTAATGCAATTGTTTGGCCTGCTGTATGGCCACTGGCACTTTCAGGTTTAGGTAAGCTAACCAGTGTTGGTTCTGGTTTATTGGTAATGGGTATTGCCGGTGGTGCATTTGGTCCATTATTTTGGGGCCTTGCCAGTGGCGGTGTTGATTCTGCTGACGCACAACAAGCAGCCTATATTGTAATGTTACCTTGTTATTTATTTATCCTTTTCTATGCTGTTAAAGGCCATAAGATGAAAAGCTGGAAGTAAATGACTATCTAGGTACTAGGAAGAGAAAGGTACTAGGGAAGTAACTAGAACTCCTAACACCTAGAACCTATGTTTTAAACGTAGGAGCCGGCTTTAGCCGCGAAAGGCTTTGACCTTTAACCTCGTACCTTGAAACGGATTAACCTAGAACCTAATTATCGAAAAGAATTTCTATAATGTAGAAATAATCCCGTGTGTAATGCCACCGAAAGGTGGCATTTTTTTGTCTGTAAGAAAGTGAAGCAGTTTACGAGCAGGCGAGGGTAAAGTTAGCGAGGGTAGTTAACTGCCACTGAAGCTTATCGGCGCTAAAGCGCTCTCCTACGGGGTAGGTGTGTGATTTTTGTTGTAGGAACAGGCTTTAGCCGTGATTTTATTTATTTAAATAAATACAATCCCAATGTGGGTAACTTCCAAGGTCATCCGCAATACCGGCTCTTATTGGGTTAGCAGCTATGTACCGGGCTTGATGCAATAGGTGTTCCTCATCTTTAATTAATGAATCGTAAAAACCAGCTTGCCAAATTTCCTCTTTCTTAGTTTTGTGTATAAGAAATGATGTACGCCCTTTTACTTCGGCCACCACTGAAGATAATGATTTTTGTGTTTTCAGCTGAAATAGCCAATGCATATGATCAGGCATTATTACAAAACAGATTGTTTGTGTTAAGTCCTTTAAATCAGAATATTTAAGTGAGCTTATTAAAGCTCTCGCATTACAAAAATCTTCGAATAACTCACTTCTTCGATATGTGCATGTGGTCACAGAGTAATAAGAATTCATATTCGAGTGGCGATGCTGACGTAGCTTATAAGAATGCGGTTTCATTTTAATCCCTTAAATATAAAACGGTTTACTAAAGTATAGATTAAATTTTGGAATTGAAACCAATCGGCGCTAAAGCGCTCTCCTACGGGGTTTCGGAATATGATTTGTGTTGTAGGAACAGGCTTTAGCCGTGATTGTGTTTTTATGTTTAGGGTTTGGGATATGTGAAAAAGAAATTGGCGCTAAAATTTATCGGCGCTAAAGCGCTCTCCTACGGGGTAGGTGTGTGATTTGTATTGTAGGAACAGGCTTTAGCCGTGATTGTGTTTTATGTTTAGGGTTTGGGATATGTGAAAAAGAAATTGGCGCTAAAATTTATCGGCGCTAAAGCGCTCTCCTACGGGGTTTCGGAATGTGATTTATGTTGTAGGAACAGGCTTTAGCCGTGATTGTGTTTTTATGTTTAGGATTTGGGATATGTGAAAAAGAAATTGGCGCTAAAATTTATCGGCGCTAAAGCGCTCTCCTACGGGGTAGGTGCGTGATTTGTGTTGTAGGAACAGGCTTTAGCCGTGATTATGTTTAGGGTTTGGGATATTAAAGTTTTAAATCGAATCAAAACTAATCGGAGATAATTTGCAAAGAGGTTAGAATATCATCTAAATATATTAAGATAGGTTTATAAATAATATGTAAATTGAAATTAATATTTTACTAAGAGGGAAAAGATGGGGCGATTGACGGGGCTTGAACCCGCGACAACCGGAATCACAATCCGGGGCTCTACCAACTGAGCTACAACCGCCACAACACACCTTGTTTGGTGTGGCGCGGATAATACATAAAATTATAAATCTTGTGAAGGGGTAAGCGTAAAAAAATTGAAAAAAAGTAGAATATCAATCATTTTGCATAAAAATCATTCTTTTCATACTGTGTTCATGTTGTAAGGCTAAACTTTCGCGCTCAGAAAATTCGTATTTCACTACGTACTTTTATACTAGCCAATAAATTAATATAAAAAAACGATTCAAATCAGATATAATTTAACCAGCAAACTGCTTAACCTCACATCAGGAGTGAAAATGGATACAATATTAAACTGGATAAACGAAAACTCAGGGTTGATCCTGCATTACGGCATACAAGCTGTTATCGCGCTCGTGATCTTTCTATTGGGTGGACGCGTTGCAAAATTTTGTGCTGGCTTAACTGAAAAAGCATTCGATAAGAAAAAAGTTGATAAAGCGGTAGGCTCGTTTGTATCAAGCATTGTTTACGCTATTGTATTCATGGCGACTATATTAATGGCGCTATCGCAAATTGGTATCGAGACAACGTCATTTATCGCTATTTTAGGTGCTGCAGGTTTAGCAGTTGGTTTAGCACTTCAAGGGTCTTTGTCAAACTTTGCATCAGGTGTGCTTATTATTCTACTTCGTCCCTTCAAATCAGGTGACTACGTAGAAGCAGGCGGAAAAGCAGGTACAGTTAAAAAAATCGAAATATTCTCAACGGAATTTCGTACTCCTGATAACAAAGTAATCATCATGCCTAACTCGTCAATTATGTCAGGTCCAATCGTTAACTTTTCACGAGAAAAAACACGTCGTATCGATTTAGTAATCGGCGTTGGTTATGATGCAGACCTACGTGAAGCTAAAGCCGTGCTTAAATCTGTATTAGACAAAGAATCACGCATTTTAAAAGATCCGGCTTACACAGTAGCAGTCAGTGAACTTGCAGACTCAAGCGTAAACTTCGTAGTTCGTCCTTGGGTTAACTCAACAGATTATTGGCCAACGTATTTTGATTTAATGGAAAACATCAAAATCGCACTCGATGATGCAAACATTAGTATTCCATTTCCGCAAATGGATGTACATTTCCACAAAGAAGATTAATACATAAAGCACGCAGGCTAAATTGCAGCCCATCGCGATTTTAGCAGCGTGCTCTTATTTAACGTTAAGTAGCAAGGTTATTTTTTAATGAAATTAAAGCTTTTATCAATTTTAGTTGCCGCAACAACTGCAACTAACGCATTCGCTGAAGAAACCCAAACATGGGACATAACTAGTGAGTTAGGTGCAATTATCACTAGCGGTAATACTGAGACCACAACACTAAAAGGTGGTATTAAAGCGTTACACAACTTAGAAAACTGGAATAATGAATATAAGATTGATGGTCTTTATAAAGAAGACGAAGTTGAAAATGAAGCTGGCGCTAAAGAAACTCAACGCACCAATGAAAAGTACTCGCTTTCAGCGCAAGGTAATTATAAGTTAAATGAAGATCACTCACACTTATATATCTATGGTTCGTATGTTTCTGACTACTTTGGTGCTTACAGAAACGAAGCCGTAATTTCGGCAGGTTACGGTCAACGTTTTATTGACCGTTCAGATATGTGGTTAAATGCAGAGATTGGTCCTGGTTACAAGTATTTCGAATTTCCAGAAGGCAGCGTGGATGAAAACGGAATTCCAAATGCGGGCGACACAGACAGTGAAGTTATCGCATTAGGTAAACTAGATTACAATTGGCAAATTTCCGATAACGCAAAATTTACTCAATTGGTCTCTGTAGAGTATGGTGACACAAACACCAAAACACGTTCAGAAACGGCATTGCTAGCTAAAATTAATGGCTCGTTACAAATGAAAGTAGCCTATAACATCACCAACAACTCAGAGGTTGCTGATGATAAAGAAAGTACAGATACAGAAACTTCATTGACTTTAGTTTACAGTTTTTAACATTTTATTTAGTTAAAATGACATTTAACTGCAATAAAGGGGCCTCGGTCCCTTTTTTATTTGCGCTGAAATAATGTAGAATAGCCAATCTTTTTGGCCGTAGAACTAAGGGCGCACCGACTTGTGATGCTATTTAATCGAATATTAATAACTTTGTTACTCTTCTTTTCTGCATTTTCGTGGGCATTCACACCGAGTGCTGCGCAAATAGAGCAGTTTAAAAAGTTACCAAAAGCACAGCAAGAAGCCCTCGCTAAGCAATACGGCGTAGACCTTTCTAGTATTACAGGCAAAGGTAGCTCACAGAATACAGACCAAGAGCAGCCAACAATACAGCCTCGACTTCAAGTCGAAGACAAAGTATTAACTGACGATGAGCGCTTTAAGCCTAAAGAAAATGAACTCAAACCGTTCGGTTATGAACTGTTTGCTGGTGAACCCACTACTTTTATGCCAAATGAAAACGCAGCTGTTCCTGATACGTATTTAATCGGGCGTGGCGATCAGTTGAATATCAACTTTTATGGCAAAGAAAGTGAAAGTCATGAAGTTGTAGTCGATCGAGAAGGCCGTATTAGCATTCCAAATTTAAGCCCTGTTCAAGTAGCAGGGTTAACATTTGCGGAAGTAAAAGAGTTAATCACAGCAAAAGTAGAACAAGAAGCTATCGGTATAAAAGCGTTTGTATCAATAGGGCAGTTGCGCAGCATTCGTATTTTAGTATTAGGTGAAGCATATAAGCCTGGAAGTTACAGTGTTTCTTCATTAACAACTGTATCGCATGCTCTATTTATAAGTGGTGGTGTTTCTGATATTGCATCTTTGCGTAATATTCAAGTGAAACGAGCGGGTAAAGTTGTCGCTAACTTTGACCTTTATGATTTGTTGATTAAAGGCGACAGCAGTAGCGATATAATATTGAAGCCGGGCGATGTGGTATTCATTCCTTCTGTGGGTTCGCAAGTAGCAGTTGATGGATTGGTTAAGCGTCCTGCTATTTTTGAACTAAAAGAAAACGAAAACGCACATGATTTATTAAACATGGCAGGCGGTCTTAAGCCTGAGGCGTATGCCAAAAAAGCCGTTATAGAGCGCTTTAACAACCATAACAGAAAAGAAGTTCTTTCAGTTGATTTTACAGCTAAAAATGTACGATATATACCACAAGACGGTGACCGCATTCGCTTCAACCCTATCAGCTCACAATATGACAATTCCATTAGCGTAATTGGTGCTGTTGCGCGCCCAGGCCATTATCAATGGCATGCAGGTAAGCGTATTTCAGATGTGTTTACTTCAGTCAGAGGTGATTTACTTCCTCAAGCGGATTTAAGCTATGCCTTATTAGTTAGAGAAGTTAATGTTGCTGGCGATATTGATTTGTATCAATTTGACATAGCACAAGCAATTGTAAAAGCGCCTAAACATGATTTAAAGCTTCATGAAAATGACAAAATACTTGTGTTTAGCCGTTATGAAGAAAAAGAGGTAGAAGAGCTTGCCTTATCAAATCTAGCGTTAACAGAGGCGCAGCAAGAGCTTCAGGAAAAAGCTAAGCAATGGCATGTATATCAACAAAAAGAGTTCGAGCGATACATTGGGGTTCTTAACGAGGACCCATTTGAGCAAGTGGATAAAAAGGAAAACTTAACATTAGCACAAATTGCAAAGCAGCGAGCTAAAATAGAAGACAAAGAATTAGAACCTGAAGACTATGCTTTATTTAGTAGACATAATTTACTGAAACCAATCAAGGCAAAATTAAAGCAGCAAGCATCAGTTGCAAATGCTATGAAGTTAGTCGAAATTAATGGCCATGTGACGTACCCTGGTGTTTACCCTTTAACAATAAACTCGGGTGTAAATGAGTTAATAATGGCAGCAGGTGGCTTGTTGGAGTCAGCATATACTGAGCAAGCTGAAATAACTCGCATAGTTGCTAATGACTCTTCTAAAGTTGAGCATATTAAATTTAATTTGGAAAAAGCAATATTACAAGAAGATGGTCATAACCACATACTTAAGAGTAAAGATAGTCTGAATGTTTTCTCAATTCCGAATTGGCAAGAAAATGTAAAAGTAGAACTTAAAGGGGAAGTAAAATTTCCAGGTGTTTACACGATACGTCGTGGTGAAACACTTACAAACCTTCTAGCCAGAGCTGGCGGTTTTTCTGAGTTCGCAGAAGAAAATGCAGCAATATTCACCCGTGAATCAATTCGTCTGCAAGAACAAAAGCAGTTAGCTAAATTGTCAGAAGATTTACGCCGAGATATTGCACAAAAAAGTTTTGAAAATTCAGTCGGTGGCACGTCACTTTCTTATGACGAAATGAATAAATTACTCACCGATTTAGCGGATGTAGAAGCCGTAGGTCGATTAGTAATAGATTTACCGTTAATTGTTGCAGATAAGCAATCATTAGTTTTACAAAATGGTGATGCCTTGTATGTTCCTAGTAAACGTGACTCCATTAGTGTAATTGGTGAAGTTAACTATTCAACGTCACACCTTTATAAACCAGGTATATCTTATAAAGATTACATAACGTTAAGTGGTGGTTTAAAAGAACGAGCGGATGATGAAAGAATATATATAATTAAAGCGAATGGTTCAGTGAAAATACCTGATGCAGGTAGTTGGTTTGCAGTGAATGATGCTCAAGTATTAGAAGCAGGCGACACCATTGTAGTTCCACTTAATTCTGATTATATGGATAACCTAACACTGTGGAGCACTGCAACACAGATTGTTTATCAACTTGGTGTAGCTGTTGCTGCTATTAGTAGTATTTAAGCATATTGGAAATTGATTTGAACGACTTTAATATTTTAAGATTTTATAAGCACCTAAAGCGTGATTGGTACATTATAGCGGGTATCTCTTTTACCCTTACACTCGCTATGCTATTTATTGCTTTTAATACTGCCGATAAATTTAGATCTCAGGCGCTTTTAGCTCCTGCAGAGCAAAGCTCCGCAGGTGGGCTGTCAGGGTTAGCTTCTCAACTGGGTGGTGTAGCATCTTTAGCTGGGGTAAACCTCGGAGCTGGTGGTGCGGACAAAACAATAGAGGCAATTGAAACCCTGAAAAGCAAAGCATTCTTAAATGAGTTTATTGATAAATACAAATTAAAAGTATTTATAATGGGAGTTGAAGGTTGGGATATAGTAAATGAGACGCCTATTTACACTGACGAATATGACCCTGAAACTCAGCAATGGCAAAGAGACGTTAAATTTCCTAAACAAGATGAACCCAGTCTATTTGAAGTAAGTGATTATTTTTTAAAGAATAACCTTTCGATTAATACTATTGCAGATACAGGCTATACAGTAATTGAAATTATGCATTATTCTCCTGTTTTAGCAAAGCAAATAGCTGAAAACTTGGTTTTAGAAGTAAATAAAAAAATTAGACAGCGAGACATCGAGTTAAGTAATAAGACACTTACTTTTTTAACCGATGCATTAGAAAATACAAATATTACAGAGATAAAGCAGCAAATCTTTGCCTTAATGGAGCAGCAACTCCAAACACAGATGTTAGCAAAAGTTAAAGATAATTATGTATTCAAAGTGATTGATATGCCTTACATTGCTGAAGAAAGGTTTTCACCTAATCGTATTTTAATGTGTGTGCTTGGGCTTGTGCTAGGTGGTCTTATTGGGTTTTTAGTTTCACTAACTCGCTTTGTTACTAACGAAGCGAAGTGTGATGAGAGTTAAGTTAAATGATCGAAGTTAAAGAGTCTCTTAGAAACTCAAATTCTAAAAAATATAGTCTATTGAAAAGTAGAGCTTTTACATGCAAGACGATTTACGTATATTGCCCTGACTCGCTTATTGAGAAAGTTAAAGAAATCGAGAGTGCTCATAACTTTTCTATTGTTATAAACGATAGAAGCATTGAAAGTTATAAAGGTAAAGTGATTTGCCACTATGGTAGCTCTGACCTATCGATTGAAGACAAAATGTTATTAGTCCGTGCTTTAGAGTATGGCGGTTGGGTTGAGTCATTAGTTGACTATATCGAGTTGCGCGTTGGTTATACTGAAGTTTCATTGCTTAACAGCGGTTACTTTTTACACCAGAAAGCGTTTGGTATTCTATCAAATAAAAGAACACAGTTCGTAAAACGCTTTGTAGATATATTTTCAGCGCTGCTACTATTAACTTTGACTTTACCTATAGGGTTGGTTGTTGCTTTATTAATAAAGTTAGAGTCAAAAGGACCCGTTTTTTATAAGCAAGAAAGAACAGGGTTGTACAACAAAGTATTTAAAGTTGTCAAGTTTCGTTCTATGCACAGTGAAGCTGAGAAAAATGGTGCTCAGTGGGCAGATAAAAACGATTCGAGAATAACACGAGTAGGTAAGTTTATACGGGCAACACGAATAGATGAATTACCTCAGGTTATAAATATCCTTAGTGGTGATATGTCTATCGTAGGGCCAAGGCCAGAGCGTGAAGTATTTATTAAAGAATTGGAAAAGGAGATACCTTATTATCGTTTCCGCCATGCTGTTAAACCAGGTGTTACCGGGTTAGCGCAAGTTTCTTATCCTTATGGAGCATCGTTAGATGATGCTGTGTGGAAGCATAAATATGACATCCACTATATTAAAAATCATAGCACTTGGACTGATATAAAGATTTTATTCAAAACCTTTAAAGTTGTTTTATTAGGCATGGGCCAATAAGTGAAAGCGTATTTTCTTTTTTATAAGTCATTATTTGATCTTATCATAGCCTCAATTTTTAATAAGATTGACTAAAGTGAAAACTAGCAATGTAATGAAGAGCTCATTTATAAATATGGGCCTACAAATATTTCCTATAATAAGTGCTTTGTTATCAGTACCTTTAACACTTAAATGGTTTGGTTCAGAGCTGTTCGCTGTCTTTTCTTTATCAATTAGTATTGTAGTCTTATTTAATTATTTAAACTTTGGTGTGGCTCAATCAGTTAATCGCCTTTTGGCTCATGAGTCATGTCAAAAGTCTATAAATAGCATTATTTCATCATCATTTTTAATCATGTTATTTATAGGGGCTGGTGTTAGTATCTCTACCTATTTCTTTTCACACGAAATAGTCAGTTTATTTATTGATCCAATTAATAATAACTACGATACAGCTTATAAAATGTTGGTTGCTGTGCTTTATGGCTCACCTTTATTTTTATTGATTATTTTACTTCGAGCCGTTTTAGAAGCAAAATTATTGTTTGCGATTACAGCGGCAAACAGAGCTTTGCTAAACTCCTTTTTATTCTTATCACCCTCAATCTGTTACCTATTAGATATTAATATTTTTTATGCCTTATATTTCTCTGTTGCTATTCATATTCTGTCCTTCTTTTTCTTGTTAAATAGGGTCATACATTATTATTCTAATATTAAATTTGAGTTTAATCCTTCTATCGCTAAAAGCTTAACTACAAGTGGTGGTTGGCTAACTGTTATATCCTTATCATCGATCGTTCTTATTTACGCCGATAAATTTATCATTAGTGCTAATATAGGGCTTGTAGAACTTGCCTATTACGTCGCAGCGTATGATCTTATTTCAAGAACGAGTATTGTATATGGCTCTTTAAGCGCAGCTTTTTTCCCGGCATTTTCTTTTTGGTTCAAAAATCAGCAACTAATTCAACTAAAAGAAGCTATAAATGCTTTATACATGCTAATAACACTACTAATGGGTATTGTTGTTGTGGGAACGCTGTTGCTTTCTGATTTTATTCTAGCTGTTTGGATTAACTCAGAATACGCTGAAAACTCAACATTTTTACTAAATATTTTATCCGTAGGGGTGTTATTTCAGGCACTAGCAGTTGTTCCTCTTAGAGTGCTAACTGCTACTGTTTTTGAAAAGCCTGTCGCGCTTATATACATCGTTTTTTCAGCGCTCTACTTGCTTTTAAGTATTTATCTTTCTAATCGTTTCTCTGTCGCTGCGATTGCCACTCTGTTCTCTGTTAAAGCTGCTTTAGAGTTTATCGTGCTGCATAGTTATATGTCGTTTAAGGTAACTAAAGAAAGGTTTGATTTCGCGCTATTATATAAAACTGTATTTATAGTTGCATTTACATTTTTAAGTGTAGACTTTGAGTTTTATATTCAAGCCCCATTAACTATTGCACTTTCTATAATGCTATTTTTCCCTCATGGTAAAAATAAAGATAGATATTTAAATATGCTAGGGTTACTGCGCAATAAAGGAAAAGTTGAATAAATATGAATTATGGTTTTTTTGATATGAACTTAACGGGTATATCTCGATACCCAAATCTAATTGCTCAAGATATTGCTCAGCAAAACCCAGATTCATCTTTTGTATTTTATTATGAACAGGCTGGTAGTCTATCTGAATCTGAGGTTCTAGAGGTTCTTCCTAAAAACTCAACTCTAATAAAAGTACCCACAGTGAGTGGGCGATCTTTGAAGAGAATTTTATCTCAATATCAGTTAAAAACTTTAACTGTAATGGCACAAAGAATTCCTGACACTGCATTTGTATTAGCTGCAAAGAGCCTAGGTATTCATACTGTTATGTATCAACATGGTTTATATATTCCTTTTATAAAACGAGAGACATCATTACTAATTAACCAGGTAAAAAAAGTATTTAGGTTTATATGCTACGTAAATGCCGTCTCTACTTTAATTAGTAAAAACTTTGCCGTTACTTTATACAACTATATTCAAGTATTTCTTCTAGGAAAAAACATTACAAAAACCTCATTACCATTTGAGGCATTAAATGTAGACCGTGTATTAGTTTACGGAGAATATTGGAAAAAATACCATAAAAATGTATTTGGCTACGCTATTGAACAGCAGGATATAGTTGGCTATCCAGAGTTAAAAAGTTTAACCAATGAGAATGAAAATATAACAGCTCCAGGAGTTTGTTATATAACGCAAACACTAGTTGAAGATGGGCGTTTAGATAGAAAAATTTTAATAGATTTTTTAGAAAACTTGTCTCGTATTTGTGAAATAAACAAGCAAACACTAACTATTAAATTGCATCCTCGAAGTGATACGAGTATATATGCTGGGTTAGCAGGTAATATTATTTTTGAGAGCAAGTGTTTTCCTATATCCGACATCTATGTTGGGCATTATAGTTCATTAGTCGCAAAAGCTGCTTTTGTAACCGATAAAATTTTACTGATCGACTTCCCTGGTCATGAAATTCCTAAGTATATAAAGTCTATTGCGGCAAACAGAATCAATTATAATGAGTATCACAAAATAACTGAAGTTTTAGCAGCAGAGCTTGTTAAATCTGAAGCTATAATTGAGCAAAATAAGGCTAAGTTAGAGAATGTGTTTGGTGATCCGAGCTTAGATTCAGTACAAAATGTAGTTGCATACCTACAGAGCTACAAATGCTAGCTATTACACACGATTTCATAAGTGTTCTTTTAGTTCTTTCTGTGCTTTTTGGTACACTTATGTACCTTAAGTTGAGTAATAAACAGATATATTACTTAGCAGGGATTATTGTTTTTTTATCGCTTAGTTATCTTTTTATTGTTCATCTAATCTCAGTCAACATGGGCCGAGATGGCTTTTCTATCTTTGTTAAAAAAGATTTGATTGATGATAAGCTATATTTTTACACGGCAAAATTAATGGCTAAGCAATTACTCAGCTTAGGCTACATCGACCAAGATTTGATTTTCTCGTTTCAAACTGCTGAGTTTGGTTATGATTCGCCAAAGTCATTGTATTTTTCAGCGCTGGCTGTTCCTCTTTATTTGTTGTTTCCGGAAGCTGGCACAATAGCATTCAAATCACTCAATGTATTATTTTTTAGTTTTGCAGTTCTACTTTTGGCCAGAGAATTACTTGATAGGAACTCATATGGGATGCAACGAAAAGGTGAAGTAGCAGTTAGTTGGTATGCATTTATATTTGTAATCTTCATGTGCTTTTACCCGACTTTGTTTATTCGTATGGTCCAAATTGAAAAAGATGTCTTTTTATTTTCACTATTTTCATTAGGTTTTATATGTCTGTTTCATAAGGTAATTGGCAAAGGAACCTTGTTTAAAAGTATCTGTTTATTATTAATTGTAGTGATCCTCATTTTTTATAGGCCGCAATTTTCATTAGTACTGTTATTTACGTACTTGTACTTAGTTTTCTTTAAAACTAAAAAATTCAAAGTCTTCTTTGTACAACTTATGATCGTGATAGCTATTATTCCTGTGCCACTAATTTTACTTAAAAGCTATTTCCCAGAAGTATTTATGCTGCTTGTCGCAATTAAGAGCTATTCAGTGTTAGCTGGTGCGACGGATATAATTGCAGTTGACTATGACTCGATACTTGGTATTTACAAAACTATAGGCGCATCTTTTTACTTTTATTTATTCGCACCCATATCTATTTATGCACTAAAAGCAAATGTATTATGGAAGGTGATGATGTTAGAGCCTGTGTTCTTTTTTATCATCCCATTTTTAGTTTGTTTGTTTTTACATAAAAAGGTTGAAAAAGGTAATTCTTTACTGATTTTAGGAGTCGTTATATCTATTATTTTAGCGCTACTTTCGGTTTATTATGAATCCCATGTAGGGAGTTATATGAGGAAAAGGCTCCCCTTATATGCTATGTGGATATTTTTAGGTTTTTATTTTGCTAAGAACAGAAATAAGGTATTAAATAATGAATAAAGTAGCTGTGATTTGTAATTCTACAAATCCTGATTTAGCTATGTATTTTACAAAAAAATATAACTTTTTTAAAAGTGATGTAACTTTTTTTGCAAATAAAAAAATTGCAAATGAACTGGGTGTCACCAAATCATCCTATTCTAAAGTTTCTGGCTTTTCTTGGCGTATTTTTATCGATTGTATTTTATCGTTTTTTGTTTTGTTTAAACTGCTTATTAAACGCATTAACGTGGTTGTATTTGACACAGCACATATTTCAAACTTACCCGTTGCTATCTTATGTAAGCTATTTCGGATAAAGCTTGTTTTTACCATACATGATTGGAACCCTCATGAAGGGGAGCAGCAAAAAGCAGTTGAGTTGTATAATAAGTTTGCCAAAAAAAGGCTAGCTGACGAGTTTATTGTATTCTCTAAAGTTAACTCAGATAAAGTTGTTCATCAATTAAATCTTTCTGGTTTTGACAAATATTCAACTGGACCCGCTAATGATTATTATTTGTTTTTTGGTCGTATTGAGCCTTATAAAGGGTTAAAATACCTAGTTCAGCTCGCAAAAGAGTTAACTCGCCTTGGTAAAAGTGAAAAAATAGTAATTGCAGGCAAAGGAAATGATCACGCTTTAGCCGAGCTGCAGTCACTACCTAATGTTGAGTTAATGAATTATTTTATAGATGATACAAAGCTAGATGTTCTGTTAAAAGGAGCTATAGCCACTTTGCTACCGTATGATAGCGCTACCCAAAGTGGTGTCATTCTCCATTCTTATGCTTACAGTAAACCCGTCGTTGCATTTGATGTTGGTGAGCTAGCCGCATATATCAAACAAGGAGAAAGTGGTTGCTTGGTAAAGCATGGCGATATAAATCACTTTGCCGCTTGTATGTTTGATATTCGGGTTAAAGAACTTGAATATAAAAAGGGTGTCGAAATTGAGTTTAGCAAATATGATAATGCAGCTCTTCAACGGCAGTACCAAGAACTTTTTACAAAGTTAAAAACTAATTAAGTTATAGGTGTTAAATGATTTTACCGATAATAATGGCAGGCGGTTCAGGTACTCGTCTTTGGCCTCTTTCACGTGGTAACTACCCCAAGCAATTTTTAAAGTTAGATGGTGATTTAACAATGCTACAGCAAACTATTGCTCGCCTTGAAGGGTTGTCACATGAGCCTGCAATGTTTATTTGTAATGAAGAGCATCGATTTATTGCCGCTGAGCAAATTCGCCAAATGAATGTGTCTCATAATGGAATATTTTTAGAACCAGTGGGTCGAAATACAGCCCCAGCAATTGCATTAGCCGCCTTAAAGGCTATTGAAAATGGTGATGATCCTCTTTTACTTGTATTAGCAGCTGATCATATCATTGAAGATATACCAGCATTTCAACAAAGTGTGTTAGCAGCTAAAGAGCAAGCAGAACAAGATAAGCTTGTAACATTTGGTATTGTTGCTAACACCCCTGAAACTGGTTATGGCTATATAAAGCGAGGTGCTGCGAATAACACCGGTTTTATCGTAGATAGCTTCGTTGAAAAACCTGATTTAGATACTGCTCGTCAATACATCGATAGCGGTGAATATTATTGGAATAGTGGGATGTTTTTGTTTAAAGCGAGCAATTACTTAAAAGAGCTTAAGCAATTTCGTCCAGATATTTTAACTGCTTGTGAAGCTGCAATTAAAGTGCAATCTAATGATATGGAGTTTGTACGAATTGATAAACAGGCTTTTTCCTCTTGCCCAGATGAATCAGTTGATTATGCTGTGATGGAAAAAACAAAAAGTGCCGTTGTTATCCCTATGGATGCAAAGTGGAATGATATTGGCGGTTTTTCAGCGCTTTGGGACGTGTCAGAAAAAGACAGTGAGGGAAACGCATTTATCGGTGATGTAAGATCTGTTGACACTAAAGATACTCTTGTATTTAGCGAAGATAAATTAGTAACAACTGTTGGTGTTGATGAGCTAGTCATAGTGAATACGAAAGATACTGTGTTAGTCGCCAAAAAATCTGAATCACAACTGGTTAAAAAAATTGTAAATCAACTTAAGGCAGAGCATCGTTCGGAGGTTACTTTTCATAGAGAAGTTTATAGACCTTGGGGTAAATATGACTCTGTAGATAGTGGAAAGCGTTTCCAAGTAAAGCGTATAACCGTAAAGCCAGGCGCCAAATTGTCTGTTCAAATGCACCACCATCGAGCTGAACACTGGATTGTTGTGTCGGGTACGGCTAAAGTACAAATAGATAACACAGAGCAGTTTATTACTGAAAATGAGTCGGTTTACATTCCCATTACAGCAGTTCATGCCCTAGAGAACCCGGGTAAAGTTGATCTTGAATTAATTGAAGTTCAATCAGGTTCTTACCTTGGTGAAGATGATATCGTTAGATTTGAAGATCGTTATGGAAGACTTGATAATTAATAGGGACTTAAATATGCAAGCTCAAACTATTATACAAAAAAGTGGTGTTTTATTTGGTACAAGCGGGGCTAGGGGCCTAGTTGAAGACTTTTCAGCTGAGGTTTGTGCAGCTTTTACGTTGGCTTTTGTATCAGCAATAAAACAAGACTTTGAATTTGATACAGTGGCTATTGCGATTGACAACAGACCAAGTAGTTACGCTATGGCACAAGCTTGTGCTGTTGCGTTAAAACAGCTCAATATCAGCTTTAAGTATTATGGCGTAATACCAACTCCAGCCTTAGCCTTTAAAGCTATGCAAGACAGCATGCCATCAATAATGGTAACTGGCAGTCATATTCCATTTGATAGAAATGGGCTAAAGTTTTATCGCCCTGATGGAGAAATAAGTAAATTAGACGAGACTGCAATTTATAATAGTTCCGTGGTTATAGAGCCGTTACCAGATGATCTAATAGATTTAGATATCGACAAATCAGCGCAAGATACCTACACCAAACGTTATGCTAGCTTATTTAATGCCGAAACACTAAAAGGGAAAAAAATAGGCATATATGAGCACTCAAGTGCAGGTAGGGACATATATAAGCAACTTTTTGTTGAGCTAGGTGCAGAGGTTATCAGTTTAGAGCGAAGTGATGAATTCATTCCTATAGATACAGAAGCGGTATCGGATGAAGATAAGCAAAAAGCTATCAAATGGGCTGAGAGATATAAATTCGATGCTATTTTTTCAACTGATGGAGACGGTGATCGTCCTTTGCTCTCTGATGAAAACGGGCACTGGTTAAATGGTGATTTATTAGGCCTGTTATGTAGTAAGATTTTAGAAGTAGACTCTTTGGCTGTTCCTGTAAGCTGTAACTCAGCGATAGAAAAGTCAGTGTTATTTAAGCAAGTTAATAGAACGAAAATTGGCTCTCCTTATGTAATAGCTGAGTTTGAAACTCTATTAAAAAACTCTAGACGTGTTGCTGGTTTTGAGGCTAATGGCGGGTATTTATTAGCGAGTGATATTAGCTTCAATAATAAAACAATTCAGGCCTTACCAACGCGTGATGCATTACTCCCGGCGCTTATAGCGCTTTCTCAGCCTGTACCAATAAGTCAGCAATTAGCAGAGTTACCTAAACGTTTTGTTTCTAGCAATCGTGTTAAAGACTTCCCTACAAGCAAAAGCAAAGCGTTGCTGGCAAGATTAATTGATAATGTTTCGATACTAACAACCTCTTGTGGCTTTGGGGCACATAAAAGAATAGATATTACAGATGGGCTGAGGGTAACACTTTTAAATGATGATGTTGTGCATCTTAGACCATCAGGAAATGCACCTGAATTGCGCTGCTATGCGGAGTCCAACTCGCTTCAAAGTGCTCAAGTCATCGTATCAAGAGCCTTAGATTTCGCTCGTGCTTTTGAGGTTTGACTTACTCAAAGCTTTATTGAAACAGTTAAAAGGTGCGTTGTCTTATATAGCTTTGAGCTCAACAGTGCACAAAATTAAAAATCAGGCATTTGCTTGCCAACTAAATTTTAAGGAGTCTTTGAAATGTTCGAAGATGATAAAAGCATTAAGGTATTAGACTGTACATTACGTGATGGTGGTTATTATAACAGTTGGAATTTCCCTACTGATTTAATAAATCAATATTTAGAAGCAATGCAAGCCGCAGGTGTTGATATTGTTGAATTGGGTTTACGTTCATTAATCAATAAAGGGTTTAAAGGCGCAAGTGCTTATACTACTGATAACTTTATCAATTCTTTAGAGATACCTAAGCAACTAAGTGTTGGCGTGATGATCAATGGTTCAGAGCTGGTAGGAGATACACCGCTGGAGGAAGTTTTAGCAACACTTTTCCCATTAAAAGCAGCTGATTCACCTGTTGATGTTGTAAGAATCGCATGTCATGTACATGAGTTTGTTAATTCACTCCCTGCTTGTAACTGGCTCAAAGAGAGAGGTTACATCGTTGGTTTTAATCTCATGCAAGTGGCAGAGCGTTCGCAAGAAGAAGTTGAAGCGCTTTCGCTTGAAGCGAGTAAATACCCCATTGATTCGCTATACTTTGCTGACAGTATGGGAAGCATGAACCCACAGCAAACCTCTAAAATCATCAGTTGGTTACGTAAATACTGGAAGGGGCCTATGGGTATACATACTCATGATAACATGGGCTTAGCTTTACAAAATACATTACAAGCAGTAAATGATGGTGTTACATGGTTAGATGCTACCGTAACAGGTATGGGGAGAGGCCCAGGTAATGCAAGAACTGAAGAGTTAGTAATTGAAGTTGCTGACTTAAAATCAAAAAATATCAATATGGTACCTTTAATGGGAATCATACGTGGCTTTTTTCAACCTCTGAAAAATAAATGTAGTTGGGGCTCTAATCCATATTATTATTTATCAGGGAAATACGGTATCCACCCAACTTATATTCAACAAATGATGGGTGATTCTCGCTATAGCGAAGAAGATATTTTGGCAGCAATCGAACACCTTAAACTTGAAGGTGGAAAAAAATTCAAGCTTGATACATTAGATTCTTCACGTGAATTCTATAATGGTGAGCCAAGAGGCTCTTGGAATCCTTCGGATGTGTTCGAAGGTAAAGAGGTGTTGTTACTAGGAACGGGTCCGGGTGTAGCGGAGCATAGAACAGCAATAGAAAGTTATATTGCCCAGAATAACCCTGTTGTTATTGCGCTTAATACCCAGTCATCAATTACACAGTCATTAATTGACTACCGAGTTGCTTGTCATCCAGTGAGATTACTTGCTGATTGCAGTGCACATGCCGAGTTACCGCAGCCCCTAATTACACCAGCTTCTATGTTACCGAAAGATGTACAGCACTCACTTAAGGGGAAAAAGTTACTAGATTATGGTTTATCAATTGAGAACGATAAATTTAATTTTGGTGAACACTCAAGCACGTTACCCACGTCTTTAGTTATCTGCTATGCACTTTCAGCAATTACAGCCGGTAAAGCTGCCAACTTGCTAATGGCAGGTTTTGATGGTTATAGTGCTGATGATCCACGTAATTCTGAAATGAACAAGCTCCTTAAGCTTTATGCTTCACAAGAGCAAGCAATAGAATTACTTTCGGTAACTCCAACTCGTTACGAAATAAAATCTCAAAGTATATATGGCTTAGTGGAGTAAATAAGTATGGCTGTATATGCATTTTTGCCATGTAGAAAAGGTAGTGAGCGAGTCCCTAAAAAGAATATTAAACCATTCGGCCAGTTTGCTAATGGTTTGGTAGAGCTAAAGCTGAAACAGCTACTAACCTGTTCTTCGATCGACAAAGTTATTTTATCAACTAATGATGAAGAAATACTTGATTATGCGGCTACCTTAGAGAATGAAAAGCTTATTGTGCATAAGCGTGATGATGCTCTTTGTACTAGCTCTACTAGTACCGATGAGTTAGTTGCACATGCGTTAAGTTTAGTCCCGAAAGGTCATATTTTATGGACACATGTAACGTCACCATTTATTAATAGTGAACAATATGAGCTAATTATACAAGACTACTTTGACAGATTAAAAAGTGGCTATGATTCTTTAATGACGACCTCTTTAATTCATGGCTTTTTATGGAATAAAGAAGGGCCAATAAACTATGATCGCAGCAAAGAAAAATGGCCTCGCACACAAACAATAGAGCCAATACACGAGATCAATAGTGCTGTATTTTTAAGTAGTGCCGCGAATTATGCAGCACTAAATGATCGAATAGGTAAATCTCCTTACTTGTATCCTTTAGATAAAATTATTGCTCATGATATTGATTGGCCTGAAGACTTCATTATAGCCCAAGCAATAGAAGCAAATGGACTTGCCAAATTATGAAAATAACAGACTATAAAACAATCGTATTTGATTGCGATGGCGTTGTTCTAGATTCAAATCAAGTTAAAACACAAGCGTTTTATCAGGCAGCCCTGCCATACGGTGAAAAAATAGCTCAGAGCTTAGTTGATTACCATGTGGCTCGCGGAGGGGTTTCTCGTTATAAAAAATTTGAATGGTTAATCGAGCAGTGCAAAGGTTTGGACGGCCCATCATTAGATGAGTTGTTAGCTAGTTATGCTAAAGAAGTTGAAAGTGGTTTGTTAAGCTGTGATATCACTGCGGGATTAAAGCAGCTTAGAACACTTACTCAGGACGCCAACTGGCTAATTGTTTCTGGTGGTGCGCAACATGAACTTAGAGAAGTATTTGCTGCAAGAGACTTAACTCCGTTTTATGATGGAGGAATATTTGGCAGCCCAGATACGAAAGATGAAATTTTATCTCGTGAAATCGCTAACGGTAATATTAAATTACCAGCTCTTTTTATTGGTGACAGCAAATACGACTTTGAAGCCGCAACTAATGCGAATATAGACTTTGTATTTATGACTAACTGGTCTGAAGTTAAAGGTTTACAAGAGTGGTTAAAAGAACACTCTATTACTTATAAAAAGTCAGTAAATGAATTAATCGATTGATTTTACAGCCTCACAGATACTGCTGGTTGTTGATAACAAAAAAAGCATAATTTGAGTTTTATACAAGCAGTAGTCTTATTATCGTGGGTTTTAAATTTTAATAAGTGCTTAAAATAGTTCAGACAAAATCAATGGGTGTTAGTATTATGAAAAATAAAATTGTGTACGTTTCGGGTACTTTTGACTTATTTCACAGTAACCATTTAAAAATGATCAATTATGGCCGTGGCTTAGGTGATACATTAATTGTAGGCGTGAGTACAGATGAGCTTGTGTGCTCATATAAAAAGCCACCTGCGGTGCCTTTTGAAGAGCGAATTGCCATTGTTGAAGGATTAAGAGATCCCGACGTAGTTATACCGCAGCGCACGCTAGATCATAATGAAACGGTTGAAAACTTAAATATCGACATTTTTGTGATTGGCGATGATTGGAAAGGAAAGTACGACTACCTTAAAGATCAAGGTGTACAGGTTTTTTACTTTCCATACGGCGCAGGTGTTAGCTCTACAAACTTGAAAAAGAAAATCTACGATCAGTACAAAAAACTGATTGAGCCAAGTGATGTTCACCCAATACCGGAACCTAAAAAATGAATATATTAGTAACAGGTGGCCAAGGCGATCTGGCTAAATATATAACTGCCACATTAATTGAGCAGGGTCACACTGTAGATGCACCATCAAGGCATGAACTGAATGTTTCATCAGTCGACTCTGTAACAACATTCTTTGAGACTAAACATTACGATGTGGTAGTTAATGCTGCGGGTACACTCTACTCAAGTTTAGTTGCTGACTCAGACCCACTCCTTTGGATCAAAGACATTGAAGTTAACTTAATTGGCAGTTACTTAATATGCCGAGCCGCAGTTAAAGCGAATAAATCAGTTAAGTTAATTAATGTTGCGTCAACCGCTGCATTTAATAGCTACAAAGACTGGACATCATACTGCGCTGCAAAGGCGGGAGTAGTAACCCTATCAAAAGGGCTTTATAAAGATAACTATAGTGTTACTGTGTTGTGCCCGGGGGCGATAGAAACCAAATTACGTAATGGTTTAACGATCGATAACCCAAATGTAATGACAATAGCAGAAGGTGCAGCTCCTATATTAGATGCTGTGATTAATGATCAAAATGGCAAGCTCGTGTTTTATAGAAAAAATGAACACCGAGAAGAAGAATTATAAAATACTTCGCTGCGTTACTACTTAAGTTAAGTGACGCAGCAAAACCTATTTTCTATATTAATCAATCGTTCTTCATCAGCTCTCCCATATTTAATACATCATTTATTACGTTAAGAATTCAATGTAATTTTAGCTCCCCTAATTAAGACTTATTGATTTAATAGAACCTCATTGAACATGAATATATTTAATGGGGTTTTTATAGACAGCCCATAGTGCAGTGCGTATAATCCCCATGCTTATATTTCAGGTAGAAATAGCAAAAGCAAAGAAGTCAGTATTTTAGGGATTGATATGGATAGTTGGTACTTATTATTTTGTAAACCGCGCCAAGAAGAGCGTGCAAAAATCAATTTACAAAACCAAGGGATTGAAGCATTTTTTCCTCTATTAAAAACAGAAAAGCTCATTAAAGGTCGCCGTACATTTAAAGAGTCTGCTTTATTTCCAAATTATCTATTCGTTCGTTTAAATTCACAAAACTGTAACTTTGCTGCGGTAAAAAATACCCGCGGAGTCAACGGTTTTGTCTCATATGGCGCATCATATCAAATTGTACCCGAGCAATTAATTAATACATTACAAAACCTTAAGCCTAACTTAGAAGCAAACGACCTGCCAAATGCAGGCGATTTAGTGTATCTAAATAACGGCTCATTTAAAGACGTACAAGCCATATTTAAAGAACCCGACGGCGATATGCGCAGCATATTACTCGTGAATTTACTCAATAAAAAAATAGAAATCACAGTAGATAATAACGACATAAGAAAAGTAGGTTAAAGGCTCTAGGCTCTAGGGAAGAGACTAGGAGCTAGGGCAGCTACAAGGCAGCCTTGTAGGCGAGTGGCTTGCCACCGCAAAAATGTTTTGTAGCAGCGATTTTATATCGCGTTTAAATCGAAAAAGTAAAAGATTCACCACAGAGAGCACAGAGTCCACAGAGGGGAATAATAGTGATTCATTTTATATGTCTTCTCTGTGTAGCGAAGCACCTAGGTGCCCTCGGTGGTAAAAAAGTTTTTGTAGGAGCTGGCTTTAGCCGCGAAAGGCTTTCATCTTTCACCTAGAACCTAGAACCTAGAACCTAATTTGTATCAGTACGTAGGAACTGCAACCTAGGGGCGGAAGCGTGCCCGAAGGGCTAGACAAGCAAATAGTTTTGCTTTCAAGCTGGAGCGAGAGGAGCTCTACGACGAACTGGAACGTGAAGCGTGCCTGAAACGATAGGCTTAAGGAAGACAAAGGTTTTAGGCTCTAGGAAAAACCATACTCTCAGCTATAGTTAATTTACGAGTTTTGGCGTGTTTAGGTATGGTTATGAGGTTTGAACAGTTAGATGTATGGAAAAGGGCTTCTCGGTTAGCATGTAATACTTACAAAGCGATAACTAAATGCAAAGACTTTGGGTTTAAAGATCAAGTTACACGTGCTGCTATATCTATACCTTCTAACATTGCTGACAAAATTGCAGGAGCAAATTTTGAACGCGCTAGCGCCGCCTCGAAGAGGTGAGATAAACGGACTTATCGAATAACGGGTAGAACGTGATTCTCAAGCAGATCAAGCTAGGTTTCTATATTATGCTAAAGGTTCAGCAGGCGAGCTTGTAACGCAAATATATATAGGAATAGAAGTAGGCATTATTGAAAAGTCTCTAGGCTTAGAGCTAATATGTGAAGCGAAAGAGGTTGCAGCGATGCTCGCGTCATTAATCAAAATCAGAAAAGGTTACATTAAAGATGTTGAACCTAATTACAATATTGAAGAACCTAGAACCTAGAACCTAGAACCTAGAACCTAGAACCTAGAACCTAGAACCTAGAACCTAGAACCTAGAACCTAGAACCTAGAACCTAGAACCTAGAACCTAGAACCTAGAACCTAGAACCTAGAACCTTAACTAATTTTACAAAATAATTACTCACCTGCTCGTTTACTGTACAACCAACCTTGCACAGTAAACGGAGCCATGCTTTAATTAGCCAGCAAAAAAATAACAGCGAATTTCAAATAACTAAGCTGAAAGTTTTAGAATTTTATAATATTTGGGAATAAACAATGGCGCTAAGCTGTAAAACACTTGTAGCATCACTTACTTTGCTCACAATGACAGGTTGTACAATCATCCCCGGTAGCCATTTCGAAGGAATCGAGTCGGGTGAACAAACTAAAAACCTTGAACAAGACCTTGAAAAGGTTAATATCCAAATCATTGACTCAGCTTTAATTAACAAAGAAAAGCAAGCTCAAACAAAAAATGAAGCACGTTCTAGCTACAATGGCTTAAACACCAGTGATTACCAATATAAACTAGGTGTAGGCGATGTGCTTACCATTGGTGTATGGGATCACCCTGAGTTAACCATACCCGCAGCCGTTCAACGTACCGCTGAATTTGATGGCTTTCGTGTACAAGCCGATGGCACTATTACTTATGCCTATGCCCCCAATATTCAAGCGGCAGGGAAAACAGTTCAACAACTACACAGTGAGCTGGTTAAGCGCTTAAGCCGTGTAATAGAAGACCCGCAAATAGATGTAAAAATAGTCGGCTTTAGAAGCCAAAAAGCTTATGTAACAGGTGAGGTTACTAAACCAGGTGTTCTTCCTGTTACTGAAATCCCACTTACTTTAATTGATGCATTAAACCAAGCAGGCGGTTTAACCGAGGCCGCAGATTGGCGCACAGTTACTTTTACCCGCGGAAACAAAACTGAAATCATCAAGCTAGATGATTTTTATGCGCGTGGTGATATTTCACAAAACCGCTTGTTACAGCATGGCGATATAGTGCATGTAAGTCGCAACGACTTGCAAAATGTATTTGTATTGGGTGATGTAAAAAAAGCCGGCTCAGTAGAATTAAATCGCTATGGCTTAAACTTAGCTGAAGCACTGGCAAACTCGGGCGGCCTAAACGAAAACACCGCAGACGCTAACGGTGTATTTGTATTACGCAAACGTGATTTAGATCGTGATGGTGTTATTGCTGATGTGTACCAACTGCACGCTAAAAATATTGCTGCATTAGTGCTAGCAGAGCAGTTTGAATTACAACCACACGATATTGTGTATGTAACCTCTGCGCCACTTGCCCGTTGGAACCGCGTAATAAGCTTATTATTACCCTCTATCGCAACAGTTGATTCTATCGACGATTTAGCAGCAACTAAGTAAGGGTTACGATGTTTGATTCTATCTTAGTGGTGTGTGCGGGTAATATTTGCCGCAGTCCAACCGCCGAATATGTGCTTAAAAGTAAGCTTGAAGGTAAAAATATAACGGTCTCTTCTGCAGGGTTGACTGCTCTTGAAGGTAAATCAGCCGATGCAACCGCAAAACAAATAGCAGCGCCGCACGGCATCAATATGGATGAACACCAAGGCCGCCAGCTTAACTCGAGTCTCGTCGCGAAAAACAGCGTGATTTTAGTGATGGAGCAACGCCATTTAACAGACCTATGTAGCCGTTACCCAGAAGCCCGCGGAAAAACATTTTTACTCGGTAAATGGTTAGGCGACAAAGAAATCCCCGATCCATACAGACAAAGTTTAGAAGCGTTTGAACACGTTTACGATTTAATCGACAGCGCCTGTAGCGCTTGGCAAAAGTATTTATAAGGATAGGCTAGTACATGAATGCTCAGCCCACTGCAATAGCAGCAAATAAGCAAAACCGAACAAACGAGCAAAGCGCAAGTCAAGAGATTGACTTAATGGCACTGTTAGGTGCGTTGCTTGACCGTAAATTTTTTATTATAACAATCACCGCTTTATTTATGTTTATAGGCGTGGTGTATGCCGTGTTCTCTACCCCTATATACCAAGCAACTGCGATGATTCAGGTTGAAGAAAGCGGCGGCTCAGTCCCTGGGTTTGACGACATGGCAGGTATGTTTGAAAGCACATCTGCCGCAGTGACAGAGATTGAGCTTTTAAAATCACGCTCAATCATTGGTGAAGCGGTAGATACATTAAAACTTGACGTTACAGTAGAACCGAAACTATATCCTTTTATTGGTGGTCGCGCATTTCGTAAATTTACCCCAATGAACGAGGGCGATTTAGCTGAACCTAGCTTTGGTGCAAGTTCGTACGCATGGGGCGGGGAAAGTATAGATGTATTTAGGTTTGATGTACCAAAATCCGCGGTTGGTGCCGATTTTATTCTACAAGCACAAGAAAATAATAGCATCGCTTTACTAAACGATGATGGCGAACAAATATTAGCAGGCAAGGTAGGGCAAGAGCTCACAAACGGTAAATTTAACCTAACAGTACGTAGTCTAAACGCCCGTGCTGGTACTGAATTTATAATTACTCGCAAAGACCGCTTAAATACTATTTTAGACTTACAAGCAGCCATTGGCGCAAGCGAAAAAGGCAAAGACTCAGGCATTATTAATTTAAGCTTGCAAAGCGCTAAGCCTAGTTATGCTGAAAAAGTACTTGATAAAGTAGCGGCTATTTATGTGCGCCGTAATGTTGAGCGCAATAGTGCCGAGGCTAAAAAGTCACTCGATTTTTTAGAGGTGCAACTCCCTGAAATTAAAAAGCAGTTGGAATACGCTGAAGAGCGTTTTAACGAATACCAAATTAAACGCCAATCAATCAATATCACGCTTGAAACCCAAGGTGTACTTGAGCAAGTTGTTGAGCTTGAAACTAAACTACAAGAGCTTGAACTAAAGCGCCTTGAAATGAGCCGTAAATTTAAAGAGAGCCACCCAACTTACCAAGGGGTACTTGAGCAAATTGAAGCGGTTGAAAAACAAAAACAAAGGCTCGTTGGCGAGGTAGGTAACCTACCTGAAACACAGCAAGAATTATTGCGTTTAAAGCGTGATGTAGAAGTAAGTAACGAAATTTACACTCTGCTTTTAGCTAAAACCCAAGAGCTTGATATTGTGCGTGCAGGTACTGTAGGTAATGTACGTATTATTGACTACGCAGAGGTAAATACCTCAAAACCGGTTAAACCTAAAAAAGCGTTAATAGTTGTGATGGCAACCATGTTAGGTGGTATGCTAGCTGTAGCTATTGTTTTAGTACAAAAAGCCATGCATAGAGGCGTTGAAGATCCAAACGAGATTGAGGCAATTGGCCTACCTGTATACGCCAGCGTACCGTACTCAGATTACCAAGATAAACTCACTGGCTTTAGTAAAGCCCGTAAAGGTAAAGATAAACCAAAATCAATTTTAGCGCTTGATAACCCAGCGGATCTATCAATAGAGGCACTTCGTAGCTTACGTACCAGTTTACATTTTGCAATGATGGAGTCTAAAAATAACCTCATTGCGATATCGGGCCCAAGCCCGGGTGTTGGTAAATCATTTATATCGGTAAACTTAGCCTCGGTATTAGCGCAAAGTGGTAAAAAAGTATTGATAATTGATGCCGATATGCGTAAAGGTTACCTGCAAACTCAATTCGGCATAAAGTGGGATGATGGACTAAGTGATTACTTATCAGGGCGCTTAAACTTAAGCCAAGTGACTAAGCCAACTCCCGTTGAAGGGCTAAGCGTAATTACCCGTGGCCAAATACCGCCAAACCCATCTGAATTACTAATGCACTCAAACTTTAGTAATTTAGTTGAAGAAGTAAGCGCCGAGTACGATTTAGTAATAATAGATACACCGCCTATTCTAGCAGTAACCGATCCTGCAATTGTGAGTGCCCATACGGGCACAACATTATTAGTCACACGTTTTGGTCAAAACCATATTAAAGAAATTGAAATTACCCGTAGTCGCTTTGAACAAAATGGAACGGATGTAAAAGGCGTGGTATTTAACGGCGTAGTTAAAAAAGCCAGTAACGCATACGGCTATTATGGCTATTACAACTACGAATATAAATCGGACAAATAAAAACTATAGCATAGTTCCTAGAACCTAAGTTTTAATTAGCCTTTGTTATGTCATAGATAAAGTTTAATTTAAAATAAAAAACTCTAAAAGTGGGTTTGTAGTTAGTAATAAATTTAATAGTTTATTTATTTAGCTTGTAATCATGTTTATATGAAATTGATGTAAGTTATTTTCGTGTTCCATTAATTTATGTTTCTCGTTTTTAATGCGTGACTAATTAAAAATTTAATTAATAAAATATGGCATGATGAAGGTGAAAAATTGAAGGTCTTTTTTAAGCAATTTCTTGGCACTGCAATGATAAAATATCTAGGTAAACTAATAGTGGTTTTATCAATGATGTTGTTTACACGCATAATGAGCGTTAAGGATTTTGGTACTTATTCATATATTATATCTATTATAACAATAGCTTCTATTCCTGTTATTTCAGGTTTACCTAATCTAATTATTCGGGATGTTTCCCGTTATATAAAAGAGTCAAGGTTAGATAAAGTGAATGGTATTTTCGTATGGTCGACTTGTTATATTTTCTTTTGTGGAATATTAAGCTCAGTTGTGATTTTAACAACTGGATATTTCAATTTGTTTGGCATATCATCTTTTCTACTGTTATTTATAATATCTATTGTAGCTATACTCAATGCTTATTTGAATCAGCAGTCAGCATTTATTAATGGGTTTTCTCAACCAGAAAAATCTCAAATATCTATAAATATTGTTTTACCAATAACACTACTGTCTTTAACAGTTGGTTATTATCAACTTTTTCGAACCATGAATAGTAATGTTTTATTGGTTTTACTTCTTCTATCAACAATTATAACTTTAATTATAAGTACAATAATTTTCTTATTGGTTTGCAGGACTAAAGTTAAAAGAAGGTTTTTTGAATTTAATAAATGGAATGGAGCAATAATACCATTGAGTATAATGGGGATTATTGGAACATTAAATACTGAATTAATTAGTATATTTTTAGGGGGGATGGTAAGTAAGGAGCAGTTAGCTTATTTTAAAGTTGCTATGCAAACTGTTTTAATAATTAAGTTGGCGTTAACATCGATTAATGTAATAGTAGGACCTAAAGTTGCTAGTTTATATGACCCAAAAGATATTGAAAAAACTCAAAAAGTATTAAAGAATTCTGTACGATTAAGCTGCTTAGTATCATTTCCTTTTTTTATTTTATTAATTATGTTTGGAGATATCATTATTACAACAATGTATGGAACTTTATACAGTAGCGCTACTAATATCTTGTATATACTACTAGTTGGTCAGGTCTTTAATATTATAGTGGGTTCTGTTCACCTTATATTAAATATGATTGGGATGGAGAAAGAAGCTCTAAAAATATTAATGGCAACACTTATTATAACAATAATAATGATTGTCATTATTGTACCTTACTACGGGGCGTTAGGCGCGGCTTGTGTTAGCTCTGCAAGCTTAATATTATGGAACTTTTTAATGGCAGCTATTATATATAAAAAAACCAGACTAAAGCCTTGGTTACATTGATTAATATTGATTAAAGTGGAATTGTAAATGCCAATCATTAAAAATAAGCTTAATGAATTAGTTCTCTACCTTCATATACCAAAAACAGGTGGAACCTCAATCGAGAATGCTCTCCGTGAAAATTTTGAATTTTATTTTAAGACCCCAAAAAATAGCAAGATGAAGTTGGCAATAACAGCTCAGCATTTTGATCGTGAGCTTTACATCCACTACGGTTTGGAGCAACTTTGCGTAGGATCTTTCACTGTTGTAAGAAACCCTTTAGATAGATTGTTTAGTGAATATAAACACCGTTGCAGAGATAGCCGACTAATTAATAATATATTAAGCTTTGATGCTTTTGCCTTATATAGTTTCGATGAATATCACAAGAATGAGTACCTTTTCGATAATCATATTAAACCTCAGTGTGATTTCTTATTTGATAAAACAGTTATATTTAAGTTAGAGGATGGGATGAATGAAATATCACGTAAACTCAGAGAGTTATGGTTTTATGAACTTTCTAGTATAGGAAGTGATAATGTATCAAAAGGTGATTTTGATATGAATATTTCCCCTTTAGTATTGGATAAAGTTCATAGCTTTTATAAATGTGATTATTTGAAACTTGGTTATGAATTTGAGCCGAATAACGTTCAAAAATCATCTAAATTTAAATCATTAGTAAGGTATTATTGTGCAAAGACAAATGTTGCTTTTTACAAACTTTTAAGAAGGCTATTTTAATAATGCTTACTAGGCTATTAATTTATGGTGCCTTTTTATTTTCAATAACATTCCCTTTATTAGTGATTTTACTCGATAGAATAGGGTTAAGCTCTTTCTTATCTGCTTTAAAAGATCTTGTTACAATAGCAAGTGTATTTTTAATTTTACTTTATGCAGTAAAAAATAAAATTCGCAGTATAACTCCATTTGCATTAATAATGTTAGTTTTTTGCTTATATATCTTTCCAAGGTTTATTAGTTATGTTGGAATAGTGGAAGGATTAAATGGTTTAAGGTATTACCTTCTATATCCATTATTGTGTTTTTCATTATTACTTCTTCCAAGAGATTTTAAAGATTATTTAGATATAAAAAAGTACTCTATTTTGATGTACTTTTTTGGTTTTATTTATATTACTTTAGGGTTCATTGAATATTTTGATGATTCAATTATAGAGTCAATTCGAGGAATACCCAAATATGAAATGAAGCATACGGAGTTAGCTGCTGGTACGAGGCTGCTTTCAATATTTTCTAACCCTATAAATTTTGGTATATTTATTTGTTTTACGGCCTCATCAATATTTTTCATTCATTTAGAAAAGGGTGGTAAAGGAAGTCATTGGTTTCTTTTTTGGATCGTAATATCAGTAGCGATCTGGTGTGGATTCTTTACTCTTAGTCGAACTGTATTTATCGTTTTACTTCTCGAGCTTTTAATTTTTTATTTTATTTTAATTAAAAGAAATAACTTTACATCTTGGCTAGTTTTTACTGGGCTTTTATTTATCTTGATATATCAAATGCCATTAATACTTTCTTCTCTAGATGATAAGCTTATAGATAGGTTTGCAGGTCTTTTGTCTAACGAAACGTATGCTAGTAATACTCGTGTTCATCATTGGATAGAGGCTTTAGAGAAGATAGATAACCCACTATACTATCTTATGGGGTTAGGCTTAGGTACATCAAATCCATCTAGCGATAGTCTAGGGTTTACGATTGAAAATTCTTTTTTAACAATATTTCTTGATTTAGGTTTTATTGGTTTATCTCTGTTCTTAATTATACTTATTTATTCAATTGTTAAATTATATAAAATCGAAAACACTAATATTCGTATATTTTTGTTTGTTAATTTATTCGTGTTTTGTATTTCATCACTTGCAAATGATGTTATCAGAAATTACCCATTTAGCTTTATGTTTTGGATGACTATATTTTTCATTCATAATTATAGTGAAAAGGAAAATATGGAGAGAAAGTCATATGAAAACTAGTTGTGAGAAGGTTAATATAGTACATCATGTATATAACTTTTTTGGATATTCAGGTGCTACGGATCAAGCGATAAAGTTAACAAGGTCAATGGATACAGAAAAATTTATTTTTTTATTTATCAATAGTCAAAGTTCAGTTAAAAATAGAGCTATGCCAGATTGTTTTAATGTGATTGATCTTCCAAAAAATCCATTTTATAAAATTTTATATTTCATAAATATTATTCTACGACTACCGAGGATGAATACAGTTCACCATGTCCATGGCTTTCATTTTATTGAGCTTGTTTTACTTGTTCTTTTCCGTAGGAAATTTATTTTTAAATGTACATTGTTGGGAGCTGATGATTTATCTTCGATTCAAGCTAAAAGTTTTGGTACTTTCAAACTTTGGTTAATAAAACATGCATTTAAAATAAATAGTTTAAACCCAGAAATTGATTTGATAAATTCTAAATTTATTGCAGTTAGTAATAGAGTGGTTATTCCAAATGGGGTGGATTTACCCCGAATCGCATTTGATAATAATATTGATAAAAAAAGATATGTTATATTTGTAGGAGCGCTTATCCCTAGAAAGGGGGTTTTAGAGACGTTGGACTATTTTGCTCTAAATTTCACTTCGGATGTAAAGTTAAAATTGATAGGACCTTTTGGTGAGAATTTAAATGAATTTGATTCAGAGTACTTTAATCTTATTAAAGATAAAATTTTATTTTACAAGGAATATGATATTGAAATTGTAGGGAAAGTCGATAAAACTGAATTAGCAAGGTATTACACTCAAGCAGAGGCAATGCTTTTTTTCTCTAAAAGAGAAGGTACACCAAATGTTGTTCTTGAAGCTATGGCACATAACTGTCCAATCTTATTCAGCAATGATAATGAAGTTGTTAAATGGCTTATTGGTAAAGAATGTTTAAATTTGTTAAATGAAGCAAAGTGTAGTAATTCAGGGTTTTATAAAAAAGAGAGCTTATTAAGAATCCGAGAACTAAATGCTCTACGGGGTAGGGTTGAAAGATTCGATATTAGTTTCATCGCACGAGAAACTGAAAGGTTATATTTAAAGTCGCTTACTGATGAAACCTTTACTGGAGATTCATGATGTTAACTATTGGTATTTCTACCGTGTCTTCTAATTTAGGTAAGCTTTTACCATATTTATTCGAGTGTGTAAGTACATTTGACAATATGGTAAATTTTTTAGTTGTTTCGCAATCTTCAACTTCTAATAAAGAGTACTTATTCAATAATTCAAGAAATATTAAGGTTTATGAAGTTATTAGTAAAGGACTCAGTATTAGCCGCAATGAAGTTATAAAAAGATGTGATACAAAGTGGTTATGGTTTCAAGATGATGACATTATATTGAATGTATCTAATGTCAAAGTGTTACTAGCTTACTTAGATAAAACTAAGAATAAAATAATACTTCCAAAAATTGGAAGCTTAGAGAATCGTAATGAATATTACAAGGATTATAGTTTTCATAGTAAACACTCATTCTTAAATTGTATGAAAGTATCATCAATTGAAATAATAATTGATGTGGATTTTGTTAAAAGTAATGAGGTTTTTTTTGATGAGAGGTTCGGACTTGGTTCCAACCTACCTTGTTGTGAAGAGAATATTTTCGTAAAAAACATATTTGATACTACTGTAAAAGTAGGCTATTTAGATCTCGTTGTTTGTTATCATACTACATTATTAGAAAATAGAAATATTGACTATAAAAATAGGTTTATTGCACGTGGTAATATGTTAAAAACGTTCCCATTTTTTTTGTCTATTTTATTAATTATACGTTGGTCCGTAACTATTAAAACAGATGAGAAAAGATTAAAGAATTTTTATCTTATGTTAAGGACCTATTTGAAAGGTGAAATAGATACTAAGAAATAGGTTAAACTATTTATTAGTAAATATATCAATTAAATATGGTTTAAAATCAATAAGCTTAGTATAAAAATGTAATTTTGAATCATTTAATAATTCTAAAAAGTGAAAGTTTTGACATGAAGATTACTTACCTACATCAGTATTTCGCAACTCCAAAATCTAATGCGGGCACGCGTTCATATGAAATGGCGAAGAGGTTCACTAATAATGGACACACAGTCACGTTTGTGACTAGTTCGGCCTACTTTTCTGATGATTATAATTTACAAACAGGGTGGAACTTTGTAGAAATTGATGGCATTAAACTGCATGTGTTACATCTTAATTACTCTAATAAAGATAGTTTTATAAAACGTATATGCAAGTTTATAAGTTTTTCAATTCGATCAACATTAAAGTCTCTTAAAATCGAGGCTGATGTTGTGTTTGCAACCAGTACACCATTAACAATTGCTATCCCAGGTTTAATTTATTCAAAATTGAAAAATGTACCTCTAGTGTTTGAAGTGCGCGATCTTTGGCCTGAGTTACCTGTAGCAACAGGCGTTATTAAAAATAAGCTGGTTATTAAGTTTGCTACTTGGTTAGAAAAATATACTTATAAAAATTCCAAGCGCCTTATTGGTTTATCGCCAGGGATGTGTGATGGCATTACGAGGCACGGTATTCCCGTTGAGCATGTTACTTTAGCTACCAATAGCTGCGACACCGATTTATTTGATGTTGATAATAGTGTTGGCTGTAATTACTTAAACACTAAACTAGTTTTTGTAAATGGCCGAAAATTGGTTACCTATACTGGTACTTTTGGTTTAATTAATAAGGTCGGTTATATCGTTGAGCTTGCTAAAGCGGCCCAGAAGCTTGACCCTAGTTTATGTTTTGTGGCTATTGGAGATGGTATGGAAAAACAGCAAGTGATTGCTGATGCTGAAAAAGCAGGGGTTTTAAATAATAATCTTTATATATTACCACCAGTACCTAAAACTGAGATAGTTGATTTGCTATCTGCTGCTGACTTATCGTTATCTTTATTTGGTCCTGTGAAAGAAATGTGGCATAACTCGGCAAATAAATTGTTTGATGCATTAGCATCTCAGACCCCAATTGCAATTAATTACGGTGGCTGGCAACAAGAGTTCATTCATGAGCATAATTGCGGCCTAGTATTAGATGCTTATGATTATGAGAAAGCATCTACAAGTATCTCTTGTTTTTTAAACGATGAAAATGAATATTCTAAAGCGATTGAAAGCTGTAAAGTGCTTTCGTATGAATATTTCTCACGAGATATAATGGCTAAACGAATAGAGAAAACATTAATGGAAGCTATCAATGATTAAACGTACTTTTGATTTTTTTGTTAGCTTTTGTGCAATACTCACTTTTCTACCTGTAATTTTTATTGTTGCTGTGCTGATTCGTTTTAAACTGGGCTCGCCTATTTTATTTACCCAAGACCGACCTGGTTTGAATGGTAAAGTGTTTCAAATGATGAAGTTTAGAACCATGCTTGACGGTAAAGATAAGCAAGGTAATTTACTGCCAGATGATGAGCGGATGACTCAATTTGGTGCTTTTTTACGCTCTACCAGTTTAGATGAGTTACCTGGTTTGTTTAATGTATTAAAAGGCGATATGAGTTTAGTAGGGCCAAGGCCTTTATTGGTGGATTATTTGCCTTTGTACAGTGCAGAGCAAGCGCGCCGCCATAATGTACGCCCAGGTATTACTGGTTGGGCACAAGTAAATGGTCGTAATGCGATTAGTTGGGAACAAAAGTTTAAGCTTGATGTGTGGTATGTTGAGAATCAAAGCTTGTTACTGGATTTTAAAATACTATTACTTACCGTAAAAAAAGTATTTGTTCGTGAAGGTATTAGTGCTGAAGGTGAGGCGACAATGTCTCTTTTTAAAGGGAGTGATAAGAAGTGAAAGAAATTATAGTTATTGGTGGTGGTGGATTTGCTAAAGAAGTGGTTTGGCTAGCCCATGATTGCAACCGGAAGGTGAGAGGTGTTTTAGATGATAATACTTCGACACATGGCACAGATGTCCAAGGAGCAATCGTCTTAGGTTCAGTTGACACCTGGTTAGATTACTCGCAAGACTGTGAATTCATAATAGCTATTGGTAGTCCTAGGACGCGAAAAGCTGTTTTAGATAAAATGCAACTATTAGGAAAACCTAATTTTGCAACATTGATCCACCCGGGTGTTAAATATTCGAATACGGTTAGCATTGGTAAGGGTACTATTATTTGTGCCGGCTCCATACTCACAGCAGATATAGAGCTGGGTGTTCACAATATATTAAACCTTAATGTGACGGTTGGTCATGAGTGCAAATTTGGTGATTTTATAACTATTGCACCAATGGCGGCTGTTTCTGGAGATGTGTTATTAGATGATTTAGTTGAAATTGGCACGGGTGCTACAATTAGGCAAGGTTTAAACCTTCAGAAAGGCTCTATGCTTGGTATGGGAGGAGTCTTGACTAAAAACATTCCTGAAAGAACGATTTTTGCTGGTAACCCTGCAAAGAAATTAAAGGAAATAGCTGAGTAATGGAAGTATCAATAATTGGCTCTGGCACAATGGCTACAGGTATTGCCCAAGTGCTGTGTGTGAGTAATGAAATTACAAGAATAAATTTAATCGCAAGAACTGATGATAAAGCGATTGCTTCAAAAAGTACCTGTGAAAAAAATATATCTAGACTTGCTCGCAAAGGGAAAATTTCAACTGAGCAGTCAAATATAGCAATAGAGAAAGTATTCTGTTGTACACAGCTTGCCACAGTATCTAATTCTGATTTGGTTATAGAGGCGATTGCTGAAGACTTTGTTGCTAAAATGGAGCTTTTTTCTAAGCTTTCTGAATTTATTAGTGAATCAGTCATTGTTGCTTCTAACACTTCATCTCTATCTATTACAGCTTTTGGTAGTGTACTACCTAACCCTCAAAATGTAATCGGGTTACACTTTTTCAATCCTGCTCCTATTATGGAGTTAGTCGAAATAGTTGTAGGTCATGAAACTAATCCTGTGATTGTTGATAAGCTGCAAGCTCTGACTAAAGCTTTAGGTAAAGCGCCTGTTGTTGTTCAAGAAGCTCCGGGTTTTGTTGTTAATCGAATGCTTATTCCAATGATTAATGAAGCTGTGAGTATTTTAGCCGAAGGTGTAGCAACCGCTGAAGATATTGATAGAGCAATGAAGTTTGGCGCACACCACCCTATGGGGCCTTTAGCATTAGCTGACTTAATTGGTAATGATGTTAATTTATCTATAATGGAGACTCTTTATAGTGAAACTGGAGATCCTAAATATAGAGCGCATCCACTTTTAAGAAAAATGGTTAGAGCTAACCATTTAGGCCGCAAAACTAAGAAAGGTTTTTTTGAGTATTAATATATGTTAAACACCCCTTTTTCTCCTTGGCCTAGCTTTACTCAGCAAGAGGCTGATGCTGTAAGCCGTGTTGTTTTGTCAAACAAAGTTAACTACTGGACGGGCACTGAAGGCCGTGAATTTGAAAAAGAATTTGCTACTTGGGCTGATAGTGAATACGCAATAGCGCTTGGTAACGGCACGCTTGCGTTGGATGTGGCGCTTAAAGCGTTAAATGTAGGTGCGGGCGATGAAGTTATTACTACACCACGTACTTTTTTAGCATCTGCATCTAGTATTGTTACAGCTGGGGCTGCGCCCGTATTTGCTGATGTTGACTTAAATAGCCAAGCCATTACTGCTAAATCTATAAAGTCAGTACTTACACCAAAAACCAAAGCCGTTATTGTTGTGCATTTAGCGGGTATGCCAGCTGAAATGGACGAAATAATGGCGCTCAGCAAAGAGCATGGTTTTTATGTAATTGAAGATTGTGCTCAAGCTCATGGCGCTAAGTATAAAGGTAAATCTGTTGGTAGTATTGGCCATGTTGGCGCGTGGAGTTTTTGCCAAGATAAAATTATGACCACTGGCGGCGAAGGTGGCATGGTGACTACTAACTCTAAAGAGCTTTGGTCAGCTATGTGGAGCTATAAAGACCACGGTAAAAGCTTTGATGCAATTTATAACCGTGAACACCCACCAGGGTTTAGGTGGCTGCATGAAAGCTTTGGCACCAACTGGCGCATGACTGAAATGCAAGCCGCAATAGGCCGTATTCAATTAACACGTATGACTGATTGGACTGCTAAACGCCAAGCATACGGTGCAGAGCTTGATAAAGCCGCAAGTGATTTTGATTGTGTTCGCTTAGTTGAGGTTCCTGAATACAGCGAACACGCTGAATATAAACATTATATGTTTATTAAACCAGAGTGCTTAGCCGAAGGCTGGGATCGCGACCGGATTGTAAACACTATTGTAGAGCGCGGCGTGCCGTGTTTTCAAGGCAGTTGCTCAGAAGTGTATTTAGAAAAAGCCTTTGATAACACCCCATGGCGCCCAGAAAAACGCTTACCAAATGCTGTTGAGTTAGGCGAAACATCAATTATGTTTTTAGTTCACCCAACTTTAACTGAGACTGAAATAGCCAAAACGGCTCAAGTAATGAAAGAAGTGTTTGGGTTAGCGTCAAAGTAATAAGGTAAAAGTTTAAAGGAAAAAGATGAAAGGTTAAGGAAAAATAACAGACAAGGATTTAGTTATTATGCAATTTGAAGATTTAACCGTATGGCAGCGCTCAGCTGATTTAGCTTGTGCGGTTTATATGCAGTTTAAAGCGAGTAAAGAGTTTGGGTTGAAGGATCAAATTACTCGCTCAGCCTTATCTATTTCTTCGAATATTGCAGAGGGGTACGAGAGGAAGACCCCTAAAGATTATGCGCGTTTTCTTTCATACTCTAAAGGTAGTTGTGGTGAGTTACGCTCTCAAATTTATATAGCAGTCAAAATTGGCGAGATTGATATAAAAACATCAGAACTTTGGATCGAAGAGACAAAGCAGCTTTCCAAGATGCTATCAGGTTTAATGAAATCGATTGAGTCATGGGGTTAGGGTCATTAATCTACCTTTGACCTTTGACCTTTGACCTTTGACCTTTGACCTTTGACCTTTGACCTTTGACCTTTGACCTTTGACCTTTGGGCACTCCTAGCCCCTACGCAATTTATAAGCTATAATTCATAAAATTTTAACAAAGTAATAGTTTACTATTACTCTTACTTTTTGAATCAACATATTACAAGAAAAAGGGAACTTGTTGTGGATAGTTTCATTCGTTCTATCTTGGGTGCATCGCGTGCTAAAAAACGCGCAATTACTTTATTTATTGATGCATTGTTTATTGCAGCAGCCTTTTGGTTGGCATTAATTGTTCGCTTAGACAGCCTTACTCCTTTTAATGAGCCGAGTAATTGGTTACTACTTGCTTTACTTATACCTACAGGCCTTTATGCATTTATTAATTTAGGTTTATACCGTGCTGTACTTAGGTACATGAACTCCCAAGCGCTGTGGGCTATTGTGCTTGGCACTGTAATTACTACCGCAGCATTAGTGCTGTTATCATTTTTTGTTGGTGTGAGCATACCGCGTACCATGCCATTTATATTTGCGTGGCTTTGTTTGTTGACCGTAGGTGGCTCACGTATTTTAGTGCGCGCCATGATTGGTAAAATGGCTACTGCCAATAAAGAGTCGGTTATTATTTATGGTGCTGGCTCTGCTGGTCGCCAGTTAGCAACCGCGCTAGGTGCTGGCCCTGAATATTTTGTGCGTGCCTTTGTAGATGATGATGAAACAAAAGAAGGCTCAATTATTCAGGGGATACCGGTAATTAGCTTTAAAGGAATTTACGATTTAATAAATAAAGGCAAGGCTACAAAGGTTTTATTAGCCTTACCGAGTGCTACACGCGCCCGGCGTAAAGAAGTTTTAGCTCAGCTTGAACCACTTACAATTAAAGTGCTTTCGATCCCCGGCATGGCAGATGTAGTTGAAGGCAAAGCTAAGCTCTCTGAATTTAGAGATGTTGAAATTGAAGATTTACTCGGCCGTGACCCTGTAACACCAAAACCAGAGCTTATGAAGGCGAATATAGCTGATAAAGTAGTTATGGTAACCGGAGCCGGTGGTTCTATAGGCTCTGAACTTTGTAGGCAAATAGTTAAACAAAAGCCAAGCAAACTCGTATTGTTTGAAATATCTGAGTTTGGTTTGTATTCAATCGAAAAAGAGCTCAATGAATACATAGTTAATAATCAGCTAGATATAGAACTGATACCAATAATGGGCTCAGTACAACGTATTAATCGCATTGAAACCGTAATGGTTGCCTTTAGTGTACAAACGGTTTATCACGCTGCGGCATACAAACATGTGCCTTTAGTTGAACACAATGTGGTAGAGGGCGTGCGTAATAATGTATTTGGTACATATTATGCCGCAAAAGCCGCTGTAAATGCTGGTGTTGATACCTTTGTTTTAATATCTACGGATAAAGCGGTGCGCCCAACTAATGTAATGGGTGCAACTAAGCGTATGGCAGAGCTTGTATTACAAGGCCTTGCTCAAAATAAAGGCTCTAAGCATCGAACTCGTTTTTGTATGGTGCGCTTTGGTAATGTACTTGGCTCATCCGGCTCAGTAGTGCCTTTATTTAGACGCCAAATACAAGAGGGGGGGCCGATAACGCTTACTCACCAAGATATCACTCGCTTTTTTATGACCATACCAGAAGCTGCACAGCTTGTTATACAGGCTGGGTCTATGGGTAAAGGTGGCGATGTATTTGTGCTAGATATGGGCGAGTCAGTTAAAATTAAAGATTTAGCATCAAAAATGGTACGTTTATCCGGCTTTGAGATTAAAGACAAAAACAATCCCCATGGCGATATTGAAATAAAATGCACTGGCCTTCGCCCCGGAGAGAAGCTATTTGAAGAGCTATTAATTGGCGATAACGTTGGCGAAACCACACATGAGCGTATCATGACCGCGAGCGAAGTAATGTTACCGTTTGCTGAGCTAAATGTGTTTTTAGAAGCGCTCGATATTGCTTGTCATAACTTTGATCATGAAACAATCCGCCAGTTATTACTTGATGCACCAACAGGCTTTAACCCGACCGATGGTATTTGTGATTTAGTATGGAATGCTAAAAAGTTACAATCTGATGATGGTAAACAAAAAATAGTGAATATATGCAATTAAATATTTTGCTTTATTATATTTTTAATGAGTTATATGAGGCGTTCTCACTAAGATATAGCTCAAATAACAATTAATTTTGCTAAATCTAGCCCGATGAGGTTTTGATAGGCTAACTCTAAGCTGATTATTAGAAATAATTGGTATACCTTTAAGTTAGCTTAGAACCTCGATTAATAGAAATGTTACTTCGTAAGTATATTTTTAAATTTTTAAATTAATAATATAAGTTGATATTATGACTGTTAAATTAACTCATCTCAAAGCCCTTGAGGCAGAGTCCATTCAAATTATGCGAGAAGTTGCAGCGGAGTTTGATAATCCGGTAATGCTTTACTCTGTAGGGAAAGACTCATCTGTATTACTGCATTTGGCACGTAAAGCTTTTTACCCAGGAAAAATACCTTTCCCGCTTATGCATGTTGATACTAATTGGAAATTTAAAGAAATGATCCAGTTTAGAGATGATATGGCCAAAAAATATGGGTTTGATTTAATTGTTCACCAAAACCCTGAAGGTATTGCAATGGGATGTAGCCCATTTGTTCATGGCAGCGCAAAGCATACCGATATTATGAAAACTCAAGGTTTAAAGCAAGCGCTTGATATGCATGGGTTTGATGCTGCGTTTGGTGGTGCTCGTCGTGATGAAGAAAAGTCACGAGCTAAAGAACGTGTTTATTCATTTAGAGATAAAAATCATCGTTGGGATCCTAAAAGTCAACGGCCTGAACTGTGGAATGTTTACAATAGCAAAGTGGATAAAGGTGAAAGTATTCGTGTATTCCCATTAAGCAACTGGACAGAGCTTGATATTTGGCAGTATATCTACCTTGAAGGGATTGATATTCCATCTTTATACTTTGCTAAAGAACGCCCTGTGGTAGAGCGTGATGGAACGTTGATCATGGTGGATGATGAGCGTATGAAACTTGAAGAAAATGAAAAAGTTCAAAATAAAATGGTCCGTTTTAGAACGCTAGGTTGCTACCCACTAACAGGAGCTGTTGGTTCTGTAGCGCAAACATTACCAGAAATTATTCAAGAAATGTTGTTATGTACTACCTCTGAACGTCAGGGACGAGTGATTGATAATGACTCTGCTGGTTCAATGGAAAAAAAGAAAATGGAAGGTTATTTTTAGCCATATTATAAGGCTTAAAAAATTTTATAAAGTGCACAACATGCTTACTTTATATGTTGAATACACTTGATAGCCGTTAACTTATTGAACCAAATTGTAGGGAAAATTATGTCACAAGAAACGAACTTACTTGCTACTGATATAGAAGCATATTTAAAAGTACATGAAAATAAAGACATGCTGCGCATATTAACCTGCGGTAGCGTCGATGATGGTAAATCAACTTTAATAGGTCGTTTGCTTTACGATAGCAAAATGATCTTTGAAGATCAGATGGCGGCCATAGAAAAAGACTCTAAACGTTTTAATACCACCGATAATGATTTTGATTTATCGCTACTCGTTGATGGGCTGCAGTCTGAGCGCGAACAAGGCATTACTATTGATGTTGCATATCGTTACTTTGCAACCGAACAACGTAAATTTATAATTGCCGACACCCCAGGGCATGAACAGTATACGCGGAATATGGCTACGGGAGCTTCTACGTGTGATTTAGCTATTATTTTGATTGATGCTCGTCATGGTGTTCAAGTACAAACACGCCGTCATAGTTATATATGTTCATTGCTTGGTATTAAAAATGTCGTTGTTGCGATTAATAAAATGGATGCTGTCGGTTATGAGCAATCTGTTTACCAAGATATCAAAAAAGATTACCGTGAATTTTCAAAAGACCTTTCATTTGATGACGTAAGATTTGTGCCTATCTCGGCATTGCGTGGTGATAATGTGGTTAATGAAAGTGAAGCTATGAGCTGGTATCCTGGCTCTACATTAATGAAGTTACTTAATACAGTACAAGTTAAACGTGCACAAAATGATGCATTTAGGCTACAGGTACAATATGTAAACCGTCCTAATCTTGACTTTAGAGGCTTTAGCGGCACGATTGCTGCGGGTGATATTAGAGTTGGTGACACAATCTGTGCTTTGCCATCAGGAAAAGAAAGTAAAGTAAAAGAAATTGTTACTTTTGATGGTAATTTAGAAAAAGCATCGGCAGGAATGGCTATAACGCTAACGCTTGAAGATGAAATCGATATAAGTCGTGGCGATATGTTAGTACGCCCACACGAAAAGCCGTTTTCAACAAGTAGCTTTGAAGCTGACATCGTGTGGATGACAGAAGAACCATTACATGTAGATCGTGAATACGAAATTAAAGTGGGTAGTAAATCGGTATTTGGTTATGCTGAAGCGATAAATTATAAAGTCGATGTCAACACGTTAGAACACCAACACGCGACCCAACTTAACTTAAATGAAATAGGCCGCTGCCAGCTTGCCCTAACTGCACCTGTTCAATTTGATGCCTATGATGTAAATAAGCATACAGGTGCATTTATTGTTATTGATCGTTTATCAAATGTAACGGTTGGAGCGGGTATGATCCGCAAACCTATTGAGTCACTACCAAAGCAACAGTCAAGCGATCACTCTGCATTTGAGGTTGAGTTTAATGCCTTGGTTCGTAAACACTTCCCGCATTGGGGAGCAAAAGTAATTAGATAAATTACTTTTATGGAATGCGGGCTTATTTGCCCGCACATTTTACTTTTACTAAGGATGGCTGGTGTATTTATGCCATTAGATGCTTTTTTAACGCTTGCTATTTTTGCCTGCACCATATTAGGTTTAGTGGTTTTACAAACTAAACCTGCTATTATCTTTGGTTGTACGCTGCTGTCGTTAATTGCCTTTGGTTTGGTTTCTAAAGAGCAATTTCTAGGCAGTATCTCTAACCCTGGACTAGTAACGCTCATTTTGTTGGTTATTTGTTCTTTGGGAATAGAAAAAACACGATTATTAAGGTTATTAGCGGCTAAAATCATTGTTAGAAGCTATCGTTCTACGTGGTTTCGACTGTTTGGTGTGACGACCTTTTTTTCCTCTATTTTGAATAATACTGCCGTTGTTGCGACGTTACTTTCACCTATTAGAAATAACCCCCATCACTATGCTAGTAAGCTATTATTGCCATTATCATACGCCTCTATTTTTGGTGGTACTTTAACGTTAATAGGTACGTCTACAAACTTAATCGTAAACTCTATGTTTATGGAGTCAACAGGGGAGTCTTTATCTTTTTTCTCGTTTACTGCCATTGGCATGATCTTGGTTGTTTGTTGCGGTACCGTGTTGTTTTTTTGTCAGCGATTTTTACCCGATATTGAACAAAGTAAAGCGTCTTCAGAAGGGTACTTTATAGATGCAAAAGTAGCTCAAGGTTCAGAGCTTATAGGTAAAACCGTTGAAGGGAATGGTTTAAGGCATTTAGAGTCGCTGTTTCTTGTTGAAATTGTGCGTAATAAACATTTAATTAGCCCTGTTTCACCGTCTGAAGTTATCCAACCGGGAGACCGGCTTATATTTTGTGGCGATATTAATAAAGTTCTTCAACTGAGTCAGTTCTCTGGATTGGAGATTTTTGCTGAAAAAAACGGTTCTCTACACAATAATTTAACTGAAGTTGTTGTTAGGCAAGAAAGTATCATTGTAGGGAAAACATTAAGAACAACGGGATTTAGGGCTTCATTTGATGCCGCAGTTGTTGCTATTAGGCGTGATGGCGAGCAAGTTTCAGGAAAACTTGGAGATGTTGAGATCCGTTCTGGTGATTTTTTAGTTTTAGCGGTGGGTGATGACTATAAAACCAGAACGAATATTAATAAAAACTTTTTAGTTGTGTCAGGAGTTGAACCCGAAAGCCGAATAAATGGATGGCGTGCATGGCTGGCTGTAGGTGGGTTTATCACGACGATTGCATGCGCTGCTTTAGGCGTTGTGGATTTATTAGAAGGCTTGGTGTTATTTTTAGGCGGTTTGCTATTCGCTGGGTGTTTAACAACCAATGAAATTATTCGCCGATTTCCGATAGATATTTGGCTTATTGTTTCTTCAGCGATTTTGCTTTCAACGGCATTGGTTAACTCCGGTGTTGTACTGATTTTGGGTAACTTTTTGAATCAGTTTAACGATCCAAGCTATATTTATTTATCGCTTATTTTGGTGTACGTGGCCACTTGGTTAATGACTGAGTTTGTTACTAATAATGCCGCCGCTGCACTGATGTTTCCGATAAGCTATACCATCGCGACGGGGTTTGGTGTCGATGTGCTTCCTTTTGTCATGGTTGTTGCTTTTGCAGCCAGTGGTAGCTTTATAAGTCCTTATGGTTATCAAACAAACTTAATGGTGTTTAACGCGGGTAACTATAAAATGAATGACTTTATTAAAGTGGGGCTTCCTGTGAGTATTGTTTATGCCGCCATCGTGCTGAGCTTTGTGCCGGTATTTTTTCCGTTTTAAAAACGTAACTTAATTATCTAACTTATTGAAAAGCGAATTTAACTTATCGCTAAATATCATATTTGGAACAATAATGACTGAAAACATAGTATGGCACGCACAAACTGTATCGCGTGAACAAAAAGAAAAGCACAAAGGGCATAAGCCCGTTTTACTTTGGTATACAGGTTTAAGTGGTTCTGGTAAATCAACAATTGCAAATGCCGTTGAAGCAAAGTTATTTGAGATGGGTTGTCATACCTATTTGCTTGATGGCGACAATGTCAGAATAGGTTTAAATAAAGGACTAACTTTTAGTGATGAAGACCGCGTTGAAAATATTAGGCGTATTAGCGAGGTTGCCAAACTATTTGTTGATGCAGGGTTAATTGTGTCTACAGCTTTTATATCCCCTTTCGCAAAAGATCGCCAACTAGCACGAAGCATTATGGCACAAGGTGAGTTTGTTGAAGTGTTTATCGATACACCTATCGCAATATGTGAAAGCCGCGATCCCAAAGGATTATATAAAAAAGCAAGGGCCGGAGAGATTCCTAATTTTACAGGAATTAGCTCAGCGTTTGATATTCCTGAGTCTGCAGAAATACATGTGCAAACGGCTGAACAAAGCATTGAGCAAAGTACAGAGCAAATAGTTAAATATTTACTAGACAAAAATATAGTGAAGTTATAGTTATTAGATATAATAACCTTTAGCTGTAAATAAAATGATATGTTTGAGAGATTATGAAATACGATATTTTTAATGGTGATGCGGATGGCATAATTGCGTTGCTTCAACTTCAATTAGCCAACCCTACTGATACAGTAAAAATAACGGGTGTCAAAAGAGATATTAATCTTTTACAAAAGATAACTCCAAAACAAGGCGATTGCATTCGTGTACTTGATATCTCAATGGAAAAAAACATGGCTGCGTTGCACGATGCACTAGGTGTTGGGGCACGAGTAATGTATATAGATCACCATAAAGCAGGTACAATTCCTAATCATACAAATTTATTTTCACATTTAGATCTTGATCCAGATATGTGTACTAGTTTAATTGTGAGTAATTTAATAGATAAAAAGTATCATTTATGGGCAATTACAGCGGCTTATGGTGATAACTTATTTGCAAAAGCGGATCGTGAAGCCGACGCATTAGGGCTTTCTGAAACTGAAAAATCGCAACTTAAAGCGTTTGGTACATATATTAATTATAATGGTTATGGTAGTGAAGTTGCCGACCTTCACTTTGCTCCAGAAGCACTCTATGAAAAGCTACTAAGCTATCAATCGCCATTGGATGCAATTGCTGATAAAGGGTCTCCTTTTTATGTTCTACAAAGTGCGTATTTAGCGGATATGGATCAAGCTGCTAATGCACAAGTGCTACATGATTGTGACGTTGCGAAAGTAATTCTACTTGAAGATGCAGCATGGGCACGCAGAGTCAGCGGAGTACTAGGAAATGACCTCGCAAATCAATCACCCAATAAGGCCCATGCAGTTGTCACCTATAATAATAAAGGAAGTTACACGATCAGTGTGAGAGCGCCTTTAAATGACAAATTTGGAGCCGTAGATGTATGTAGTCAATTTCCAACTGGTGGTGGTAGAGCAGCAGCAGCTGGCATTAATGAGTTACCTAAATTATCATTAGAGAGCTTGATTTCAGCACTTATCACTTATTATCGATGATTTTTATTGAATGGCATATGTCAGGTTTAAATGGAGATAAGTTAAACGTATTTGGATTTGAAATTTATAATCACTTCTCTATATGCTCGTTAATATTCTTTGAACTTGAAGGAATTACTAACTTTTCAAACATGAAATAAATTTTTACATTAACAATTAAATAATATTAAAGGATTTACATGAAAATAGCAGTGGTTGGTACTGGCTATGTTGGCCTTTCAAACGCTATGTTACTTGCGCAAAATAACAAAGTTATTGCACTTGATATTGATGAACAAAAAGTAGCTTTATTAAAAAACAAACAATCCCCTATTATTGATGTTGAAATTAGTGACTTTTTGCAAAACAAACAACTTAATTTTACTGCCACTATTAATAAAGACTCAGCCCTTGTTGGTGCTGAATTTGTTATAATTGCAACTCCCACAGATTACGATCCCGAGACAAATTATTTTAATACCAGTTCTGTTGAATCTGTAATAAAAGACGTTTTGAGTATTAACCCAACTGCTACTATGGTGATTAAATCGACTGTACCTGTAGGTTACACCCAATCAGTTAAAGAAAAGTTCGGCACTGATAATATTATATTCTCGCCAGAGTTTTTACGTGAAGGCAAAGCTCTTTATGATAACTTGCATCCATCTCGCATTATTGTTGGTGAGCAAAGTGAACGTGCTAAAACCTTTGCCAATTTACTAGCTCAGGGTGCAATTAAAACTGATATTGATGTGTTATTTACAGACTCAACAGAAGCTGAGGCAATTAAGCTATTCTCTAATACATACCTTGCAATGCGAGTTGCCTACTTTAATGAGCTTGATAGTTACGCTGAAAGCCATGGTTTAAATGCCAAGCAAATTATTCAAGGTGTAGGGTTAGATCCTCGTATTGGTAGACATTATAACAACCCTTCGTTTGGATATGGTGGGTACTGCTTACCTAAAGATACCAAGCAGCTCTTAGCCAACTATAAAGATGTACCAAATAATATGATTGGTGCAATCGTTGATGCAAATACAACGCGCAAAGACTTTATTGCAGATTCTATTATCAACCGTAGTCCTAAGGTAGTGGGTGTATACCGTTTAGTAATGAAAACTGGCTCTGATAATTTTAGGGCATCTGCTATTCAAGGTATTATGAAGCGTATAAAAGCTAAAGGTATCGAAGTTGTAATTTATGAGCCCGCTTTAAATCAGGATGCCTTTTTTAATTCACACGTTATGAAAGATCTAAACGAATTTAAACAGCTTGCAGATGTAATTGTATCAAACCGTATGGCTGAAGAGTTAATTGATGTGAGTGATAAAGTGTACACTCGCGACTTATTTGGTAGTGATTAGGCGCAGAGTGCTTAGTTGCAAGGTGAAAGGGCAAAGGTACTAGGTTTTAGGGAATTGACTAGGGGCTAGGATTTATAGCTCGTAGCCCGTGGTTTTTCTCATTTACTCTCATTATTTTCTCTTTGTGCAAATAGTGTTTGGGTAGGAGCAGGCTTTAGCCGCGACAGTGTCAAGTGATATATTCACAAAGAGGTTAAGAGACGCTGCGCTTATGAGGTAAATAAAGGTATTAGGTACTAGGCAAATAAAAGTAGTAGGTGTCAGGTTATAGGGAAGAGCCTCGAATCCCTCGGTGGTAAAATATGGCTAGGTTAATTAGCTCGGTGCTCGTTGCACAAAACCTGTAGCTATTTTAAAACTGATTAACCTAGAACCTAGAACCTAGAACCTAGAACCTAGAACCTAGAACCTAGAACCTAGAACCTAGAACCTAGAACCCAAAATTAAAAAAGGATTAACATGAAGTATTTAGTAACTGGTGCCGCTGGCTTTATTGGTGCTGCCACATGCTTAAAATTATTAGCGACAAATCATACTGTTGTAGGTATTGATAATTTAAATGATTACTATGATGTAAATTTAAAACTGGCTCGACTAGAGCAGTTTAAAGAACACCCTGATTTTACCTTTATTAAAATGGATATTGCAGATCGCACAGCTATGGGTGAGCTTTTTGAAACTGAAAAGTTCGATAGAGTAATCCATTTAGCTGCACAAGCAGGTGTTCGTTACTCAATTGAAAACCCAGATGCCTATGCTGACTCTAACCTCGTTGGTCATTTAAATGTGCTAGAAGGCTGTCGCCATAATAAAGTTGGGCACTTAGTGTATGCATCTTCAAGCTCTGTGTACGGGTTAAATGAGAAAACACCATTTGAAACAACAGACAGCGTTGATCATCCGGTGTCATTTTATGCAGCCACTAAAAAAGCTAATGAATTAATGGCACATAGCTATTCTCATTTATATAATTTACCAACAACTGGCTTACGCTTTTTTACTGTTTATGGTCCGTGGGGCCGCCCAGATATGGCTCCATATATTTTCACTAAAAAAATTCTTGCCGGCGACACTATAGATATAAATAACAATGGTGATATGTGGCGTGACTTTACTTATATAGACGATATTGTTGAAGGTGTAATTCGCGCTGCTGAAGTAGTGCCTGAGCGTAATGATTCATGGAAGGTAGAAACAGGTTCACCAGCATCAAGCTCAGCGCCATTTAAAGTTTATAATATCGGCCATGGTAGCCCTATTAATCTAATGGAGTTTATTTCATCAATAGAATCTGCTTTAGGCATAGAGGCTCAAAAGAACTTCCGCGAAATGCAAGCTGGTGATGTTTATAAAACGTATGCCGATACGCAAGATTTATTTGCAGCAACAGGCTATAAGCCTGCGGTAGGTGTTAAGCAAGGCGTTAAAGAGCTAATTGATTGGTATAAAGAGTTTTATAATAAATAATAAATAATAAATGTGTTAGATGTAGAGTTGTGTGCTTCGACCAATACTGCTAAAAGCTGCGCGAGGTAAACTCCCGCCTACGGGTTGGTACGGGTTGGCATCGGAGTTTAGATTTATGCGGCGCGGTTTAAAATTCATGGCTAAAGCTATTTCTACAAGTTTAAATTTATCGCAGGAGCTGGCTTCAGCCGCGAATATTTTAAGTGATTTACTTACAAAGAGGTTAAGAGACGCTGTGCTTTAGAGGTTAAAGGTCAAAGGTATTAGATAAGTGACTAGGAACTCGTTGCTCGAAGCTTTTCTTCTCATTTATGCTCATTGTCTTCTCTTTGTGCAAATAGTGTTGTTAACTTAAACTTAAACTTGAATTGAATTGAATTGAATTGAATTGAATTGAATTAAATAAATATAATAAAGGATTAATTATGAAAGCTGTAATTCCAGTAGCTGGACTTGGTACTCGTATGTTACCAATGACAAAAGCTATCCCAAAAGAAATGCTGCCTTTGGTTGATAAGCCACTCATTCAATATATTGTGAATGAATGCGTTGCAGCAGGTATTAAAGAGATTGTGTTAGTAACGCATAGTTCAAAAAATGCGATTGAAAACCATTTTGATACTAGTTTTGAGTTAGAAGCTACGCTTGAAAAACGAGTTAAGCGTAAGTTATTAGACGAAGTCCGTTCAATTTGCCCGCCTGATGTGACCGTTTTACATGTTCGCCAAGGCGAAGCTAAAGGGTTAGGGCATGCAGTGTTATGTGCTAAGCCAATTATTGGTGATGATGACTTTGTTGTTGTTTTACCTGATGTCATTTTGGATGCTTATACTGCTGACCAAAAAACTGAAAACTTAGCTGCGATGATCAGGCGTTTTAATGATGTTAAAGCAAGTCAAATTATGCTCGAGCCAGTTGCACAGCAAGATGTGAGTAAATACGGTATTGCTGATATTGATGGTGTTGTAATTGGGGCAGGTGAAAGTGCAAAAATTAAAACCATGGTAGAAAAGCCTGAAGTTGATAAAGCTCCTTCTAACTTGGCTGTTGTTGGTCGCTATGTATTATCAAAAGCTATTTGGTCATTGTTAGCTAAAACTCCTGTAGGTGCTGGTAATGAAGTTCAACTGACTGATGCTATTGATATGCTAATGAATATTGAAACGGTTGAAGCTTTCCATATGAGTGGTCGCTCTCATGACTGCGGTGACAAACTTGGCTATTTAAAAGCAATTGTTGAATACAGCATGCGTGATGAAAACTTAGGTGCTGACTTTACAAGTTTTGTATCTGAATTGGTTAATCCGCAAAACCCAAGCCATTTAAAGGCTGTTTAAGTTAATCGTTGGCGCGGCTTTATGTCATGTTGATTTTAAGTGATTTATTAACAAAGAGATAATGAGACGCTGCGCTTATGAGGCTGAAAGGTTAAAGGTACTAGGGAAGAAACTTGGTTCTTGGAGTGACTAGACACTAGATGCAACTTATTCTTCTCGGTGTTCTCGGTGGTAAAAATTTTTTAATGATTAATTAACCACCGAGATCACTAAGAGCACAGAGCTAGAAATTAAGGCATAAGTAAAGGTGCTAGGGTTTAGATGCTTTTTATCTCGTAGCTCGATACCTGCGGCTCGTAGCTTTTTTGTGTCTGTTGTGATTCAATGAAACCGGACACCAATTTAGGTGGTATTATTACCACTCAAACAGAGGTGTTCTATGACAAAACAACGTCGCTCTTTTTCTCAAGAGTTTAAACTTGATTCAGCAAAATTAGTCCTTGATGAAGGATATTCATTCCCAGAAGCTGCTCGCTCACTAGAAGTCGGTGAAACAGCCCTTCGTCGCTGGGTTAAGCAATTACAAGATGAGCGTGGTGGCACAACACCAAACTCTAAAGCGCTTACCCCTGAGCAACAAAAAATTCAGGAGCTTGAAGCTAAAGTTAATCGACTTGAAAGAGAAAAAACAATTTTAAAAAAGGCTACCGCTCTCTTAATGTCAGACGAGATGAACAATATTCGTTGATTGGCCATTTAAGTGAGCATGAGTCTGTAGAAATGGTCTGTAGCGTGTTTGATGTTCCGCGTTCGAGCTTTTATGATTTTAAGCAGCGTGAGACATCAATTAAGCTTGAAGAGGTGCAACTTAGGTCGACGATTAATGAGTTATTTTCGCTCAGTCGTGGAGCTGCCGGTAGCCGCACGTTGGTGGCGATGCTAAAGGACGCAGACTTACCTGTTGGTGTCTTTAAGGTACGCCGTATCATGCGTGACCTGGAATTAGTCTGTAAACAACCAGGGCCTCATTCATATAAATTAGCGACGGTGGAGCGAGCAGACATTCCAAACATACTCAATCGTGAGTTTGACGTTGATGGTCCAAACCACATTTGGTGTGGAGATATAAGCTATATTTGGACGGGTAATAAATGGTCTTATCTGGCTGTTATTATCGACTTATTTGCTCGTCGCGTGGTTGGCTGGGCAATGTCTGATAAGCCTGATACTAACTTAGTTATTAAAGCATTAGATAGAGCATACGAGCAACGGGGCAAGCCATCTGGGCTAATGTTTCATTCAGACCAAGGCTGTCAGTACAGCGCCAAAAGGTTTCAACAAAGGCTGTGGCGTTACCGTATAAAACAAAGCATGAGCCGCCGAGGAAATTGCTGGGATAATGCCCCGATGGAGCGCCTATTTAGAAGTTTAAAAACGGAATGGGTTCCATCATTAGGTTATAGTAATTATCAAGATGCTGAAAAAGATATTAGCTATTATTTGATGAATTACTATAACTGGCACAGACCACATAGCTATAATCAAATGGTTGCCCCTGCTGTAGCAGAAGAAAAACTTAATTCACTGTCCGGAATTAGTTGACCACAACAGTCATACTTTATAATTTGTTAAACCTAGAACCTAGAACCTAGAACCTAGAACCTAGAACCTAGAACCTAGAACCTAGAACCTAGAACCTAGAACCTAGAACCTAGAACCTAGAACCTAGAACCTAGAACCTAACCTTTCGCTATTTCTATTTTTACTCCTTTCCCCAATACCTCTTTATATTTATCTGCCAGTGCCTGTTTAGCATTTTCATCACCATGCACTATTTTTATATGGCTGGGCTTTTTACGCATGCCGGTTACAAATTTAATTAAACCATTTTGATCAGCATGAGCGCTGTAGCCACTTATAGTGTGAATTTTAGCGTTTATATTTACCTTTTTATCGTTAATTTCTACATAGCCATTTTTGGGACCGTAAGTTTGAATATCTCGCCCAAGAGTGCCACGACCTTGGTAGCCAACAAAAATTACATCGGTGGTTTTGTCTGCTAAAAATGCATCTAAATAATTTACGATTCGGCCTCCAGTACACATGCCACTCGCAGCAAGAATAATAGCGGGCTGTTTTCGGCTTCGTAAATAGTTAATAACTGCTAGGTGTTCCTTATGGCTATCAATGGTATGAAGGCTTTCAAAGTTGAGAGGATGTCGGCCACTTGCTAATCGTTGTTTGGCTTCAACATCCCATAAGTTTTTAAATTGGCGATATTGCAGGGTAAAATTTGCGGCCATGGGGGAGTCTATAATGACTTCAATTGTGCGCCACGGGGATTGTTTACCTGAGTGATGTATTAACTGCTCTAATTCATATAGAAGTTCTTGTGTTCTGCCTATACTAAATGCGGGAATAAGCACTACACCGTTATCCGACACTGCTTTTTCGATTATGTTCTTTAAGGTGTGTGTGCGATGTTTACGGCCTTGATGGTTTTTATCACCGTAGGTTGATTCTATAACCAGTGTATCTGCTTTATAGGGGGCTTTTGGGCTTGGTAGTAGTGGTGTGTATGGCGCACCTAAATCACCGGAAAAGACCACTCTATGGCTTGATGGTTTTTTACCAATATCTATCTCAACATAAGCAGAGCCTAAAATATGCCCTGCTCTTTGTAGTCGGGCTTTCGCTAGCTCGTGGTTATTATTTACGGGTAACTCAAACCATGTATTAAATTCCACTTTTATGATGCGCTTTTTCAGTAGTTCTAAACACGCATTGATTATGGTTTGATCCCGGGTAACGCCTACCTTTAGTGCATCTTCAATCACAAGAGGGAGTAAGCTTGCCGATGCAATAGAGGTAAAAATAGGCCCGGTAAAACCAGCAGCAAGCAAGTAGGGTATTCTGCCCACGTGATCAATGTGGCAGTGGGTAACAATGAGTGCCGTAACGGTTGATAAATCAAAGTCGATAGATAGGTCGACTCCGGCGTCTTCGCCTTGAAATAGCCCGCAATCAATTAATATAGAAGTACTTTTACTAATTTGTAGTTCATGGCATGAGCCTGTAACGCCATTCACCGCTCCGTGGTGTTTTATTTGCATGATTCATTCCTTTAATTGGGTTTGAAAAGTGTAGCACCAAAGGTTTGTTTGTACCTAATTAACCTGTAGGCGAGTGGCTTGCCAACGCGTTTATGAGAGTTTGGCTTTTATTCACATACTACTATTATTAAATGTGTCTAATGGAGGGATTCATGTGTGATAGTAATAAAAGAGTGAAGGGGCGACATTCAGCGCGCTATAGTTATTATTCAGTAACGATTTGCTGTGAGCAACGAATTCCCATTTTTGCAAACTTTGGAATCGCTTATATTGTTTCAAAACAGATATATGAATTTAGCAAAAATAAGAATGTATCAACTATTTGCTTTTCATTAATGCCGGATCATTTACATTGGCTCTTTCAGTTACAAGATGAAACCATGAGTTTGTCGCGCTTGATCGGGCAGTTTAAAAGTACAACCACATTAAAAGTTAACAGAAAAAGAGGTTTAAGCGGGCGGATATGGCAAGCCAATTTTTACGATCATAAAATTAGAGCTGAAAGTGACTTAATTAAGCAGGCTCGGTATATCGTTGCTAACCCCTTAAGGGCTGGGTTGGTTAAATATATTGGTGATTATCCATTTTGGGATTGTTGTTATTTGGATTAATTTTTATTGTTGCGTCAGCAAGCTTAACGCCTACGGGTGTTAATATTTAATTGTAGGCGAGTGGCTTGCCACCGCGCTTTATAATTTTTGAATGGTGTTTGTTGCGTCAGCAAGCTTAACGCCTACGGGTGATAATATTTAATTGTAGGCGAGTGGCTTGCCACCGCGTTTTATAAGTTTTAAATGGTGCTTATTGAGTCAGCAAGCTTAACGCCTACGGGTGTTAATATTTAATTGTAGGCGAGTGGCTTGCCACCGCGTTTTATAAGTTTTGAATGGTGCTTGTTGCGTCAGCAAGCTTAACGCCTACGGGTGATAATATTTAATTGTAGGCGAGTGGCTTGCCACCGCGTTTTAGCTTTTTATCGGTGTTTGTGCGTCAGCAAGCTTAACGCTTACGGGTGTTAATGTTTACTTGGTGGTAATAAGCGCTGTATTGAATTAAAATCTAGCCCTTAACTTTTTTATTGGTGTTGTGATGGCTAAAGATAAATACGCGCCAAAACCGTTGAACGATATTATGGCTGGTCTCAGTGGCCGCTTGTCTAATTATGCGGGGAAAAGCCAAGCGCTCGATAAACAGCAAGCACTTTTAACTGAGTTTTTAAGCCCTAATTTGGCTGATAAGTGCAGAGTGAGCAATTATCGAGACGGTACATTAATGATTGAGGCTGTATCTGCGCCAATTGCACTTCGTTTAAATTATTTGAAAATGGATATGCTGTCACATTTTCGTGGTGCAGGGATGGCTGAGCTTGGGCAAATTAAAATTACCGCTAACCCGCAATCAAGCCAACGATTAACTCAAAATAATGCCGCAAAGCCTGCAAATAATACCACAGCAAAAAAACTGGCTATGAGTGAGCAAACGGCTGATTACCTCAATGCAATTGCACAAAATGCGCCGCCGTCACTACGTGAGAAGTTAGAGCGCCTAGCCAAGCATGGTAAAAAATAAACGCTGTGCCAAGTATATTCAGTTTGCAGCAGTATTGAAGAACCTAGAACCTAGAACCTAGAACCTAGAACCTAAGTTCCCACACCCCTCTTGATTTTTTATTCACGCATCTCCATATCACTCTAGTAATTGCAGGCTCGTTTATCGGGTTAAAGTTATCTTTACGGCATTTTTGAATTTTTTCTCTTAAAAATGGCTAACTTTATCAACTGATAGTTCGTTGTATCGCAGAGTCTGGTATAGTGGCGCACGAGATAAACGCTGAAATTTACAGCGTTTACCAAAATTATTAATTAATATGTTCTTTTTACGAGCAGTATATTAATTAGTAATAACATCCCCATCACATGGGTGCATAAAATGGGTTAGTTGATGTTCAGCTAACAAAGAATACATTGTAACGGTTTTATCATGATATCTAATTTATTTACCAAGATTTTTGGTAGTCGCAATGACCGCACTATTAAAAATTTAAGAAAGACGGTCGCGCTAATCAACGCGCTTGAAACGCAACTAGAAGCGCTTTCAGACGAAGATTTAAAAGCCAAAACAGCAGAATTTAGAGAGCGTTACGATAACGGGCAAAGTCTTGATGACATTTTGCCTGAGGCATTTGCTGTCGTACGTGAGGCGTCAAAACGTGTTAATGGCATGCGTCACTTTGACGTTCAGCTTTTAGGTGGCATGGTTTTACACCAAGGCCGCATCGCAGAAATGCGTACTGGTGAGGGTAAAACCCTTACAGCAAGTTTACCCGCTTACCTTCGTGGTTTAACAGGTAAGGGTGTTCACGTTATTACGGTGAACGACTACCTTGCCAAGCGTGATGCTGAGACTAACCGTCCATTGTTTGAGTTTTTAGGCTTAACAGTGGGTTGTAATGTGCCAGGCATGATGCCACAACAGAAAAAACAAGCGTACGCAGCAGACATTACGTACGGTACAAATAACGAATTTGGTTTTGATTACTTGCGCGATAATATGGCGTTCAGTATTGATGAACGCGTACAGCGCCCGCTTTACTTTGCTGTTGTGGATGAAGTGGATTCAATCTTAATCGATGAAGCACGTACACCGCTTATTATTTCAGGTCCTGCTGAAGATAGCTCGCAGCTTTACACTGAAATTAACACCATCGTTCCTTTACTTGAACTACAAGAAAAAGAAGACGAAGAAGGTGTTGAAGGCGATGGCGATTTCACCATTGATGAAAAAGCCAAACAAGTTCATTTAACTGAACGTGGTCAAATTAAAGTTGAAGAATTACTTACAGAGCGCGGCTTAATTGAAGAGGGCGATTCGCTTTATTCAGCAGGTAGCATTACGTTACTTAGCCACATTTATGCTGCGTTACGTGCCCATAAGCTCTATCAAAAAGACATTGATTACGTTGTTAAAGAAAACGAAGTAATCATTGTTGATGAGCACACAGGCCGTACAATGGAAGGGCGTCGTTGGTCTGAAGGTTTACACCAAGCTGTTGAAGCAAAAGAAGGTGTAAAAATTCAAAACGAAAACCAAACACTGGCTTCAATTACCTTCCAAAACTATTTCCGTATTTACGATACCCTTGCCGGCATGACTGGTACTGCAGACACTGAAGCATTTGAGTTTCAGTCAATCTATGGCTTAGATACCGTTGTAATGCCAACAAATAAGCCGATGATCCGCGATGATCGTGCTGATTTAGTGTATTTAACACAAGATGAAAAATACGAAGCCATTTTAGTAGATATCAAAGATTGCCAAGAGCGCGGACAGCCTGTATTGGTCGGTACTATCTCGATTGAAAGTTCTGAGTATTTATCGCAGTTTTTACGTAAAGAAAAAATCAAGCACAACGTATTGAATGCAAAATTCCATGCTCAAGAAGCGGATATTGTCTCTGATGCTGGTTTACCTGGTACAGTAACCATTGCTACCAACATGGCAGGCCGTGGTACGGATATCGTGTTAGGTGGTAACTGGAACAGCGAAGTTGAAAAACTTGATAACCCAACGGATGAGAAAATAGCTGAAATCAAAGCTGCATGGCAAATTCGTCATGATGCTGTAATTGCAGCCGGTGGTTTACATATTATTGGTACGGAACGTCATGAGTCGCGTCGTATTGATAACCAGCTACGTGGTCGTTCGGGTCGTCAAGGTGATGCTGGTTCAAGCCGTTTCTACCTTTCGATGGATGATGCACTAATGCGTATTTTTGCTGGTGAGCGCATGACTAACATGATGCGTAAACTAGGTATGCAACGTGGTGAAGCCATTGAACATCCATGGGTAAACCGTGCTATCGAAAACGCACAGCGTAAAGTAGAAGCACGTAACTTTGATGTTCGTAAGCAATTACTTGAATATGATGATGTAGCAAACGATCAACGTCGTGTTGTTTACGCACAGCGTAACGAATTACTTGTTGAAGGCGATATTTCTGAGACAATTACGGTAATTCGTGGTGATGTACTTAACGGTATGATTGACCAGTATATTGCGCCGCAAAGCTTGGCTGAAATGTGGGATATCCCGGGTCTTGAAGAACGCTTAAAACAAGACTTCTTATTGGAACTGCCAATTTCGCAGTGGTTAGCCGACGACAGCAAGCTGTACGAAGAAAAGTTACGTGATCGTATAGAAGAAGCAGTTACTAATGCTTATAAAGAAAAAGAGCAGCAAGTTGGTGAGTCTGTGTTACGCCAGTTTGAAAAAGCAATTATGCTACAAAGCTTGGATCAGCATTGGAAAGATCACTTAGCTGCGATGGATCACTTACGCCAAGGTATTCATTTACGTGGTTATGCGCAAAAGAATCCAAAGCAAGAATATAAGCGTGAGTCATTTGAGTTGTTCTCTGAAATGCTTGAAAACCTTAAAGTTGATGTTGTAGGCATCTTAAGTAAGGTTCAAGTACGTGCAGAAGAAGACGTTGAAAAAGTTGAAGAGCAGCATCGTCGCAGCGAAAATGCACCTCGTCAGTACCAGCATGAAGAAGCTGAGCACGTTGGTGGTGAAACTCCAGCAGGTGCGACTGTATCAGCCCGTACGGAGCCTAAAGTAGGCCGTAACGAGCCATGCCCATGTGGTTCTGGCCAAAAGTTTAAACAGTGTTGTGGTAAATTAAAGTAACCCCAGTTTAAACTTTGAAAAAGCGACGCATGCGTCGCTTTTTTGTTTTTTAATTAAGGAGAAAGTTTTAGGGGCTAGGAGCTAGTGAAGTGACTAGGAGCTTAGGCATAATTCTTTCTTATCGGTGCAGCTATTAAGCTGTTTTTGCGTCAGCAAGCTTAACGCCTACGGGTGTTAATATTTAATTTTGAGGTTAATATTTCACTTGTAGGCGAGCGACTTGCCACCGCGAAAGTGTTTTGTAGCAGCGATTTTATATCGCGTTTTAAAACGAAAAAAAGTAGAAGTTCACCACAGAGAGCACAGAGTTCACAGAGGAAACAACAGTGATTTTACTTGTTTTTCTCTTCTCTGTGCAGCGAAGCGCCTCGGTGCCCTCGGTGGTAAAAATTGTTTTGTAGGCGAGTGGCTTGCCGCCGCGGAAGTGTTTTGTAGCAGCGATTTTATATCGCGTTTTTAAGTGATTTGTTTAAAAAGAGGTTAAGAGGCGCTGCGCTTATAAGGTGCAAGGGGTAAGGCTCTAGGTGCTAGGGAAGTAACTAGGCGCTAGGTTTATTTGGCTTTACCTCATTTTGTTCTCATTCACTTCTCTTTGTGCAAGTGTTTTAGGGTGTTTGTGTGTCAGCAAGCTTAACGCCAATAGGTTTTTATAATTAAAGAAAAAGGGTGTCTAATGACCAAAAAAATTGTCCATGTAGCTGTTGGTGTGATTAAAGCGAACAATACATTATTCATCTGTAAACGACCAGATGACAAACATCAAGGCGGTTTATGGGAATTTCCAGGTGGTAAGGTTGAAAGTGGCGAAAGCGTGTTTGACGCGCTTAAACGCGAGTTACACGAAGAGGTTGCGCTTACCATAAACAGCTCAAGCGAACTAATGGTCATAGAGCATGACTATGGTGATAAATGTGTAAAGTTAGATGTGCATTTAGTAACAGATTTTAGTGGCGATGCTCATGGCGCTGAAGGCCAAAAAAGTGCGTGGGTTGCAATAGACAAACTAGATGAATACAACTTTCCAGCCGCTAATGTTGATATAATCAATAAGATTAAGTCACTTGGCTAAAGCTAAAAAGCCACAAGTAACGAGTTACTTGTGGCTTTAAATTAATTTATAAATATTCAAAAACTTTGATAACGCGCTCTACGCCAGATACATTTCGAGCGATACTCACTGCAGCATTTGCTTCTGCATCTGTGACTAAGCCCATTAAAAATACTTCGCTGTTTTCTGTTACCACTTTAATATTATTACTACTGATATTTTCAGCAGTTAGTAACTGAGTTTTAACTTTTGATGTTAACCACGAATCATGCGTTTTTGTACTAATACTAATATTAGATCCAATTCTGATTTGGTTATGAATTTTACGAATACCTTGAATTTTCTCAATCGCTTGCATGGCTTCGTTTTTCATTTCTTGCGTAGCCACTTGGCCAATCAGCAATACAATTCCGTTAACACTAATGGCGTTAAGGTTTGCATGATCTTTTAAACGCTGTACGTCGTTGATGGCAATACCACTTTTAATTTCAATGTTACTGTCGTCAATCTGTGAGCCTATGGTACGGCGATCATTTGCAGCCGTCACGGCGCCTGCGGTACCCACAACAACAGCGGCGGCACAACCTTGTAACAATAAAACGGTACTAATAATAATAAGAGACTGCTTGAGCATTAACTTTCATCCTGAGGAAATAGGGTTAAATCGATAAGCTCACTTAAACAATGTAAATTCACTAAGTGAGATTCAATAATACGGCTTGGACGTTTTGAGGGAACGCGTATTTCTACGTCATTAGCGCCTAATAATCCGACTAGTTCACCTCCGTCATCGCCTACCATAACTATGACCTTCATATCTTTGGTAAGTGCAGCTTCGACGGCAGAAATTATATTTTTTTCGTTGCCGTTGCTTGCTAACACCAACAATAAATCACCTTGGTGTGCAAATGCTCTAATTTGACGTGCGAATGTCTCGTGGTCTTCACTTTGGTTGTTTTGGCCTAAGTTAATTTGCTCCTGCGAGAGCGCAATTGCAGGCAAGCACGGGCGTTCAGTTTCATAAAAGTTGATTAGTACGCCGGCCATATGCTGTGCCAGCATATGGCAACTTGCAGTGCCACAACAAATCAACTTATTACCATTGATAAGGCTTTGTGCAATTGTAAATGCAGCGGATTCCAATGCGCTCGGTAGTACTTCACCTGCCGCAATTTGTACTTGAATGCTTTCTTTAAAAATTTCTTTTATAGTATCTTGCATATTAGAATACGTTTTTTATCCAATTAAGTTGTTGCGATGTGTCGCCAGTTATTGCGACAAAGTCGATTCTAAGCGGCTGATTTATTAGCTTTTTGGCCGCTAAATAATGATAAATAGTGCGCTTTAGGCGCTGCTGCTTTTGTTTTCCTAACGCATGAATAGCGCCGCCTTTTGCGTTACTACTACGAAATTTAACTTCAATAAATACCAGCGTGTCTCCGTCACGCATTATCACATCTAGTTCACCATAGGGGCAGTTATAATTGCGCTCTATGGGAATTAACCCTTGCTGTTGTAAATATTTTTGAGCTTCTAGCTCGTAGTATTGACCTTTTTCTCGGCTATTTTGCCACAACTGCTTAAACCACGACATGACAACATCCTTGTTGGTTTTAGCAAATTATTCACCACTTGCAACTTGCATAAACAAAGGCACGGGGGCTTGTGTTTTAAGTTTTACAGGCTTTATTTGCTTATCTTTATATTGCGCCCAATTTAATTGGCGATTAATTTGGCCGTCACTGGTAATACTCAATTGGCCGGTTAAACCTGCATACTGTTTTCCAGGAAACACTCTCAGCTGGTTTAGATCATCAAGCAAGGCGACTGAATCGTACGCCATCGCGAATAAACGCTGGCTAATATCTACTTGCTCAGGCCACAGTGAGTTATATTGTTGACGCAGTGTCTGATTTGCAATTTGACCACTTAGCATCCAAGGTAACTCAGTGAAATATAGACCATCAAGGTCACCTTTGTCAGTTCTATCTATTTGCTTACTATGACTTTTAGAGCTTGCATAAAGAGGAATACGATCGGCAAAGGTACTCACGTTCACATCTAAATAGGGTTTTATTAAGCGTGTTTCAGTCGCATCACCTAAGATATAAATTACATCGATATCTCTGCGCGAACGCGTTTCGCTTTCTACTTCTGTTTTAAATAATGCTTTCACACCTTTTATACGCTCGTTAGACTCAGCGACTTCGAGCAAGCCTTTGATCGTATTTGGCATGTCTTTTTTGTCTTTATAAAGACCCACTTGTGGTTGGGTTTCGCTGTAGCGCTGCCATTGAACATTAAAGTAATCAACCAAGCGTTGGCCTGCACTGTTATCCGGTGCTAGGAGCATAGGCTTTTGGTAGCCCTGCGCTAAAAAGTGTTCTAACGCTTGTTGTACTTCATGCTCTGGGTTGAGTGCAAAAAAGTAATGTTGAGCTGAGGTTCGCTCGCCTTCAATCGCATTTAAATGCAACGTAGGATAGCTTTTCAACGATTGCTCGTTTGTCAGTTTATCTATATTTGTTTTAAGCAAGGGGCCAATTACAAAGTTGGGCTGTATTTCATCTAATTTGGCGTTAATTTCTGGTGTGCTTAGCATTTCATCAATAAAAGTGGTTTCATTTATTTCACTATTATCGAGTGCACCTAGGATGCCGGCTTTTAGTGCATCACCTAATCGCTCATTTGCACCTGACTGGGGCAGTAATACCACTAAACGTTTTATATTTATCGGCTCAGCTGCTAGCAGATCAGCGTCTTTTTCTGGTAAAACGGCTGAGGCAGGGTGCCCAGGATAACGTCTTTGCCAGTTGTTGATTGCTTGGTCTAGCTCAACCGGAGCCCCCGAATATACTTGGTGGTATAACGCTAAATTAACCCAGCCTTGTTGAACGACCGAACCACGATTGAAGCGCTCTAAAGCATAAGAAGATAGTTGCTGTAAGTTTTGCCATAATGCTTGGTTTAAGCCTGGAATAGTTAAATTACTTTTGCTAGCTGTTTCAGATGCTTTAAAAAAATAAGGCACGGCTTTTTTAGGTAACTCTTGCGATGTATACACACTGCCCGTTAAATATTGGTGCCACGCAAAGTGCTCAGCTTGAGTAAGCTGATTATTTAAAGTAGCTAGCATTTCGAGCGCTAAGCTGTTTTTGCCTTGTTGTTTTTGCGCAAATGCGATGTAAAGCTTGTTTTGAATTTGATCAACGCTGGGGGTTTGTTCAAGGTCAGTGCATATTTGTTCTAATAATGGCCAGCGCTGCTCTGTAATTGCAGCATCGCGTGCGCTATAAAGTAGCTGAATTTTATCTGCACCTTGGCGATTTAAGGCAAGTTGGTACATTGAGCGTGCATCAGTTGCTTGAATTTGTGCAGAACTATTCGCTGAACTAAGGTTTTCACTGGTTTTAGTCGGTTTTTCGGTTGTACTACAGGCCGATAACCCTGACAATATGATTAATAGACTAACAAGTTTAAGTCGCACAATGATTTCCCAATACGTTAACGCGATTTGCTTATATTACTGACTGACGCAGGAGACCTCAATGTTAAATGAGGAGAATTCAGATAAAATCGGCACTCTTTACATCGTTGCTACCCCAATTGGCAATTTTGACGACTTAAGTCAGCGCGCAATTGCGACACTATCTCAAGTTGACTTAATCGCTGCTGAAGATACACGCCACACTGGCAAGTTGCTCAGTCACTTTGGTATTAAAGCTAAAACCTTTGCTTTGCACGACCATAATGAAAAACAAAAAGCGCAGCAAATTATTGACCAGCTAAATCAAGGGTTAAATATTGCATTAGTTTCAGACGCTGGTACGCCTTTAATTAGTGACCCAGGTTATGCGGTGGTTAATTTATGCCGTGAACAAGGCGCGCATGTCACACCTGTGCCCGGTGCGTGTGCTGCAATTACGGCGGTGTGCTGCTCAGGACTTCCCACTGATCGTTTTCAGTTCATTGGTTTTACTCCCGCGAAAAGTAAAGCCCGCCAAGACTTTTTCATCGAAGCGGTTAATTCAGGCATTACCAGTATTATGTATGAAAGTACGCACCGTATTATGGCCAGCCTCGATGATTTAGAGAGCGCCCTTGGCAGCGAGCAACAGGTGGTATTTGCTAAAGAACTTACCAAAACCTTTGAAACCTTTTTTAATGGATCCGTTACTGAGCTAAAACAGTTTTTAACCGACGACCCAACCAAGCAACGTGGTGAGATAGTATTGATGCTGCCAGGCAAACCAAAGCTAGTTGACGACATTCCACCCGAAGCACGTAAAATGCTTGCGCTACTTGAAAGTGAAATGCCAATGAAAAAAGCCTGCGGTATTGTGGCTGACTACTTTGGAATGAAGAAAAACGCTTTATACAAAACAATTATTGACGAAAAAGGTTAATTCTTTACTGCACAGAGTTACAAGCTCAGGTATACTGCGCGCCGAGTCAGCCAAGATAATCGCTGCCTGCAACGAAAATGCGCAGGGGGAGGAAAGTCCGGGCTCCACAGGGCAGAGTGCCAGCTAACAGCTGGGGGGCGTGAGCCCACGACAAGTGCAGCAGAGAGGAGACCGCCAACTTCGGTTGGTAAGGGTGAAAGGGTGCGGTAAGAGCGCACCGGGCCGCTAGTAATAGTCGGTTGCAAGGTAAACTCCACTCGGAGCAAGACCAAATAGGGTTCTATCATTTTAAATAATGAACGCGTGGCCCACGTGAGAACCGGGTAGGTTGCTTGAGCCATAGAGCGATTTATGGCCTAGACGAATGATTATCGCTTTCTTCGGAAAGAACAGAACCCGGCTTATAGGCTGACTCACTCATTCAATAAAAAGCCCGCAGTTAACGCTGCGGGCTTTTTTGTGTTTGAAATTAAATGATATTACTACCTTGCTCTGGATCGCGAGATTTTTCTGCTTGTTCTCGTATTTCGCCGGTGTCACTGCTGACATCATCAACACTTGATGCAGTAACCTGTGAAGTGTGCGGTATTTTTGCCGATGAAGGGGCATTTTCCGTTTGACCAGACTCGCTTTTAGCTGGGTATATATCTTCACCTTGGCTATTGAGTAATACACGTTCCCGGGCATCATCTGGCATGCTAATGCCGTGTTCAGTAAACTCATTTACTAACTCACGCATTAATTGCGAGGCGACTTTTAATACACTGTGTTCTTCACTGTTAACCCAAAAGTAGATGGTAAAATTAAGCGTTGCCGAGCCTAAATCGTTGATGAGTACTTGTGGTATGGGGTCGTTTAATACGGCTTTTTGATTGCTAATAACTGTTAGTGCTAACTGTTGTGCTTGTTTTATATTGTTATCGTAGCCAATACCTAACGTGAAACTACCACGCATTTTGGGGTTTGCAGTTAGGTTTTTAATCGTGTTTTTGTATACAGTGGCATTGGGTATTTGAATATGGTTGCCGTCAAAATCGACCAGGGTTGTTGCGCGTGCAGTGACCTTTTTAACAACACCTAAATGACCATTCACTTCAATGACATCATCTATTCTAAATGGTCGTTGCACACTCAGTAGTAAGCTAGAGATAAAGTTTTCAGCAATGTCTTTAAAGGCGAATCCGAGTATTAAACCAAGCAGTCCTGTGCCACTCATTACAGCAACAGCAAATTCGGTTAACCCCGCTAAGCGAAGAAAAATATACAAGCCAAATAAAATGATAAGCGTACTTATAAAGCGCCTTACTACCAAGTGAAGTAAGCGACTTTCACTAACATATCCTAAAGGTTTTAGAAGTACATAAGACAAAGGACGGGCAATAAAATAACAACAAGTGACAGCAAAAATACCCAATAAAATAGCGGGTAGCATTTGCCCAGCGGCGTGTAAAAACTGCACTATTTGACTTTGGATAACAGCGACAGTGGATTGCCATGAATACACTGTCGATGATGTAGAAACATCTTTAGATGCGGTTGTAATAATTTGATTTAAAACAATATAAAAATTATGCACCTGCTGTTTCCTATACTTTCTAAGGTTATTATTAAGCGATAGAACTGCAATTTAAAGGCCAGTATTACTTGGCAAGTATATTGCTGTACTTATATGAAAGTTTATTAGCAAGTTTGTTTGCAATGTATCCATAAAATACAACAAGCGAGTAATACTAGTTGCAGGGTGTAGAGGGTAAATCATGGCGAAACATAAATACGGTTATGGGGCGAGTTCACCTAGTGAAATACCTGTACGTGGCTGGTGGAGTATCATAAAACGTGTATTTAAAAGTTCATCGAAAGATAATCTGACATTCGTGGCTGCAGGCGTTGCATTCTATGCATTGTTAGCCATTTTTCCAGCTATTGCAGCGTTAGTTTCTGTGTATGCTTATTTTTCATCACCGGCTGAAATTACGGCTCATTTAAGTCAGTTTATTACCTTGATACCGCCAAGCACACGCGACATTATTTTGCAGCAAGTAACCGCTGTGAGCGAAAAGTCGCAAGCAACTTTGAGTTTTAGCGCGATCAGCACATTAATCTTGGCTTTATGGAGTAGCAGTAAAGGCTCTCAAGCGCTTATAACTGCGTGCAATATTACATATCATGAGCAAAATAAGCGTCAGTTTTTAATTGCTTTACTAATTAGGTTTGTGTTTTCTGTTGGCGCAATTATGGTTGCAGTGATCGCCTTATTGATCATCGGTATTTTACCTGTTGTTTTAAATTTGGTTGGGCTTACTCAAGGAGTGGATCTTGTAATACAGCTAATATCATGGCCATTTTTAGCAGTGATATTTAATGTTGCATTGGCGTGTTTATACCGTTATGCACCTCATCGCCGTGAAGCTAAGTGGCGCTGGGTTACACCTGGTTCATTGCTTGCGACTGGATTGTGGATTATTGCGTCTGTCGGGTTTTCATTCTATGTTGCTCAATTTGCCTCATATAACGAAACGTATGGTTCACTAGGCGGTGTTGTTATCATGCTGATGTGGCTATATTTAAGTGCATTTATCATTATTTTTGGTGCGGCTTTTAATGCCAGTATTGAGCAGCAAACATTATGCGATAGCACTAAAGGTGACGAAAGTGAGTTGGGAGAAAGGGGCGCTTATGTGGCCGATACCCTGACAAAATGTCAAAAGAAACAGCACGCCCGTAATACGGATGCAGGTGATTAAGATTTTATAACCTAGCCGCAGCATTTTTGCTGCGGCTAATGATTAATTGTGTTGTTTATTCACTAATGCAATGAGTTCTTTCTCAGGTAATGGTTTTGAAAACAAGTAGCCTTGTCCATAGTCACAGCCTAGTTGCAGCAATAAGTGGTGTTGCTCGCGAGTCTCAATTCCTTCTGCAATTACTTTTAAATTAAACTGATGAGCCATATTGATAATGGCCTTACATAGAGCGAGCTGTTGATTCCCTTCTTTTATGTCATCAACAAAACATTTGTCTATTTTTAAATAATCTGCATCCATTTGCTGCAAATAAGCAAGAGAAGAGTAACCCGTGCCAAAATCATCGAGCGCTAATTCCATGCCTGACCGCTCTAATGATTTAAGTCGCTGCTGTGTTAGAGGTTCTTTTGAAATCATCAGGCCTTCTGTGATTTCTGCAACGATAGCATTGAGCGGTAAGTTGGCTTCGTGCAGCAGCTGTGGCCACCTATCTAAACCACTGTCTAAACAACTGAACTGTACGGGGGATACATTAACACTCAATTGAAAGCTGTTATCAATGCTGCGAAGAGTTTGCAGTGTTTGCAGTGCCTTGATAAATGCGAACTGACCAAGTGGATTGATGTATCTTGACTCCTCAGCGAGTGGAATAAATTGGGCAGGGCTAATAAGGCCTTGAACTGGGTGTTGCCAGCGCATTAATCCTTCAGCTTTATGGATTTTTTCTGAACTAAGATCGACAATTGGCTGATAATAAAGCTCAAATTCATGCTGCTCAATACCGTAGCGCATGCTTTTTAGTAATTCCATTCTATGCTGTGCTTGTTCACGCAGTTTTAAACTAAAGAACTCGTAGCAATTGCGACCATTTTGTTTGGCTTGGAACATGGCCTGATCTGCGGCCTTGAGTAGTTGCTCACATGAGTCGCCATCTGTGGGGGCAATCGCAATACCTATACTCGCTGCAATAAAGATTTCTTCTTCTTCGAGCAGAAATGGTTGCGACATAGCTTGAAGTAGATCTTTTGCCACTTTTTTAATGTGATCTTCACTTATAATTTTTGTGTGCACGATAACAAATTCGTCACCACCAATTCGGGCCATAAAATCAATATCTTGATTTGTTTCCATTAGCCTGTGCGCAATCATTTTAAGTAATTCGTCACCATAAAAATGGCCTAGAGTATCGTTAATATCTTTAAAGTGATCAAGATCCAGTAACATGATAACCAGCGGCGAATCTTTACTGTAATTTTTACTCAATCGTTGATTTAATCGGTCTTTTAACTCAACTCTATTAGGCAAATTAGTTAAATGATCAAAGTGTGTTTGGTGCCATATTAATTCATCGGCGGCTTTTTTTTCTGTGATATCGGTAAAAATTGCCACGCGGCGGTGAGGCTTAGCGTGTTCATCATAAACAGTATCGATAGTCAGCCATTCGGTAAAAAGCTCACCATCTTTACGCCTATTTTGTATTTCACCTTGCCAGCGACCCGATTGCTCAATCATCTGCCACATTTGTTTGTAAAAAGACTTTTTGTGCTTTCCTGAGTTTAGAATAGCAATGGGTTTACCTAGTACTTCATCTTTGCGGTATTGAGTGACCTCACAAAAAGCGGGATTAACATCCAAAATAATGGCGTTCGGATCGGTGATCACCATGCCTTCACTACTATTGGCATAGACTAAAGAGGCAAGGTGAGAGTCTTTTTCTGCACGTTTTCTAAGCGTGATGTCTTGTAATACTAAGGTGTATTCGTTGCTATTAGGTTTAGCGCTAATTCTTACCTCGTAAACGTGCTTTGGATTCTCACCTGAGTCTTGTAATTCAAATTGCGCTGTCTCTTTGCCTGTAGGTAAGTTTTGTAGTAATTGTTTGCTTTTCTCTTCGTCGAGTAAATCGCGTAAATGTAGTTTGGAATTGGCATACACAGGTTTATTTAAGCGTGAAACTTGCCCCCCTAAATTAAGCACATCACCATGAATATTAATACGGATATAAGTATCAGGTAATGCACTGAGTAAGCTACTTAACTCGCTATGCTGGCGTTTTACATGTGCTTCAGCGGCTAAGCGTGTTTGCGCCATCTCTTCAAAGTGTTTGTATAGAGAGTTGAGCTCAGGGCTTTTTAGGCTAAATTGTTTTGGTAAATATCCTTTGGCAAGCTCTTGAATGGCGCAAGTTAGTTGTTTTAATGGAGTAAGTATTGCTTTTTTTAATCGTAAGTGAGCAAACACACACATTATCGAAATAATAATAATGAACGTGATTAGGGCATTAATAAAAAGCTGGTTTGCATTTTCAATGTCTTTATCAAAAGGGATAGCAATATAGGCATTGAGCGTGTTATTTACTTCATCTTTGTACATTTGTTGTTTATGGAGTACGTGATTAACACCGTTAAAATCAACAATATTGTTAAAGCCTGATGTTGCATCACTGAAACCGTATTCGTTGATGTTATTACCAAACCTTTGTGCATCATAAGGGAAATTTGCTAAAACTCGGTTGTGGCTGTCGGTAATAATCGCAAGTGTGCCTTGAGGAAGGTGAAAGCTTGCTAGTTTTTTGCTCCACCAATCTAAAGTAATAACACTCACTACTACGCCATAGGGAGTCTGATTTTCATCAAGCAGTGGGTATGCAAAATTAACTGTGAGGGTATCTAAACTTCGATCTTTTTGAAAAAAACCGATCGCAAAATCTTTCGTAGCAAGGGCGTTTTTAAAATATTGACGATCACTAATATTGATGTTCTTGTTCATACCGCTTAATAAACAGCGTGGTTCTCCTGTTAAATCAATAATCCCAATATTGGCTATTTCCAGGTTGAGCGCACTTATTTTTTTTAAATAGGCTGGGCACCCCTCTTTTAGCGGGGCTGAAAAATCATCCAAGCTTGCAAGTTGAACAGTAAAATTTTTTACTTCATTTAATAAGCCTGCTTGCTGTGCAGTAAGCTGCTGGGCAATAGCAAGTGCTTGCATACGACTTTCTTTGAGTACATTCTCTTTTGCATACCAAAGGCTAAATAAAATAGCCACAATGCCAGGTAAGCTTAATAAAATGAATAAGCGATAAAGACGAGTTTTTAATGATAAAGATAAAATAATGATACTCTTTATTATTTTCATTTGGGGCAAAATTGTATCTAAAAAACTAAAAAATAACCATATAAAATATAAGGTTAATAATCATTCTGTTTAAGCGAATGATTGATACTAATTTATGCAATGGTTGTTTTGAGTTGATATGACTAAGATTAACTTAAGTTAAGCATATAAGAGCAATCATGCAAATATTAAATACCCTATCAAGTTACGCTACCAGCGATGGTGATGGAGTCAACATTAGTCGTATTCCTGGCTTTGATGGCAAGCACCTAGACCCTTTTTTAATGATTGATGAGCTAAAGTCAAACGATCAAAATGACTTTATGGGCGGATTTCCTGCCCATCCGCACCGCGGGATTGAAACTTTCACCTATATCATTAAAGGTGGTTTTGAACATCAGGATCAAATGGGAAATAAAAAAGCCATTCGTGCGGGAGATGTACAGTGGATGAGTACAGGCTTTGGGGTAATTCACAGTGAAATGCCACTGGCAGATGCAAAAGAAGGTATGCATGGCTTTCAAATTTGGCTCAATATGCCAAGCGCAGACAAGTTAAGGGCGCCAAAATATCAAGACACAACAACCTCGCCAGCGCCCGTGAAGCAAGATGAGCAAGGTGTTAAGTTAACTGCATTAGCTGGTAGTTGGCAGTTTGCTGATGATCAGCAAATTTCAAGCTTACAAGGTTTAGCGGCGAATGGCATGTTGGCTGATGTAACACTACCTGCAAATACTCAGTTTACACATCCGCCTTTAGCTCAATCAAAAGTGATGATTTATGTTCATACAGGCGAAATTGATACGGAGCAAGCGGGAACGGTTAAAGCTGGTAGCTTGCTTATTTTACAACTAAAAAGTGCTATTGCTTTTAGCTCAAGCAAGGGCGCGGGTGTATTACTGCTTGCGGGTGAGCCGCTTAACCAACCAATTGCACACATGGGACCGTTTGTTATGACGACCGAAGCTGAGTTGCAACAAGCCGTTCGAGATTATCAAACCGGTAAATTTGGTACTTTATAGGAGATTATTATGGGCTTACTTGTCGATGGTCAGTGGCATGATAAATGGTATGACACTGATAACAACCAAGGTGAATTTAAACGTGAAGCAGCTCAACTACGCAATTGGGTGACGCCTGATGGCGGTGCTGGAAAAACAGGGGAGGCTGGCTTTAAAGCTGAAAAAGGGCGTTATCATTTGTATGTGTCACTGGCGTGTCCATGGGCACACCGTACGCTTATATTTCGTCATTTAAAAGGGCTCGAAGACTATATTAGTGTGTCGGTGGTCAGTCCTGATATGCTTGAACATGGCTGGACGTTTGATAAATCTAACCACAGTTCAGGAGATGATTTATTTGATAAAGCTTATATGCATCAAATTTATGCTTTACATAAAGCTGATTACTCTGGGCGAGTAACTGTTCCTGTATTGTGGGATAAAAAAACTAATCGGATTGTTAGTAATGAATCTGCTGAGATTATTCGTATGTTTAATTCAGCCTTTGATACTTTAACTGGCAATACCTTGGATTTTTATCCGCATGAATTGCGCTCGCAAATAGACGAAATAAACGACTTTGTTTATCACAACATCAATAATGGGGTATATAGAGCTGGGTTTGCTACGACGCAGCAGGCATACAACGACGCATTTGATAACTTATTTAGTGCGCTTGATAACATAGAAACCCGCTTAGAAAAAAACCGTTATTTAGTGGGGGATACGCTCACTGAAGCTGATTGGCGTTTATTCACGACTCTAATCCGATTTGATAGTGTGTATGTTGGTCACTTTAAATGTAATTTACGCACCATTGAAAGTTACCCTGCAATGAGCAATTACCTGCGCGAGCTATATCAAATTGCTTCTGTGAGGAAAACGGTTGATTTTTATCATATTAAGCGACATTACTATTTTAGCCATACAATGATTAATCCAACGCAGATTGTACCAAACGGCCCTAATATTGATTATCTAAAGCCACATAATAGAGGTTAAGTTGTGTGGCTTTAAATCAATTGTAACTTTTCATTACTTTTTTAATGGTTTCGATGCCAAACATCACTTTTTGAATAAAAGATTCTGAGCTTTTAACTAAGTTGAAGTTAGGGTGTTGAGACCAGATTTCTTGTAGTTTGTCATCGAGTAGTATGGCTTGTTTGTCAGATTCGTTTCGCACCGGGTTATTACTATGGATGCTTTGCCCTGATTTAGCGGCCGTTTCAAAAAAAATAACGGCATCATATTGAGTAAGCTCTGTTTGCAAATCTGTTTTGAGACAATCAAAAAAAGCGTTAGCTTCGCCAGGCCAATAAGCTAGACCGTCTAAACTACCGCGATCACAGAGCATTAATCGGTCAGGATGTTCAGTGCGTTGAATATGTTCTAGGTGCTTTTGCAGGTTAAAAATGGCTTGCTGATGTGCATTTATAAGTTGTGGAGAATCGTTTCGTTTTATGCCGCCAGAAAATAACATGGTTGCGGACTCAGGGACTACAACTATTTGTTTGGAGAACTCTCGGCGTAATAAATCAATAGCAGTTGTTTTCCCACCGCCAGGACCCCCTGTTAATACAATGCGCTTTTTCACTTTTAAGACTCACTTACTATCGTAATCGCTTTACGATAATAAAATTGAGCAAAAATGAGAAGCTAAATTGTGTGTTTAAATGATTCGGATCATATTAAAGTAACCTTAAAAGCCAGGTGAATTTACTGAGTTTACTCAGTTTGCTTTTGTTTGAATCATTGTTTTGCAATGCTTGATAGCCCATTCCTGCTGTAAATGCACTTGCAATTCCGACGTTGGTAACTGCGAAGCGTTTTAGTCGGTAGTTTAATGCTTGATGATGTTGACGCTTAAGTTCATCGCGCAAATCCATCTTTTCAGTGAGTTTTTCCACCCTTCGCTGTGGCTTATTGATGAAGTAATCAATGATCATGAGTCATCCTTATTAATATTTAATAGCTGACGAAGACTGCGGAGCGATTTATCGAACCCGATTTTACCGCTGATATACCCTATGTTTTTCCAAAGCCAAGTAAGACAAAGCAGCTGTAATGCAATCAAAGAACCCGCTGTTAACCATAAAGATTCGCTGAAGGCGAAAATAGCAATGCCTATTGTTGCAAGTAACCCAGCCCAAAGTAGCACCAACCCGCCGGCAAAACATACCAACAAAATAACAGTAAGCGCTAGTGAGCGTGTTGAGAGATGCCATTCGGCAGCAGCAATGTTTTTACAGGTTTTTGCTTGTGCGTTGTAATCGCTATAAAGCTGCTTGGAATAGTCTGAAATCTTTTCGAGATGAACTTGCCACTGATCAGCCGTATCAGATTGATCAGTGGCATGTTGCTGTTTCTCACTTGCGTGTTGAGAATGAGACATGATTAAGCTTACTTACGGTTGAATAATGCAGTAACTAACATGCCTGCAGCAAATGCGATTCCTGCTGTTGCAAGCGGATTCTCAGAGGCTAGTTGGCGTGTTTTACCACTGTACTGTGTGATTTTTTCACGGGCAATTTGCTGCTTTTCTGATAACGTTTCAGCAGAGCTAGTAGCACCTTCACGAATACTTTGTTCTGCGGTTGCGGCTCTTGTTGATAAAGCGTCAACTGCGCTGTGTGCAGCAGAAGTTGCTTTTTCTGTGAGCGGAGCTTCGCTTGTTGGTAAAGTAGGATCAACTTTACTGTTAGTTGAAACTGACGCTTTTGAGTTTGTAGCTGCTGTAGCCATAATATTCCTTCCTTAAATAATTAAAAACAAGTGTGACTAATTACCAGCAGTTTCCATACCAAAAAACTAAATTATTTACATTCAGTGACTTATGGTTTTTTGTTGTGAGGCTGCTAATATTTATTTAACTTTTAACAGTAATAATTACAGGTCGATTAAGTAATCTTTACAACAGATAAAATCGGTACGTTAATGAAGTTGATTATTTGTAATTATTCATCGTTTATTCAGTAACCAGTCGTTGAGCCTTAGTTAGCTTGATCAGTAGAAAAAAATATTTTTTTATTGTATTCCACTTTTTCCCACATAATTCAGTAGCTTTGTGCGAGGCCTTATTTTTTCTGGCTTGCACAGTCAACTATAGAGTTTTGCTGACTTGACAAAATGGCTTGTCAAGCCCTAAACTGGAGCACTGTGGTAAAAAGTGGTTTTTAGTGGATCAAATTGGATCAAAACTAATTTTAGCCAGTTAACAACAAAATTTTCTGTAGGCTTTTATGTTTCGCGGTGCGAGTTCGCTCAGTATGGATGACAAAGGACGCTTTGCGGTACCAACCAAGTATCGAAACGAGCTGCTGTCTGAAGATATGGGCACTGTGATTTGTACCATCGCGTTGAATGAGCCTTGTTTATGGTTGTATCCGCTTGCTCAGTGGCAAGATATAGAACAACGCCTTGCGAAAATTTCTAATATGAATCCACGAGCTAGGCGCATGCAGCGCATGTTATTAGGGAATGCAACAGAATACCAACTCGACAAAAATGGCCGAATTTTGCTGGCGCCGTCATTACGTGCTCATGCTGATTTAGGCAAAAAGATAATGTTAGTTGGGTTAATGAATAAATTTGAGATCTGGGATGAAGAGCGCTGGAATGAACAGATGCGTCAAGACACCGAAATTGAAATGCTCGGTGATTTTGAATCAAGCCCGGATCTAGACAACTTCTCACTTTGAGTAGCTAATAAAAAAGGCAATTAATAACTAATGACAGCGCAATTTGAACACATTTCCGTGCTTATGGACGAAACCATCGATGCTCTCGCAATTCAGCCAGACGGCATTTACATGGATGGTACATTTGGCCGTGGCGGACATTCAGGGCAAATACTTGCGCGATTAAGTGATACTGGTCGCCTGCAGGCAATTGACCAAGACCCACAAGCTATAAAAGCAGCTGAAAAATTTGCCGATGACAGCCGATTTGCTATTGCTCACACTCGGTTTTCAAATATATACGAGGTTGCACAGCAAAACGATCTGTTGGGTAAAGTCGATGGCATTTTATTAGATATTGGGGTGTCATCACCACAGCTTGATGATGCAGATCGTGGTTTTAGTTTTATGAAAGATGGTCCATTAGATATGCGCATGGATCCAACCAGCGGTCGTAGCGCGGCGCAATGGCTTGCTGAGGCCGAACTTGAAGATATTACTCACGTTATAAAAACGTATGGTGAAGAAAAATTTGGTCGCCGTATTGCGCACAAAGTACTCGAAGTACGTGAGCACACACCGATTACAACAACAAAGCAACTGGCTGATTTAGTTGACGAAGCTGTGCCAGTGAAGGATAAGTTTAAGCACCCTGCAACACGTACTTTTCAAGCTATTAGAATTTATATCAACAGTGAATTAGAAGAGATTCAAACAGCATTACAAGCATCTATTGATGTTTTGAAGCCTGGTGGTCGATTAGTAGTTATTTCGTTTCATTCACTAGAAGATCGTATCGTTAAGCAATTTATTAAAAAACAGAGTAAGGGAGCAGCATTACCCAGAGGTCTGCCTTTAACAGATGCACAAATAAATAAAAATCTGACGTTAAAAGCAGTGGGTAAAGCTATCAAGCCAAGCCAAGATGAAATTGAGCGTAATCCACGTTCGCGTAGTTCAGTGCTTAGGGTTGCACAGAGGTTGGGATGAAACCAAAAGCGAATCATCGCCAGCCCAACTTATTTTTAGAAATTTTAAAAGGCCTAGGAGCAAATAAGCTAACCTCGGCCTTGTTGGTTGTGATATTCGCATCTAGTTTGAGTGTGGTGCAAATTACCCACCTCGCTCGGCAAGAGTTGATAGAGCAAGATGAATTGCTACAAGAGCGAGATGAACTTGACCTTGAGTGGCGCTATTTGCTTGTTGAGGAAGAATTTTATTCGCAGCATGCGCGTATCGAAGAAATTGCGATTATGCAGCTAAAAATGAAACGCCCAACAAGCCAAGATGAACAGGTGATAACACTGCCATGAGAAGCAGAGCGAAAAAACCAGTAAATAGTTTGATCACATGGCGTTTTATGCTGGTGTGCTCTGTTGTGCTGCTTGTTTTTGTAACTTTGATGTCTCGTGCTGCTTATCTTCAGGTTATTGAGCCTGATAAAGCACGCTCTGAAAGTAATAAACGCACGGTGAGAGTTGAAAAACTGCATGTTCAGCGAGGAATGATTTTTGACCGTCATGGTAAAGAGCTAGCTGTCAGTGTACCTGTGGTTAGTGTGTATGCAGACCCAAAAGCCCTTCATAAATCTTTAGTTGCAAAAGTGCTTAGGCAGGCACGCAAAAATGGCGAGGATCAAAAGGCGCTTAGTGAAAATAAAGCCCTGCTTAATCAACGTGTCGCGCTATATTACAAAAATGACTTACGCTGGCGGGAACTCGCCGATGTATTACGCATTGAACCGAAAAAAATAAACAGCCGCTTACGTGATGATGCAACTCGACGTTTTGTATACCTTAAGCGCCAAGTAACCCCTGCTGTTGCAAATTATATTGGTGATTTACGCTTACCGGGGATTCATTTACTTGATGAGTCTAAGCGCTATTATCCTGCTGGTGAAGTGACCGCCCATGTATTAGGGTTTACTAATATCGATGGTAAAGGCATTGAAGGTATTGAAAAGCTCTATGAAAATGCTCTCACGGGTGAGGAAGGTCGCCGTACAATTCGTAAAGATGGGCGAGGCCGAGAGGTTGAAGTACTAGATGAAAGAGAGCGAGTAGAGCCTGAAAATATTCAGCTAAGCATTGATCAGCGTATTCAAGCAATAGCTTACAAAGCCGTTAAATCAGCCGTTTTGACTTATAAAGCCACCTCAGGCTCAGCCATGGTAGTTGATGTGAAAACCGGTGAAGTGCTGGCAATGGTTAACAGCCCCTCTTTTAATCCTAATAATCTAACCGATGCAGCGCCTCATAAGCGTCGTAATCGTGCGATTACAGATTTGTTTGAACCAGGCTCAACCGTTAAGCCTCTGGCCATTTTAGCTGGATTAGACTACGGCACAATCCAACCGGAGGATACCGTTGATACCTACCCAGGCTGGATGCGATTAGGTGGAAGTTTAGTTCAAGATACGCGCAATCATGGTGATATGACGCTACGGGATATTCTAAAGTATTCAAGTAACATGGGTGTCACGAAAGTGAGCCAAGACGTACCTAAAGATTACTTTGTAGGTTTATATCAAAAAGTAGGCTTTGGTATTGATTCAGGAACCGGTATGGTCGGTGAAAGTAGTGGTTTATTCTACCCAAATCGTCGTTGGTCTGATCATGAAATTGCCGCACTATCATTCGGTTATAATATTGCTGTTAGTACTGCTCAAATGGCTCGCTTTTATGCCATGTTAGGTGCGGGGGGGGTTAATAGACCGCTCACCGTATTAAAGCAAGACTCTATCCCTGAAGGGGAACGGGTATTTCAACAAAAAGATGTTGAAGCCGTTGTGCATATGATGGAAAGCGTGTTCGAAGACGGAGGCACTGCAAGCCGTATCAAAGTAGACGGTTATCGTGCAGCTGGGAAAACAGGTACTTCTAAAAAAGCGGCAGTAGGCGGTTACGGTGACGAATATGTTGGCTATTTTGCAGGCATAGCACCTGCGAGTAATCCACGTTTAGCTGTTGTAGTGTTAATCAATGAGCCCGGTGGAGATGTTTATTATGGCGGTGCGACGGCTGGACCTGCATTTGCTGAAATAATTTCCAATTCCTTACGAATTTTAAACGTAGCGCCAGATAAAGGTTCTGTGGCCTACGTGAAGGGCAAAGATGATGGTGCGTGATTTACACACAATATTAAAACACATTGAAATAGATGCAACGAGCTTGATGGTAAATGAGCTGCGCTTAGATAGCCGCGATGTAAAACCGGGCGATGTATTTGTTGCTATTAAAGGCCATCAGTTAGATGGCGGGCAATTTATAGATCAAGCGATTAAAAACGGCGCTGTAGCGGTTATTGCAGATCGCTTATGTGAGTTTGACAGTGATTTTGAACAATTATACTTAACATCAGCTTTGGATAAAAAGCTTCCAGCCCTAGCTAGTCATTTTTATCGAAAGCCCAGTAAACAACTAGATTTAGTGGGTGTAACTGGCACCAATGGCAAATCTACAACTACCGCAATGATAGCTCACCTAGCCAACTATTGTGCAAAGCCTGCAGCAATTATTGGTACATTAGGATATGGCGAGCCAGACTCGTTAACACCATTGATAAACACCACGCCTTCATGTGTCGAAGTACAACGAATTTTATCTGAACTTGTGGCACAGGAAAAGCAACTGGTGGCGATGGAAGTTTCATCGCATGGATTAGTGCAACACCGTGTATCGGGCAGTCGATTTAAAGCGACTGTATTTACTAACCTTTCGCGTGATCACCTCGATTACCATGGCGATATGGCCAGTTACGCACAAGCTAAATTAATGCTATTTCGCGATTTTGATTCTCAATTGATTGTTTTAAACCAAGATGACAACCAAGTCCAACAATGGTTAGAACAATATGATTTTGCAAACTTGATTTGTTATGGCCGTAAAGGTTTGGTGCCAGCCGGTGCAAAGTTTGTATATTTTACCGATGTAAATTACCACAAAGCGGGTATTTCGGCACAGTTAACTACAAGTTGGGGTGATATCGCGATACAATGCCCACTGTTTGGTGAATTTAACTTGTATAACTTAGCCGCTGCCATTGCGACCTTGTTAGGTTTAGGTTACCCGCTTGAAGCTTTGGCGGCAGGTTGCGCTAGCTTACAACCGGTTGCTGGGCGCATGCAGGCTTTCAGTGAGCAAGGCCAACCAACGTGTATTGTTGATTATGCACATACACCTGATGCACTCGCATTAGCACTGCAAGCACTACAGCAACATGTTCCTGGCGGAGTGAGTTGTGTGTTTGGTTGTGGTGGCGACCGTGATAAAGGTAAACGACCGATAATGGCACGCGCTGCTGAACAAAATGCAGATAAAGTGATTATCACCAGTGACAATCCTCGCAGTGAAGACCCAATGCAAGTAATGACAGAAGTTGCAGCGGGGTTGGATAATCCGCATCACGCATATTTAGAAGCGGATCGTGGTGCTGCAATTGAGTTTGCTATTAATAACGCAAAAGAAAATGAAGTTGTTTTAATTGCCGGTAAAGGCCATGAAGATTATCAAATTATCGGTTCTCAGCGCATAGATTTCTGCGATCGTAAATTTGTACAACACACCTTAAAAAAACAAAAAAGAGGATCGCAGTTATGATCCCTATGGATTTTGATTGGCTTGCTAACGTGTTAGCAACGCAAAGCCCAAGTGATAATAAAACGATAAAGAACATTAATACCGATACCCGTACTTTGTGCGATGGTGAGGTGTTTTTAGCGCTACAAGGGCCTAACTTCGATGGTCACAAATTTGTAGAGCAAGCAAAAAGTAAAGGCGCTATTGGCGCTATTGTTCACCGCAAAGTAGATGTAGATATTCCTCAGTTTTTAGTTGCTGATACCCGTTTAGCGCTTGGTAAAGTTGGTGCTGCAGTGATGGCGAGTGTTGCACCTAAGACTATCGCAATTACAGGAAGCGTCGGTAAAACCACAGTTAAAGAAATGTGTGCGGCAATTCTTGACGGCCACGGTGAGGTGCTGGCAACAAAAGGCAATTTCAATAATGATATTGGTGTGCCTCTAACCTTATTAAGATTAGAGCCGCAACATCAATATGCAGTTATTGAGCTGGGCGCTAATCACATTGGTGAAATAGCGTATACCGCAGCAATGACTAAACCGGATGTGGCTGTAGTCTGTAATGTCGCGGCGGCTCATATTGAAGGGTTTGGTTCACTCAAAGGCGTTGCTACAGCAAAAGGTGAGATTTACGACGGCTTAAAATCTGGCGGAATTGCGATTGTTAATTGCGACAGTGAATTTAGTCAATCCTGGCTAGATAAACTCCCTAAAGAAAAAATCAAACGCCTTTCAAGCACACAAAAGCTTGATGTATGGGCTGAGGAAGTGTCGCTTGATGAACAAGCCCACGCATCATTTTATATTTGCACTGCTGCTGAGCGAGTAAAAGTAAAGCTAGCATTACCTGGCCGACATAATGTAATGAACGCACTCATTGCAACTGCGCTTACCTCTGAGTTTGGCGTTAGCTTGAAAAGTGCTGCTTATGCACTTGCTAATATGGGTGAAGTCAAAGGGCGAGTAAATATGATTAAAGTAAGCGATAAGCTAACTGTAATCGATGATACCTATAACGCGAATGTTCAGTCTGTAAAAGCCGCAATTGACTTATTGAGTGATATTGAAGGTCAACGTATTTTAGCTTTTGGTGATATGGGGGAGCTTGGTGAAGAGGCTCGCATGTATCATCAACAAGTGGGTGAATACGCAAAACAAAAAGGTATTGATGAGCTTTACACGTTAGGTGTATTGAGTAAGTACGCCAGTGATGAATTTGAAAAGCCCAATCGTCACTTCTCCAGCCGTGAACAGTTGTTACAGCAATTGCAGGCTCGGTTAACTGAGAAATCACAAAAAACCACTATCGTCGTGAAAGGATCGCGCAGCTCTCGAATGGAATTACTTGTACAAGATTTAGTTAACAGCCAGCAAAATGGCAGTAATGGAGCACCAACATGTTAGTGTGGTTGGCAGAGTATTTAACCCAATATTACAGTGCATTTAATGTATTTTCTTACCTTACAGTACGCGCTGTACTCGGTATTTTAACCGCCTTATTAATATCTTTGTATTTTGGCCCTAAACTGATACGTAGTTTACAAAAAATGCAAATTGGTCAGGTCGTGCGCGATGATGGGCCTGAATCTCACTTATCTAAAAAAGGCACCCCAACCATGGGTGGCTTGTTAATTTTAGCGTCTATTTTTACCAGTACATTATTATGGGCTGATTTAGCTAACAAGTATGTATGGGCAACGCTGTTTGTTATTGGCTCACTGGGTATTGTTGGTTTTGTGGATGATTACCGAAAGGTTATTCGTAAAGACCCTAAAGGGCTAATTGCTAAGTGGAAGTACTTTTGGCAATCAGTGATAGCGTTGGTTGTTGCTTGTGCCTTGTTTTTTACCGCAAATCACGCCAATGAAACCTCGCTTGTTGTGCCATTTTTTAAAGATGTATTACCGCAATTAGGTTTGTTTTATATCGTAATGACTTACTTTGTTGTGGTGGGCACATCGAACGCGGTGAACTTAACCGATGGTTTAGATGGCCTAGCAATCGTGCCGACTATTTTAGTGGCGGCGGCCTTGGCAATTATTGCTTATTTAACAGGTAACGTTAATTTCTCTGCTTATTTACATATTCCGCATTTACCTTTAGCAAGTGAATTAGTTGTTGTTTGTACTGCGATTGTCGGTGCTGGACTTGGCTTTTTATGGTTTAACACGTACCCAGCACAAGTATTTATGGGCGATGTGGGTTCATTAGCGCTAGGTGGTGCCCTGGGAATTATTGCTGTACTTGTTCGCCAAGAGTTAGTTCTAGTGATTATGGGCGGTGTATTTGTTATGGAAGCCTTGTCCGTTATTTTACAAGTCGGTTCCTATAAATTAAGAGGCCAGCGAATATTTAGAATGGCGCCAATTCATCACCACTATGAATTAAAAGGCTGGCCAGAACCCCGCGTTATTGTACGTTTTTGGATTATATCGATCGTACTTGTGCTGGCAGGATTAGTAACATTAAAGATTAGGTAAATGAGCTATTTAAACGAGATACAAAATAAACGTATAACAGTGCTCGGACTCGGTGTAACCGGTCTGGGCATTGTGCGTTTTTTATTGTCTCATAATATTGCACCAACAGTGGTTGATAGCCGTCAGTCACCCCCAGGTATAGATTGGTTACACAGCAACGCACCTGAGCTTGATACTCACTTTGGTGATTTAGGCCGTGCCAATTTATCAACAGCCGATATTATAATTATCAGCCCAGGCCTTAGTTTAACAATACCTGCAGTGGCGGACGCCATTTCAGCGGGTGTTGAAGTGATTGGTGATATAGAGTTGTTTGCGCGTTTAAATGATAAACCAGTAGTCGCGGTGACCGGTTCTAACGGTAAATCAACGGTTGTTACTCTTGCCTATGATGTACTCAAAGCGGCAGGGTTTAATGTTGGCTTAGGCGGTAATATTGGCACTGCTGTACTTGATTTGTTAGTAGGTGACTTTGATGTGTATGTACTTGAACTTTCAAGCTTTCAGCTCGATACTTCGACCAGCTTAAAACCGACCAGCGCTACAGTGCTAAACGTATCAGAAGACCACCTTGACCGTTATGTTAGCTATCAAGCATATATAAACTCTAAACAAACGATTTATACCAATACAGCATTGGCTGTAGTTAACAAAAATGATTCAGCCACTCATACCGATGTAAACCCGCAAGTGAGCTTTGCTCTATCTGACGCGGATTATTGTGTATCAACATTAAACGGTGAGCCTTACTTTACTGCTCACGGTAAAGCTATTTTGCCTGTTAGTAGCCTGAGTGTTGAGGGGAGTCATAATCAACTTAATGCGCTATCAGTTATGGCATTATTGCAGCCATTTGACATTTCAGCGGTACAATTTGCTAACGCTTTTTCAGCATTTAGAGGGCTTGCTCATCGTTGTCAGTATGTTACGGAACGCCATGGGGTAAAGTATTTCAATGACTCTAAAGCTACGAATGTCGGTGCCACCATTGCTGCTATTGATAGTTTATCAGAGCAAGCACACCAATTAATTGTGATCGCAGGTGGTGATGCCAAAGGCGCAGATTTAGATGCACTCAAGCCTCATTTACAAGATAAAGTAAAAGCACTGATTTGTTTTGGTAAAGATGCACGTGCGCTTGTTGCATTAACAGATAAAGGGCATTTAACACTCTCAATGCAAGAGGCTGTGAATCTTGCAAAGCAATTAGCAACATACGGCGATTATGTTTTATTGGCGCCAGCGTGTGCAAGTATTGATATGTACAATAATTATATGCAGCGTGGCGAACATTTCGTCGAGTGCGTTCACTCGGGTGAGTTATGATCGCACTGGCTGATATCCGTGATGCTTTAACCCCAAAGCAATCTGCACAACTGTATGATGTACCTTTGTTGTACTGCGTGATCATGCTCATTGGCGTTGGCTTTGTGATGGTTACCAGTGCCTCAATGCCAACGGCAGAACGCTTATTTGATAATCCTTACCATATCACTATTCGACATAGCATGTTTTTAGCCATGAGCTTTGTGCTTTTTTGGATTGCATGCAGTGTGCCGATGGACTGGTGGAAGCGATCAAACCCCTATTTATTAATATTGGGCATGGTGCTACTGGTTATTGTGTTAATCGTCGGTCGAGAAGTAAATGGCGCTAAGCGCTGGATACCGGTTGGCCCTATTGGTTTTCAGGTTGCTGAGGCTGCTAAGCTGTACTTTTTTAGTTATATCGCCGGTTACCTTGTGCGAAAACGTGCAGAGGTACAAGAAAACATAAAAGGCTTTGCAAAACCTATCGCGGTATTTGCAGTGTATGCGCTCTTGATTTTACTTCAACCTGATTTAGGGACGGTTGTTGTGATGTTTGTCACTACCGTGGGCTTATTGTTTTTAGCTGGCGCTAAATTATGGCAGTTCTTTGCGTTAATTTTAACGGGCATAGGTTTAGTTGTATTGTTAATTATTGTTGAGCCTTACCGTATGGCACGTGTGGTTGGCTTTTTGGAGCCATGGGATGACCCATTTGGTAAAGGGTATCAATTGGTACAATCTCTAATGGCGTATGGCCAAGGTGGCTGGTTTGGTCAAGGGCTAGGCAATAGCGTACAAAAGTTACAATATTTACCCGAAGCGCATAACGATTTTATTTTTGCTGTTATAGGTGAAGAGCTTGGCTTTGTTGGCGTTTTAAGTATTTTAACGGTTTTTTGTGTTTTAGTATTCAGAGCGTTGTTAATTGGCCAGCAAGCATTGAAGTGTGGCAAAGAATACGAAGGCTATTTTTCACTCGCAATAGGAATATGGTTTGCATTTCAAACCATGGTAAATGTGGGCGCCAGTGCCGGCATTTTGCCTACTAAAGGATTAACGTTACCTTTTGTATCTTATGGTGGTTCCAGCTTGTTGATAATGACCATTGCCGCGGGGATTTTATTCCGCGTTGATTTTGAAACAAAGATGGCAACTAAACAAGCAACATCCCGAGGAGGTAAGCGATGAGTAAAAAGTTAATCGTCGTTGCCGGTGGTACGGGCGGACATATTTTTCCTGGCATTGCTGTTGCGCAATACCTTAAACAGGAGGGGTGGCAGGTAAGTTGGATTGGTACCGCGGATAGAATGGAAGCGCAAGTCGTGCCTAAGCATGATATTGCGATTGATTTTATTAATGTTAAAGGCGTCCGTGGTAACGGCTTAAAGCGCTTAATTAAAGCGCCTTTTATGGTTATTAATGCCATCATGCAAGCGCGCAAAGTTTTAAAAAAGCATAGCCCAGATGTGGTTTTAGCCATGGGAGGCTATGTAACCGGCCCTACAGGTGTTGCAGCGCGAAGCTTAGGAATTCCATTAGTGATCCATGAGCAAAATGCAGTAGCTGGAATGAGTAATAAGTGGCTGGCAAAGTTTGCAAATAAAGTGCTTGCTGCATTTCCTAGTGCATTTGAAAGTGGCAAAAGTGAAGTGGTTGGCAATCCTGTTCGCCAAAGTGTGGCAAAGGTCGCAGTTCGACATGCATCAAGCCCAATTAACGTATTAGTTGTGGGTGGTTCATTAGGGGCTCAGGTGCTCAATAGCACACTGCCTTCGACCTTTAAGGCATTATCTCAAATAAGCGAGATAAATGTTTGGCACCAAACAGGTAAAGGTCACCTCGATGGGGTTACTCAAGGCTATAAAGAGCATGCATTTAGCCCAGAGCAAGTAAGGGCTGCTGAATTTATTGATGATATGGATGCCGCGTATAGCTGGGCGGATATTGTTATTTGCCGTGCAGGAGCGCTCACGGTAAGTGAAATTGCTGCTGCTGGAAAAATGGCTTTATTTGTGCCATTCCCGCATGCAGTTGATGACCATCAAACTGCAAATGCGCAATTTTTAGTTGCTGTTGAAGCTGCATTATTAATGCCGCAAGGGGAATTTAACCAGGCAAATATTGTCGATACTTTGAGACCTTATTTAGAACAGCCAAAATTAATAGATCAGATGGCGCAGCGCGCAAAAGCGTTAGCTACCATTGATGCCACAGCGCATGTTGCACAGCACTGTGAGCAAGTAACAGATAAAAAGAGAATTGTGTGAACGAATTAAATAAACAAAGTGTTGGCGTAAATAATCCATCACGACCAGCAATGCGACGAATCGACACTATCCACTTTATTGGTATCGGTGGCGCCGGGATGGGCGGCATTGCTGAGGTATTGGCTTTTGAAGGCTACCGTATTACAGGCTCAGATATAGCTCATAGCGCTATGACAGAGCGTTTAATTAAAGCCGGTGCTGAAGTGTTTATTGGCCACCATGCAAGTAACGTGAAGGATGCGAATGTTGTTGTAGTTTCAAGCGCTATTGACGAAACAAACCCTGAAATTATAGCTGCGAAAGCTGCGCGTATTCCGGTTGTGCGCCGTGCTGAAATGCTTGCTGAATTAATGCGTTTTCGCCACGGTATAGCGATTGCTGGCACGCACGGTAAAACCACAACAACAAGCTTAATAGCCAGCATTTATGCCCAAGCAGGGCTCGATCCGACATTTATTATTGGCGGCTTACTTAATAGTGCCGGCAGTAACGCAAAAGTAGGTAAAAGTGACTTTTTGATAGCAGAAGCCGATGAAAGCGATGCATCGTTTTTGCATTTACAACCTATGGTTTCCGTGATCACAAACATCGAAGAAGATCACATGGATACCTACGGTGGTAGTTTAGAGAAGATGAAAGACACATATGTGGAGTTTATTCATAATCTGCCATTTTATGGTTTAGCTGTGGTGTGTATTGATTCAGACGTTGCGGCAGAACTAATTCCACGATTTGCTCGACCTGTGATCACCTATGGTGAGTCTGCTGATGCAGATTACCGTATGCTCAACTTTAGCCAACAAGGCAATACCTGTACGTTTACGGTACTTACCAAGCAAGGTAATGATTTAACGATTCAGCTGAATATGCCTGGTATACATAATGCGTTAAATGCGACAGCTGCTATTGCAGTTGCAAAAGATCAAAATATTTCGGATCAAGCAATTTTACAAGCCTTAGATAAGTTTGAAGGGATTGGTCGCCGTTTCCAACACTATGGTACGTTTGAAAATGAGTGCGGTAATGTCATGCTCGTTGACGATTATGGTCACCACCCGTCAGAGGTTGCTGCGACCATTGCAGCAGTACGTGAAGGGTGGCCTGATAAGCGTTTAGTGATGATTTACCAGCCGCATAGATTTAGTCGTACCCGTGATTTGTACGAGGACTTTGTTAAAGTACTTGCTGATGTTGACCAGCTATTACTGCTAGATGTTTACAGTGCAGGTGAAGAGCCTATTATCGGCGCTGATAGCAAGAGTTTATGCCGAAGTTTACGTCAGCGTGGCAAAGAGCCATTACACATAGCCAGTAATTCAGAGCTTGCAGGCGTATTAGCGAATATATTACAAGACAATGACTTAGTTTTAACGCAAGGGGCTGGTAATATAGGTCAATTAGTTAAACAGTTAGCGGCAACAGAGTTGTCGATTGAACACTTAAAGCAGGTAGAAGTATGACACAACTCAATACACAATTTGGCAAGGTTGCAGTGCTATTGGGTGGCGACTCAGCGGAGCGTGAAGTGTCTATCAGATCGGGTCAAGCAGTATTGAGTGCTTTGCAAGGTGCAGGTGTTGATGCGATTGCTTTTGATCCAAAAGAGCAGCCATTGTGGCAATTAAAAGAGCTTGGCGTTGACCGGGTATTTATTGCTTTGCATGGCCGTGGTGGAGAAGATGGTACCATTCAAGGCGCCCTTGAGTTTATGGGCTTACCCTACACCGGAAGCAATGTTTTAGGTTCGGCATTAGCGATGGATAAAATTCGTTGTAAACACCTGTTTAAATCAGCAGGGCTAAGTACAGCGCCATACGCAGTTGTTGATAGCAAACGAGGTTTTGATACTAAAGCAATTATGAGCGAGCTTAAGAAGGTGATGGTTAAGCCATCTCATGAGGGCTCGAGTATTGGTATGGCACAAGCCAATACAGCACAAGAATTAGAATTAGCTCTAACAGAAGCGTTTAAGTTTGATAACCAAGTGTTAGTAGAACAATGGATAACAGGTCGTGAATTTACAGTAACAGTGCTTGGTAATGACGTACAGCCCGTGATTGAAATGACTACACCGAATGGATTCTATGATTATCAAGCTAAGTATCAATCAACAACAACCCAATATCATTGTCCTGCGGATTTATCTGGAGAACAGACCAAACTATTGCAAGACATAGCTTTGCAAGCATTTGATTTGGTTGGCGCAAGTGGCTGGGGTAGGGTTGATGCTATGCAAGATGAGCAAGGGAATTTTTACTTGCTTGAAGTTAATACTGTACCAGGCATGACAGAAAAATCATTGGTGCCGATGGCCGCAAAAGCAAACGGGGCAACTTTTGAACAATTAGTTGTTCGCATTTTGGAGCAAACACTTTAAAATGCATCCCCTTTTGGAAAAAGCAACGCAGTTAAAACAGCAACTTAATTGGTCGCTGATTTTTGGCATTAGTTTTTTTCTGATTGTGCTGATTAGCTTAGTGCGGATCACCAGTGGGGTTCAGCAGTGGCTGGTGGACAATAAAGACGCGCAAATAAAGCATTTAGCAGTGCTTGGTGAACCAAAGTATACGGATGAAAAAGCCATTATAATGGCAATAAAAAAGGCCGATTTAACCAGCTTTTTTGACTTGAACGTGACCCACGTTCAGCATTTAGTGCAAGAGTTACCTTGGGTTGCAACCGCTTCTGTTAGAAAGCAGTGGCCAGATACACTGCAGGTGTATGTAGTTGAACATCAAGCGGTTGCTGTATGGAATAGTGATCTGTTGCTGAATAAGCAAGGTCAGGTATTCCAAGCAAACAGTGAACAACTTGATGAAAAGTTACCGCAGTTATATGGCCCAGAAGGCAGTGAGCACGAAGCGTGGACAGCCTATCAACAATTTGATGATATGCTGAGCTTAAACCAATTAAAGTTAACGAGTTTAGCTTTATCGGAACGGTTTTCTTGGCAGCTTTGGCTTGATAATGGTATTCGCCTGAATTTAGGCCGAAAAGAAAAAGCAAAGCGGGTACAGCGATTTATAGATGTCTACCCACGTATGGAAAAGCGTGCAGATGCACAAGTAGACGTAGTGGATTTACGGTATGATACCGGCCTTGCAGTGAGCTGGAAGCTCCTGGAAGAAGCACAATTACAAAATAAGAGTAAGGCATGACTAAGTCAGCAGAAAGAAACCTAGTGATTGGATTGGACGTTGGCACCTCAAAAGTGGTGGCCACGGTTGGTGAAATCACCGCAGATAATAAGCTCAGTATTGTTGGAATTGGCAGCCAAGTATCCCACGGTATGGATAAAGGCGGCGTGAATGACCTTAATTTAGTGTCTGAATCGATTCGTCGTGCAATTGATGAAGCTGAGTTAATGGCAGACTGCCGTATTAGCTCTGTTTACTTGGGGATTTCAGGTAAACATATCCAATGTCAAAATGAAAATGGCGTTGTTGCTATCAATAATACCGAAGTCACAGAAGAAGATGTTGAAAATGTGATTCATATAGCCCGTTCAGTGCCAATATCGGCCGAGCGCAAGATGCTGCATGCGCTACCGCAAGAGTACAGCATTGATATGCAAGAAGGGATTAAAAACCCGCTGGGCATGAGTGGTGTGCGAATGGAAGCCAGAGCTCACATTATTACGTGTTCAAATGACATGGCTAAAAATATTGAGAAATGTGTTGAACGCTGTGGCTTAGAGGTAGACCAGTTAATATTTACAGCGCTGGCGTCATGTTACTCTGTTCTCACAGATGACGAAAAAGAGCTGGGTGTAGCGGTACTTGATATTGGTGGTGGTACAATGGATATCACTATTTATATTAATGGTGCTTTACGTCACTCTGCCGTTATTCCGGTTGCGGGTAACCAGGTTACTGGTGATATTGCAAAAATATTCCGCACGCCGATATCACACGCTGAGTCTCTCAAGGTACAATATGCATGTGCAAGCAGCCAGATGGCTAGTAGTGAAGATACAATTGAAGTACCTAGTGTAGGTGGGCGTCCAGCTAGATTGATGTCGCGCCATACGTTATCTGAGGTTGTAGAGCCGCGTTTTAGAGAATTATTTGAACTGGCGATGGAAGAAATCCGTCGTTCAGGATTAGAAGACCAAATTGCAGCTGGACTTGTTATTACAGGTGGCAGTGCAAAAATGGCAGGCGCCATGGAAGTAGCTGAAGATATTTTCCAAATGCCAGTAAGAGTAGGTAAGCCAATCGGGATGGTTGGTTTAACAGATTATGTTGATGATCCTTCATATGCAACGGCGGTGGGCTTATTGCAATACGGCCGTACAATGCAATCGATGAATGCACAAAAGTCGAAATCTGAAGGTGATAACAATTGGTGGAACCGCATTACTAAGTGGTTTCAAGGCGAGTTTTAGTACTCAAGTCGGAGAGTAAACATGTTTGATATAATGGAACAACACAGCGAAGAAGCTGTAATAAAAGTAATTGGCGTGGGCGGTGGCGGCGGTAACGCTGTTGAGCACATGGTAAAACAACAAATTGAAGGTGTACGCTTTATTGCTGCGAATACAGATGCGCAAGCGTTACGTAATTCATCAGCAGACATCACAGTTCAACTTGGTACGCAAATCACCTCTGGTTTGGGTGCCGGTGCAAATCCAGAAGTGGGTCGTAGCTCGGCAGAAGAAGATGCAGAAACTATTCGCAACAGCCTTGAAGGTGCCGACATGGTATTCATCGCAGCCGGAATGGGCGGTGGTACAGGCACAGGCGCAGCGCCTGTTGTTGCTAAAATAGCGAAAGATTTAGGTATTTTAACGGTAGCAGTGGTTACACGCCCGTTTGACTTTGAAGGCAAAAAGCGTGCAGCTGCTGCTGAACAAGGTATTAATGAATTGTCAGAAATTGTAGATTCACTTATTACAATTCCTAACAATAAATTGCTTAAAGTTTTAGGTAAAGGGACTACACTGTTAGATGCCTTCGCTAAAGCAAACGATGTGTTATTTGGTGCTGTACAAGGTATTGCCGAATTAATTACACGCTCTGGTTTGATCAATGTGGATTTCGCCGACGTACGTACTGTAATGTCAGCAATGGGTACCGCAATGATGGGAACTGCTTCAGCATCAGGTCCTGATCGTGCTCAAGAAGCTGCAGAAGCTGCTATTTCAAGCCCGCTTTTAGAAGATGTTGATTTAACAGGTGCTAAAGGCATTTTGGTTAACATTACTGCGGGTATGGATATCGCGATTGAAGAATTTGAAATCGTCGGTAATCATGTAAAAGCATTAGCATCTGAAAATGCGACGGTTGTTGTGGGTGCTGTTATTGACCCAGAAATGACTGATGAGCTACGAGTAACAGTTGTTGCAACAGGTCTAGGTGGCGATCGTCGTCCGCAATTTGGTATTGTTGATAATGGCTTTAAAAAAGCATCAGGTTCTGATGTAGCAAGCTCAACGAGCCAGACAAGCAGCAGTATGTATGTACCAAGCTTTGCTAGCCAAGGTAGCAGTAGCCATGAAATCGATAATGCGTCAGCGACAGAAAAACAAGATTCAGGCATGACGGCTCAAAGTGGCAGTGCAAAAACCACTGAAAGTGGTAATAAATCGGATAAGTCAGAAGGTGGTGATTACTTCGACATTCCAGCATTTTTAAGAAAACAGGCTGATTAAGCAAAAATAATTTGCATAAAAAGTGAACAAATTTGGCAGCTGGTCGTATCTGTGATATTATCCGCCGTCTAACTGTAACTATAAGTGAGCGAACCTATGATTAAACAGCGTACGATTGCAGAAGTAGTCAAAGCCATAGGAATTGGACTTCATAAAGGTGAGAAGGTCACAATAACTCTCCGACCTGCGAGCGCAAATACTGGGATTGTATTTCGTCGTGTCGACCTTGATCCGGTTGTTGATTTTGAAACAACACCTGAAGCCGTTGGTGATACGCAGTTGTGTACCTGTTTAACAAATAAAGATGGTGTTCGCTTATCAACAACTGAGCACCTTATTGCGGCGGTAGCAGCAATGGGAATTGATAATCTAATTGTTGAATTAGACAGCTCAGAAGTGCCTATTATGGATGGTAGTGCATTACCATTCATTTACTTGTTACAAAAAGGCGGAATTGAAGAGCAGAAAGTTGCTAAACGCTTTATTCGTATTAAAGAAAAAGTACGTATTGAAGAAGGCGATAAATGGGCCGAAATTGAACCATATGATGGTTTTCATATCGACTTTGAAATTGCTTTTGATCACCCGGCAATCAATGAAAGCCGCCAACGTATCGGTTTAGATATTACGGCGCAAAGCTTTACTGAAGAGATCAGTCGCGCACGTACATTTGGTTTTATGAAAGACATTGAGTACATGCATGCTAATAACCTAGCACTTGGTGGCAGCATGGATAACGCAGTTGTATTGGATGAGTTTAAAGTACTTAACCCAAATGGTCTACGTTACAGCGATGAATTTGTTAAGCATAAAATACTAGACTGTGTTGGTGATATGTTTATGACGGGCCACAACATTTTAGGTAAAATTACTGCCTATAAATCAGGTCACGACTTAAATAATAAACTACTTCGTAAAATCATGGCAACTGAGTCAGCATGGGAGTGGGCAACATTTGAAACGCCTGTAACTATGCCTGCACCAGGCTTAGAAGTAGCTACAGCTTAATTGCTTGTACTAACAGTTATAAAAAATGACGCTTGATAGCGTCATTTTTTTTGCTTAACTTTCAATAACTCGCAGCTCTTACAGTTCCAATAAATGCTGTAATTGCACCAGTTCAGTAATTCTATACGTTGGCGTAATTGCTGGTGGTAATTCAGACCCTGGGTGTTGCAACCAACAGGTATTAATACCAGCATTCATACCGCCTAGGATATCGCTGCTTGCAGTGTCGCCTACCATCAGAATGTTTTCTTTATTAGGGTTACCCATTAATTTAAAGGTGTGATCAAAGATTTCAACCGCGGGTTTTGCAATTCCTACTTGCTCAGAAATAACTAGCCAGTCAAACATATCCTTTAAGCCAGTGTGCTCCAAACGTCGTGCTTGTAGCTGAGTAAAGCCATTGGTAATAATACCTAACTTGGCGTGTGGCTTGAGCTTTTTAAGCAGCGTTTTAGCGCCTGGTAAAGGCTCACAAATTTCAGCCATCGCAGTTAAAAAGTCATTATTAAGCTGTTGCGCAGGCACGTTAAGCTTATCGGCCCATTCACTAAACCGTGTGACTTGTAAGTACGTTGCTGAAATTTTGTTGTTTTGATAATCAAGCCATAAAGACTTATTCGTTAATTGGTAATGGGTATAATCTGCCTGAGTAAAATCTACATCGTGGGTTGCGAACATACGTCTTAGGCCTTCGAATGCATTGAAGCTAAATAACGTTTCGTCGGCATCAAATAAAACATGGGTGTATTTCATTTACACCTCCTTTTTGTAAAGTTCAGGGTGCAAGAAGGGCGCCATAGCTAATGTGAGCGCTTGAGTGTAGGTACTTTGGCGTGTTGCATGATTATTTGTTAATAAGCCGATTGCGCCACCTTGTTGCTTGATATTTTGGGTATTAAACGCATCATCCATTACATCGCCAAGCTCTTGGCCTTCCAACAATGCATTATAGAGCACTTGAGGTAGGGGTAAATTGCAGCTGCGCCCAATACTTTTGGTTGTTGAATCGGCGATAACCACAAAGGCAAAGGTTGCAGGTCCGTAACTAAATTTGGCAGCGCCTCCTTCCATAGCGACATAAAAATCAGATTGATGATGTTGTTGTGCATACGCTACGCGATTTTGCGCTCCAGTGCGGGTTTCGTCTTCGCCTATGGGTTGATCAGGCACTTGAGAAGGGGCGTGTATACCAATGCACTTGATTTCGTGCTCAGGGAAAAGTGCAGTGAAAATATGTTTGGCTGCATTGATTTTAACAGGGTTTTTTGAGCCAACAATAATGTTGAGTATTTTAGTTTTAGGTGCCATACACTACTCCTTCATCACAAAGCGGTAGTGTATCGCATATAACTTAAAAGTATATTTTAAATAGGAATATCAATGGGTGATAAGTCTGCAAGGGCGCGTTTTTTTAAGATGATATCTTTAATGAGTGGGGTTAATACTAGCTCCATGGCTAGGCCCATCTTGCCACCAGGCACCACCAAGGTGTTTATCCGCGACATAAAGCTGCCTTCAATCATTTGGAGATAATAAGGAAAGTCCACATCATCAATTCCTCTAAAACGAATCACCACAAAGCTTTCATCCAGTGAAGGAATATCTTTGGCGCTAAAAGGGTTAGATGTATCAACCGTAGGCACACGTTGAAAGTTTATGTGAGTGCGAGAAAATTGTGGTGTAATGTGATTAATATAGTCATCCATACTGCGCACAATAGAACCCATCACCGCTTCTCTAGAATGGCCACGCTCAGATGTGTCTCTAATTAGTTTTTGGATCCACTCAAGGTTAATAATAGGCACCATGCCAATAAGTAAATCAACATGTTTAGCGACGTCGTGATCTTGATCTACTACTCCCCCGTGTAATCCTTCATAGAATAAAATGTCAGTATTGTTTTCCAAGTCTTGCCATGGTGTAAAGGTACCGGGTAATTGATTATACGGTACCGCTTCGTCAAAGGTATGTAGGTATCGACGCAGCTTACCTGCTCCTGTTTCACCATAGTTACTAAATAGATCTTCTAGTGCGCCAAAGTCATTTGCTTCACGGCCGAAGTAACTAATATGTTTACCTTCTTGCTGTGCTTCGCGTACTTTTTTATCCATTTCTGGGCGTGTGTAGCGATGAAAGCTATCGCCTTCTATAAAAGCTGCAGCAATATTTAAGCTGCGAAAAATATGCTTCACGGCATTTGTTGTGGTGGTGGTTCCCGCACCAGATGAACCTGTGATTGCAATGATAGGGTGTTTAGCTGACATAGTTATTCTCGTTTTAAGTAGCCCCCTAGTTATAAAGTGTAGCAAGGGGGTAGGTCAAGTAGCATATAGCTAAGTGAATCTATTATGTCCACCAGTAAAGCTCAACACATTGACTATAATGTGTTTATTCGGAAAAAGCCTCGAACTGAAAAATGACGATGAATACCCAGCACTATAATAAAAGCAAAGGAGAAGAGACTTGAACAGGGTTATGAGCAACAGATTTGGGAATTGGCCCAAAATAGCGCTATGATAGAACCCATAATAATAACCAAAGAGACAATAAAATTGACTTTAGTACGACAAGGACTTGCCCTGACGGCATTGTTATTACCATTAGTTGCAAACAGTGCGATGCCGAAAAGTGAAATATTACTCGCAACTTTAAATACTGAATATGGTTTACAGGTAAGCCGAATTACATCGGCAGACCGTTATAACAACCAACCCCTGCTGACTGAAAAAGGCATTTACTTTACTCAAGAAGTTAAAGAGCAAGAGTTAAGTCAAACTGATTTAGTATTTTATAGTTTTGCGGATCAGCAGAGTTATAACCTTACCAATAGTCCAGTTAGCGAATACTCGCCAACTTTAACCCCTTCAGGTGACGCCTTATCCGCGATTGTGGTGGAAGCGAGTGGTCAGCAAAAATTGTGGCAATACCCGCTTGAGTCAAACGAACAGCCACGCCGTATTTTTGAATGGATAGAGCCCGTTGGCTACCATGCATGGGGGCGTGATAATGATGTGGTGATGTTCATTTTAGGCGAACCACATACATTGCAATATACTAAAGTGGCAGCTGCTAAAGGTAACGTAGTTGCAAAAGATATAGGTCGAACACTTACGTTTAACACAACATTGTCTGCGTTTACTTTTAGTTACAACAAAGAGGGTCAGAACTGGCTAGCCAGCTACTCCCCGAGTACTCAAGCTGTCAGTGATATATTTCGTTTACCAGATAGTGTACAAGATTATGCATTTACCAATGATGATACCGTTATTTATTCACTCCATAATCGTATTTATAAACGCAGCGTCAGCGAGCCTGACAGTGTATCTTTGTGGCTTGATTTGACGCCTTATTGCACCACACAGATCACCCGTTTAAGTTATAATAATGACCAGCTTGCATTCGTGTGCAGTCAATAGTTTTGGGGGTTAACCTCCAGTTGTAAAATCACAGATAGCTAACAATCTACTGAGAATTAAGGATATCCATGACAGCTACACCTGAGCAAATTCATGAACAACTTGTTGCATTGGCATGCCGAAGTAACTTTAAGATAAAAAATATCTCTGAATACATGTTACCTAATTCAAAAGAGGCGATTTATTTACATGTTGAAGCTGGGCAGACAAAATTAGTGCTGCGTCCTGCACTTGAAGTGTTTAGCGATGATTTTGATGCAATGGATGGAGTAAGCCGAATTGTAGGCTTTTTTCACAGCAGTGAGATGACCCGCTTTCCGACGCGTATCTTTAAAAGTGCAAATCCTATTCATTACGGTATTGGTTTTAAAATGACAAGCGTTGAAGGAGCTAAAACGTTTATAACTCAACTGGTTAAAATCATTAATGGCTAGCTTTAATGACAGGCAATAAAAACGGCAAGTTAATCGCTTGCCGTTTTTGTTTTTGGTATAAATTAACGTTTTAAAAAGCTGTTTACTGAAGAAAGCTCTCGCTCTTTAAGCGCTATGCAATTGTCCACACTTTCTGATAATTTACTTAATGTTCGCGCATAACCTGGCACATCGGCAATTTTATCATTAAAGAATGTGTTGGTTTTCTTTAAGCTACTTGCATCACATCCTGACGTTGTAAAATACGGGAGGTTAGGCACAAAGAACGGCGGTAAATTAGCAACTACTTTGTCGTAGTTTGCATATATCCATTCAATAAAGAGTGCGTCGCGAGCGTTAGTGTACTTTTGACCAGACATAATTGTACGCATATCAGATGCAGTTACATCATCTGTTAAACTGTAATTAAGCACCATAGTTTGTAGTTCAGGGTTGCCAAAATAGCTCATCGCAGCAAGCATTTTAGTTCGCACTTGTGGATCTTTAGTGATCTTAAAGGTCTTTATGTAGGCGTCTAAAAGATTTTTATCACCATGATATGCCGCTAAGTTTAAATAGGTAGAGGCTAAGTAAGGGTCTACTTTTTCAGGATTGTTTAAATAAACCTGTGCTTGCGCTTTTGCAGTGTTTATTACACTTTGATCTTCGCCATCAAAACCTAGACGTGAAACAACTTGTGCGCGCAATTGAGCAATCGCTGCATCCTCATTTATTTTAGCTGTTAAGCCATACTGTTTAGCTGCTGGTGTGATGCTTTTACGAATAAAAGCAGGCCATAACTCTTTATTACTTTCATCTTCAAATGTGCGTTTCTGTGATGCAAGATACCCAAGGGCAGTACTGGCAACACGTGGATGTTTGTCGCTAACAAAGGTTTCAAGTGTTTGCATTAAATGTGCAGCAGAAATTACACCAGCATCTAAAAGTGCATCCGCAGCAGATAATAAAGCAAGACGTTCGCGAACAGATAATTGCTCGGCCGCATTTTCAATTAAAGCAGCAAATTGCTTATCGTCTAGCACCCAGCGGTAATAACCCAAAGCGCCTTGATCTGGGTAGATCCACTCAGGGGTAAAGTCTAGTTTGATCTTTTGTGTTTCTTGATTAAGCAGTACATTGGATGTTCTTACTTTATCACCCGCACCATATTTAATTGCAACAGGTACATTCCATAATTGTTCAGGCGCATCAACACCCGCATTAGTGAATCTGCTTTGGTTTATCGTAATTGTTTTACCTTGCTGACTTACTTTAATAAGTGGGAACGATGATTGCTCAATGAATGACTTTAATACACCTGCCACATCCTTATTTGAGGCATCACCCAATGCTTGCCATAAGTCAGCTGCTTCTGCATTTTTGTAAGAGAATTTCTTTAAATAGGTTTGAATACCCTTTTGAAATGCATCCTCGCCAATCCAATTTTCAACCATTGAAAGCACAGCGCTGCCTTTACTGTAGGCAAGACCTAAGCCATCCATAATATCAGCTTCTGTTTTAATTGGTTTGCGAATTGGTTTAGTGCTTAAACGGGCATCTAGAGCCATCACTCGATTTTGTGGTAAATCTAAATGTGATTCAAATTCAGGGTTTAACTGTGCGGTGATTTTAGCGGCCATCCAACTTGCAAACGCTTCATTTAACCATAAGTCATTCCACCATTTCATAGTAACCAAGTTACCATACCATTGGTGTGCAAGTTCGTGGGCTATTATAGACACGTTGCGCTGCTTTTTACTGCGTGTTGCAGTTGCAAGGTCGACCAATAAAATGTCTTCACGGTAGGTAACAAGGCCTGAGTTTTCCATTGCGCCAAACGGGAATTCAGGTACTGCAACAGAATCCAGCTTTTTATAAACGTACGGGCTACCAAAATACTCTTCAAGTGCTGCTAATACGCGAGGCATATTTTGTTCAGCATATTCGGCTAAATGTATTTTGCCTTGCGGTGTAATTATACGCCCGGGGATAGGCATGCCTTTGACTTCACGCTCTTCAAATGGCCCTACAGCCATCGCAACAAGGTATGATGGAATTGGCGGTGTTTTATCAAAAAAGTGCGTCGTCATATCGCCATTTATAGTGGTTTTTAGTTCTGGCGTATTGGCATAAACTTTTTGCGAACTTGGTGCTGTTATGGTCAACTGAAATGGAATTTTATAACTTGGCTCATCAAATACTGGAAATGCACGACGAGCGTCACTCATTTCAAATTGTGTAAACAAATAAGGCGTGCCTTGATCAATTGTTTTATATAGCCCTACACTTTTTCGATTATAAGGGGCTGTAAAATCAATTTTTAAGGTGTATTTGCCAGGTTGAATTTGATGTTCACAAGCAAGTTTTACTTTGCCAGTTTTTAGCATTTGAGCATTTAAGTCACAGTTTTCTTTACCCAGTAGCTGCACCATTTGGGTTGCATAGTCAACACCATTGAGCTCAATATATTTAGTCGGCTTAAGTACTTCTAGTGCTATTTCGGTTTGACCACTAAAGGTATCTTGAGCTGGGTCTAAGGTCAGTGAAACCTGTTGAGAACTTGGCTTGGCGAGTTTTTCGATGACGTATTCATTAGCATGAGCTGCATTTACTGCAATAGCCACACTAAGCGTGAGTAAGCTTTTTATAAACATAAGAGTCCCTGAACTGTTCTTGTTAGAATTTTACTACATCCTAGCAGTTTTAACGTACAGAGTAATGGACTAGATAGTAACAAAGTTTGTCAGGCGCTTAAGCGGGCAGTAAAGCGTTCCCAATGAACATGAGGGTTAATATTCCGTACTTGTTGCAACACAGTGTCTAACAACTGAATGTTAGCAAAAGAGTCTTCTGGATAGTCAATAAAGCCCATCAAGTAATTAAAAGCATCTTTGGAGTTTGCTTGCATGGCAAAAATACGAATTTGTTGCTCAAAGTTGAGCCGTAGACTGCTCATCGCGGTTTTCATTCCAAGCTGATCAACGGTAGGGATATCGCATTTTTGTAGGTAGCCAGCTCGCTCCCCTTCACCAGAGAACCAAATACGCACTTTTTCACTATACCGTCCTGACTTTGAGGGTAAGTCAAACAGCAGTCGTGTTTCATTACGTTGTTTTAATAATGTAATGTAATCTGTTAAGCCAGCTTCCAATAAAGCTTTGTGAACAGGCACTATACGATGCTTTATTTTTCCATGGGTATGGAAGTCAAAGCATAAAATGCCATCATGGTTGACTATATCTGTTAGCTGTAAGTGGCCTATTTCGTCGCTATATGCGCCTGTATAGTAGGCCAGTAAAGGAAGCCAAAAATGCCAATGCTTCGGCTGTTCTCTAGGAATACGGTGGTCACCATAGATATAGCCATGAGAAAGGGTATGTAGTTCCATTGCAGAAAATGGGCGCCGACCTAAATGGGATTTCAACGTAATACCCTGAGACTATGGATTTACGCTAGTTTATAGCAAATTTTACCCAGCAAATAAACTAGCGTGTTTACTATGTGTTTAAATTTACTCACTTAATGCGCGAGCAAGGCCAACAGGTTCGATTTCAACACATACTTGATCGTCATTCCAATTTAGGCCGATTAGTGCATCGTCTTCTTTTAAGTCTTCAACCCAATCATCTAAGAATTCATCAAGGTTTATTTCAACTGGGCTGTAATCAGTCCACTCTTCTTTACATTGTGCTTTTGCTGCTGCTTCACTTTCCCACAGGAGTAACACATCGGTGTTCTCAAACTGGTTAGATTCACAAACAACAAAGCCGCCGTCTTCAGCGCCTAGCGCCCAAACTTGTTCAGTTTGACGTGCTTTTTCTACAAAACTAACTAGTTCTGATTCAATTTCGATATCGCTCATGTGTTTACCTTTTAATATTAATTACGTGGATCGGTTTGCTTGGCACTTGCTTGGAAACTGTATCTATGATGAAACGCAACCAGTTGAGTAAAAGGCGTTAAATCATGCAAATCACGAAAATAAATCCAATCAAGTAAACAGTATAAACTGATGACAAGGCAATCACAGCTAATAAATTGCTCATCAGTTAAATGACTATTTAAATAGCTTAATGTTTCAACAATACGTTCGTTTTGAAGATTAAAAAATAATTTATCTTCACAGGTATCAAACCCAGAGCGATGACAAAGTAATATCTCGACTAGCGAATCGTTGCAGGCATTAATAATAGTAAGTAGACCTTCTTGTTGCCAATTCAATGGTGCACATTGATGTTTGACGAGTAAATAACGCATGATTGAGTTTGAGTCGGTGATGGTTTGTTCATTATCAATTAGTATCGGCACCTTACGAGCTGGGTTATTATTGATGAGTACTTGGCGATCTTCCTCTGAGAAAATATTTAAATTAGTAAACTCCAAAGGCTGGTCATGAAGTAAGGCCCATATTCGTATACGACGAACGTAAGGTGAAGTAGTTGAACCTATGAGCTGCATTTTCAATCCTTAAAAATAAAGCCGCATGAGCGGCTTTATATGTTCTAATGTGTACAGACTCTTTTATTCTGTGCGGCTGGTTACTTCAAGTAAGTGATACCCAAACTGAGTTTGAACAGGCCCTTGTACTTGATTGATTGGTGCTGAAAATACGACCTTGTCGAACTCAGGTACCATCATCCCTGGACCAAATTCACCCAGTGCACCACCATCTTGACCAGAAGGGCAGTTTGAATGTGCTTTGGCTAATTCGGCAAAATCTTCGCCTTGTTCAATCTTTTCTTTTAAATCTAAACATTGCGCTTCGCTATCAACTAATATGTGTCTTGCACTTGCTACTGTCATAAAATCTCCCGGTAAAATTGTATTTTTTTCAAACAAGGTTGTATGCTTTCTAGTCTAGTCTATATTCAACCATTAGTACTAGTATAAATTTTTTAAATCTTTGAAATAGCAAGTTCAATTGCTTGGGTTAACTCTTCTGAATTTGGCTTTGTTTTACTGTTAAAACGCTCAACTTTAGTGCGATCTGCCGATACAACGTATTTATAAAAGTTCCAGTTAGGTGAACTGGTTTGCTCGTTCAAGTGCTTAAATATTGGGTTGGCATCACTACCACGTACTTCACTGGTTGCAAACATTGGGAAGGTTACACCATAGTTAATGTAGCAAACCTTTGCGACATCTTTCTCATCGTCTTCTTCTTGAAAAAAATCATCGGATGGAAAACCCAGCACTACCAAGCCTTGATCTTGATACTTCTGATAAACCTCTTCTAACCCTTTAAATTGAGAAGTAAATCCGCAATTACTTGCCGTATTTACAATTAATAATGGTTTGCCCTTAAATTGACATAAATCTAAAGTCTCTTTTGAGCGTAATTTACGTATGCTGACATTGGTAAAGTCATTGCAGCCTTGCACATTTTGCATATTAGTGACTTGTATCGGCTCAGCATTAGCCAGCAGGCTAAAACTAATTATTGCGGTACTCAGTAGTATGTTTTTTACCATTTTTAGATTCCTTTAAGGTACGTATAAAAGCCATCGTTTTGCGCTAGAGTCAGTGGAAATCTTACGTTACTATGCGATAAACAGATCAACAACAAGTAAACCTTATGATAACTCGAATTGCTAATAAAAATGACTTGCCGGCGATTGTAGCGATTTATAACGAAACGATAGCAAGTCGGATGGTAACAGCAGATACTCAGCCGGTGAGTGTATCAGACAAACAGGTATGGTTTGACAGCCACACTAATAAACGCCCAATATACGTGTATGAGCAAGATAACACTGTTGTTGCATGGCTTAGTTTTAAATCTTTTTATGGCCGCCCTGCTTATGATGGCACCGTCGAGATAAGTATTTATATCACCTCAACAGTTCAAGGGCAGGGGCTAGGTAAAAAGTTGCTAAACTTTGCAGAGCACAAAGCAAAAGAACTAGATATAAAAGTCCTACTCGCTTTCATATTCAGTCATAACTTACCTAGTATTTATTTGTTCCAAAAGTTTGCTTATGAGCAATGGGGCTTGTTGCCTAACGTAGCAATCATGGACGGGAATGCTTACAGCCTGTCTATATTAGGTAAGCGTCTGGATTAAAAACACACACATTTATGTTAAATCTATATTTTTAAGCTACGCTTTTACATATAGTTTATTCATAAGAAGGATCTAGTGTGCGTAAAATTTTAATTGTCGATAGTAGCAGTGTTATAGCAATGCGGCTAAAGGTTTTACTAGAGCTGATCCAGTGTGACGTTGATCTTGTGCATTACTCAATGCTAAGCGAAGAGATTGTTTATGATTATTATGATTTAACGGTTATCGCTCATGGTGTTCCGCTTAATGTAGTCAATTCATTCCTTCACAAAGTAACTAATAATAACTATTTACTTTTGGCGCCAAAGGCTGAAAACGGTGATCAACTAAATGCGTTTAGCGAGTTAAACCAGCTTATTCCTAATGCAGTCGTTATTTACCCCTTTTTTGCCAATAAAGAGATTAGTTCGTTACTTGAAAGTATTTTAGATCTCGGCCCTGATTATATTCTACAACTGCCAGTAGTGTTGCTTGTAGATCACCTACCTGAGCGGCTTGAAAAAGTAAAAAGTAGCCTTATCGGGGCGCATATACAAACAATATCAGCTAATACTTACAAAGAAGCAATCGCATCAGCGCAAGAGCATAAATTTGACCTTTTACTAAGCGACTTTAGCTTACCAGATGGCTCTGGCCTCGAAATATTTGCGAAAATGAAGCAAACTCAGCCTCAATGCCGTTGCTTACTATTTACCTCGAAGCCTAATCAAGTATCTATGATTGAAGCGATACGCCAAGGTGTTGAGGATGTTTTAGTTAAGCCGATTGATGAAAATGCATTATTGCAGTCAGTTCACAAGCTTTGGCAAACAGAGTTATTAAAGCGGCACAATACTGAGCTAGTTGAGCGGCTTCAAGACACGGTTGATGCATTAATCGAAAAAGATAGTCTACTGAGAGTCATTTATAAACACACACCTGATGCGATCATGCTCTTCGAACTAAATGGCAAAATTATAGAGGCTAATGATGCATGTTGCTCGTTATTTAGCTTAGCTAGTAACGATTTTCAGGGGCTCAATGTGTTTAACCTATTGGATAAGCCTTCTGCTGAGGAAATTAGCAAAAAAATTTCTACGCTTAATGTTAACCGCCAGTTTAGTTGCGATTTGTATTTGCCCAGAGGAGAGGGAATTGGCATTCCATTAGTTGGCTCATTTAACGAAATTGATCACCATGGTGAGATTGCATTAGCTGTTATCTTTAAAAACGTAACACATCTTAAACAAAAAGAAGATTTGTTACTCGAAGCCAAAGATATGCTTGAGGAAGAGGTTAGAGCGCGAACATCACAGTTGGAGCACGCTAAAAATTTGGCAGAAGCGGCAAACCACAGTAAGTCAGAGTTTTTAGCAAACATGTCTCATGAGCTGCGAACACCTATGCATTCAATACTTAGTTTTGCCCGATTTGGCTTGGATAAGCTTAAAAAAGGCGAGCTAGCGGTCGATAAATTACTCAAGTATTTTACTCGAATTGAGTCCAGTGGGGAGCGCTTACTTTCATTATTAAATAACTTACTTGATTTATCTAAGTTAGATGTAGGTAAGTTTCCATTTAATCCTAAAGAACATGAACTGAGCTATATTATTAAAACCGCGATTGATGATGTATCAGGTACGGCAATGGAAAAGGGTATCGACATTAAATTCCAGAGCCCTATAACGCAAGTCTCGGCGCAATGTGATGAAGAGCAAATAAACCAACTGCTGCGAAACATTTTAGGTAATGCATTAAAGTTTAGTGATTCGCACAGTGTTATCACTATTACGCTCAATCTTGTGCAGGATATGGCAGTGATAGAGGTAATAGATAGTGGTGTAGGGATACCTGAAGATGAGTTAGAGCACGTTTTTTCTAAATTTGTACAAAGTAGTAAAACCGATAATGGTTCGGGAGGTACTGGACTTGGGCTTGCACTGTGCCGAGAGTTCATTTCACTTCATAAAGGAACGATTTCTGCACATAATAATGAGTACGGGGGGACAACAATCCGAATTATGTTGCCTTTAAAAATTGTAAGTATAGATTGAGCAAAAAACAAATATGATAGTCTTGTTGTAAGAATGAATATAGGGACTAGACTATTAACATGTAATGATAATGGATGATGAATTATTATGTCTGTAACGAGAGTCTTAGCTGTAGATGATGAGCCTTATAATCTTGAAATTATTGAAGAGATATTAGAAGACTTACAGTTTGAATTAAAGTTAGCAAACAGTGGACCAGAGTGTTTAGCCGTTGTTGAAGACTTTGCACCACAGGTCATCTTACTGGATGTAAGTATGCCTAAAATGAATGGGTATGAAGTATGTAAAGCCTTGAAAGATAACCCTAACACATCTCATATCATTGTTATGTTTGTATCTGCCAGAGGCACTGTTGAAGAGCGTATGGAAGGATACTCAGTAGGGGCTGAAGATTACATTGTTAAGCCATTTGGGCAAAATGAGCTAAAAGCAAAGCTCAAGCACTTAAACCAAGTGATTTTGGAAAAAGAAAACTTAGAACAACAAGTTGAAGATGCAACGTCTACGGCCTTTAATGCGATGGCAAATAGCAGTGAAATGGGTCAAATCGTCAATTATATAGAGAGTATAGCGTTAATTGATAATGTGCCAGAACTTGGGCGTGCATTGGTAAGTTGCCTCAAGACTTTTGATTTACAAAGCAATCTAGAGTTTAGGTTTGATGATGCGCCGCCAGAACACTTTGCATCATATGGTAATTGCTCTCCGATTGTAATTGAGCTATTTGATATGCTTAAAAATAAAGGGCGGTTACATGAGTTTTCCCACCGCATTTTAGTTAATTACGAATTGATCAGTATGCTGATTTTAAATATGCCGGACCATGACCCTGACAAACATGGCCGTATTCGTGACCATGTTTGTTTTTTAGTCAGTGTGACTGAGCAGCAATTCCGCGCGATATTAACCCGGCAGAAATTAGAGTCTCAACAAGCTAAATTTAATGATGTTGTTGAAATGCTTCATAGAAAATTTCATGATCTGATCGATTTACTCAATACTAACCGTGTAAGCAATGAAGCTGTTTTTAAACAGTTGCAAGAAGAGTTAGAAGAGCGTATTCCAAGCATGGGGTTAGATGAGGATCAAGAGGTGTTTATTTATCAAAAAGTAGATCAGACAATTCAAAAATCAGTTGCTCGAGCAGAAGCAGTACAGGATGTAAAAAAAGCATTCAACGAAATTGAACAAGATCTAGCATTACTGACCAGTAATAAATAAGAGTTTAAGCGTCTCGAGGGAGCCCTTTTTCAACAATGCGAATTAAACGAGCTGTTTTGCGAAGCTGTTTTTGTTTTTTTAACTGCTGTGCTAGTGCCCAGTCTATGTGCTCTTGAACAAGCTCAGTTGCATGTTGACGGGCGTCATTGAGCACATCAATAATGCGCTGGTCAAAGTTTGCATTGCCTAACCCTACAGCTAAATTTCTCTGCCAACGTTGATGGCCTATTCGACGGATTGGGCTTCCTTCTGTATTCTTTAAGAACGTTGTTTCATCCCATGCAAATAGCTCAAGTAACTCTTTGTCTTTTAGTTGTTTTCGTGGATGGAAGTCAGCTTCATCGGTAATTTGACCATAGCGGTTCCATGGACACACTAATTGGCAGTCATCGCAGCCATATACCCTGTTACCCAATAATGATCTGTATTGCTCTGGGATAGGTCCCTGCAATTCAATGGTTAGATATGAAATACATTTACGTGCGTCAACTACATAGGGTTCAACAATGGCTCCTGTTGGGCAAAGAGTTATACATGCAACACATTTACCGCAGCCCTCAAACTCATTTGGCTTATCAATAGGTAGCGGGATATCAACAAACAACTCACCTAAGAAAAACCATGATCCAGCCTCCTTATTGATGAGTAAGCTGTGTTTTCCTTGCCAACCAAGCCCTGCTTTTTCAGCGAATTGTCGCTCCAACACAGGTGCAGAGTCTACAAAGGGGCGAAAGCCTAATTGATCAACATGGAGTTCTATTTTTTGACCTAGCTTTTTAAGTCGATTACGCATTAATTTGTGATAATCACGACCGAGCGCATAACGACTAATATAGGCTTTATTGTTTTCTTTGAGGTTTTTAGCAAAGCGTGCGTCGGGGGGAAGGTAGTTCATTTTGACCGAAATAACCCGTTGAGTACCAGGCACAAGCTCTGCGGGGCGAGCGCGTTTCATGCCATGCGCTGCCATATATTCCATATCGCCGTGATAACCTAAATCAAGCCAGCGCTGTAGTTGCGCTTCATGCCTAGTTAAATCAATATCGGTGATGCCTACTTCGCTAAAGCCAAGTTCTTCACCCCATCGTTTAATATCTAAGGCAAGTTGTTTGTAATCTGAAGTTTGGCTAGTCACGCGGGCACATCATGGTTTTAAGGGCTGCGTAACTTAACACAATGGCAAATAAATATCATCAGGCTACACAAAACGCTTTAATTGATGCTGTGTTTGCTCGCTTAATTGTTGTGACTGTTGACAGTCTGCCAGTGCAATGTCGATTTGCGCTTTGGCTTGCGAACCTAATTCAACTATTTGTTCAACTGATTGATGTGTTTGGTTTTGTGTTTTTTCGAGTAGATGTACAGCACTCACAATTTGTTGAAGTTGTTGCTGGTTTTTTTCAAATTCGACCAATCTTTGCGTAAAACCATGAGATGTTTTACTTATTGTATCTTCCGCGTGATTTGAATAACTCATTAGTTGTTCTGACTCTTTATTTGTTTGCCCAACTAATGAATCCATTTGGTTAATAAAGTCACTGATTTGACGTGTGGCATCACTTACTTTGACTGATAATGTTCTTACTTCATCTGCGACTACAGCAAATCCTCGGCCGGCTTCACCTGCACGCGCAGCTTCAATTGCAGCGTTCAGAGCTAGTAGATTGGTTTGATCTGAAAACTCTTCAACCATTTTTAAAATACTACGAATATTTTCACTATTTTGTTTTAGGCCGGCTATAGTTTCTGAAAACTTACCAAGTACCTGACCAATGGCTTTTACTTGGGTAACAAGCTCTGTTAATTCGTTTGCTGAGTGATTAACAAAGCCTAGGTGCTCTGAGTTGATTTCGTGCACACTGTCAGTGTTACCGACGATTGCTTGCAGGCTATCGGTAATTTGGTTACTGGCTGATGTAATAGTTTGGCTAAAATCAATTTGCTGTTCACTTAAAGAGGCTGTTTGTTGCATCGAGTGGGTGACATCGCTATTGCTTTGCGCGCTGGCTTGGGCACTTTGATAAGTCGTAGCAAGCAGTTCACTTAAGTGGGTTGTAAACACATTGTATTGTTCACTAATTTCACGAAATTCATCGTAAGTAAATTGTGGCAACTTAGCTGCTAGATTCGCGTCTTGATGATTAATTTGCGTTAATGTGTCACGCATAGCTTTGACTGGGCGTACGATTAAGAAACGCATATAAAAAACAGTAAAAATAAAGCCGATAATAATGACCGCCGTGAGCAGCCAAAACAACCCTGTATCAGATGCTTGAGTTGTTAGGCTTTGGTATAACCATATAAGTGTAATTGCTTGAAAAGCAAATACAAAACTCAGGTTACCAATGATCTTTCGGGTTAATGTAAAAAAAAAGCTTTGTTCAATAAAGTTATAAATACGCATATACCCACTCATTAACGTTCCACTTGGCTGTTGCATAGTGTTTTACTCAGTATCGTTCAATTATATTTTAATTCAAGCATATAGACTTGTCATAATTATAGTGAGTTTAAAATCATTTTGGTGTTACAAGGGTAGTTAGTAAAAACGCCATCGACACCATACCTAAGCATTTGCTCTATATCTTCTTGTTTATCGACTGTGTAAGCATAAACTTGTAAATCACGTTTTTTAGCATCAGCTACAAATTCATGGTTAATAAAATTTTTATCAATATGAATACTGTAAGCATGAAGTCGTTGGGCAAATTCTGCATAGTTAATAGGGATTGAAGCCGTTAAAGCTCCGATCTTTACCCATGGTAACTGCTGTTTAAGCCACATGAGTTGATGGTGATCAAATGAAGACACTAAAAGGTTATCGCGAGAAAGTTTATTCGCAGCCACACTAGCCTCAATCAAGGTAACAAACTTATCAAGAGAAAAGGTATGCTTAAGCTCGAGGTTGATCATTGTGTTGTTGTTTACCCAATCGAGTAATTGAGACAATGTGGGCACGTATTCACCATTGCCAGCGTCAAACTGTTGAATCTGCTCACGCGTCAAGTTATTTACCTTGCCACGACCGTTGGTGGTGCGATCGAGCCACGTATCATGAATTATCATGTAATCATCTAAGCAGCTTTGTACGTCGACCTCAATCCCGTCAACATGTATGTCAACAGCGGCTTTTATTGCACTTTGTGTATTCTCAGGATATGAACCGCTTGCGCCGCGGTGAGCAAAAATTTTCATCATCTGTGTTTCCGTGTCACTGACCAGGTTTCGTAAAACGCTGCACTGATCACTAAAGCTCCACCGACTAAAGTCAGTAATGAAGGTTGTTCATGTAATAATAAAAAGGCTAAAAATGTACCATATAATGGTTGTAAGCAAGATATAAGTCCTGCCGTTGCCGCCGATAAATATTGTAAACTTGCTGCAAACAAAGAGTGCGGTGTGGCTGTAAATATAATACCTGCCACGACCAATAGTCCTAAATCATAATGCGATACTTGCATCACAGGTACTTCAATAAAAGCACATAACAATAAGCTTGCCACTACCGTTTGATAAAGCATGGTTTGTGGTCCGCCGTATTGACTAAAATAACGCTTATGAATGATATTTCGAAAAGCGAAAAAAAACGCCGATACAATGCCTGTTAATACGCCTAAGGTGACATCGTTACCAAAATCTCCATCAGGGATCAGCAAGTATATCCCTAGCATAACTACAGCTGCACTTAATAAGTCTTTTAGCTTCGGTTTATTGCCATGAAAAAAAGGCTCTATAAACACGGTTATTACAGGGTAAGTGAAAAATGCAATCATACCTACAGCGACGCCAGCCATTTGCATGCCTGCAAAATATGTGACCCAGTGTATGCCTACGGTAACACCTAAAAAAAGGGCAATGAGATAATCTTTTCTGGTGTGAAGCTTAATGTTTTTCTTTTGGATTAAGAGCAGCAATAAAAGGGCAATACCTGCAATTGCAGCGCGATAAACTGTGATATCTAACGCATTTAAGTTAATCAATTTAGCAAACAGTGCCGTACCGCCGAATAACAAGACAGCAATATGCAAGTAGAGTAAGCTTTGTTGTTGTGGCTGCATTCAACCCCTTATTTATTAATACTTGTTCAAGCATGCCGCTAAATACAGCCTTTACAACATGTCTATATGACATTTGTCAGCTCAATTAGTGACAATTTACACTACACGGGGTGTAGATTAAAAGCGATAGTTTATCTATCAAATAACCGCATTAATGTGAGTAATGTATGAATGATGCTATTTTATTTAGTTTACAAATTGCACAGCATTATGAAGTTTTTTGGATGTATACCATACAGAATATTGCTGTGATATCAGTTGCTTTTTGGATGTAACGTAGGTTTTTATGAGTTTGAATAAACTGTTAGATAAATATATTAAAACTAAATCCTTTTGGAGCTGGGGACCTTTACTCTTTACTGGTTTTTATTTGCTACCTACAATTTTTAATTTTTCACAATTAAGTGCGCTAAATATAACAGTGACCTTAATATTCTATATTGCTTTTATTGTGCTATATATTTTGGCTGTGAATAAGAAGTTAGGTAACGTAACTCCACTGTTTGGTGCAATGGTTTTAGTTTGTGTAAGTGCTAGCTTCTTTACAGCAGGGACGTCGACTTTATTTGGGTTTGCAGCTTATATCGCTGGCTTTAGTTTTACTAAACTTGCTAAGTGGATGGCAATTGGCTGTGTTTTTTTAGGCATTCTACTAAGTGCTTATTTTGCCGGTGTGAACAACCCAGAGTACTTCTTAGGTGGTTCACTCATTTTAAGTATTGCGCTGTTTAGTTTTGGTGCAGCTGCGCGCAAAGAGCATATTCATAAAATGCGTGAACATCAAAGTGCGCAGCAATTAGAGCAATTAGCAGCGATTGCAGAGCGAGAGCGTATAGCTCGTGATTTGCACGATATATTAGGTCATTCGTTATCATCTATTGCGCTAAAATCAGAGCTGGCGAGTAAGCTCAATCACGCTGAGCGTTACGCGCAAGCAAATAGTGAAATTGATCAGGTTGCAGAGTTGGCGAGACAGTTACTGAGTGATGTTAGAAATGCAGTAAGCGATTTAAAGCAGCTGAACATTCATAGTCAGCTTGATGCGCTTCATCAGCGTTTACTTGAACATGGCTTTGAGGTCATATTCAAAGTGGATATCGATAAGCTCCCCGCCTCTGTTGAGGGCGTTGCTAACTTAATTATTAAAGAAGCGGTTACAAATTTAATGCGTCATTGCGTTAGTAAGCAATGTGAAATTAATGTAGAGCAAACTACTGAGCAACTTAATATTTTCATAATTAATCCAGATGCGTGCGACAAAATAGCCATGGGTAATGGTTTAAATGGCATTAAAGAGCGGGCTGAGCAGCTAGGTGGCTCGGCGCATATTCAAACTGGGCAAAGTTTTAAGTTAAATGTGAGTTTGCCCTTATACCTACAGGTAGGGGCGCTGATATGATCAAAGTTTATTTAGTCGAAGACCAAGGGCTAGTTCGTGGCGCCGTAGCAGCTTTATTAAGTTTGGATATCAGTATTGAGGTAGTAGGTCAAGCAACGAATGGCCAAACAGCATTACAAGAAATAGCCGATTTAAAGCCTGATATTGTAATAACTGATATTGAAATGCCCATCATGACTGGTATTGAGCTTGCCCAAAAATTACATGCTGACTTTCCTGATATCAAAGTAGTGATCATGACTACTTTTTCACGTTCAGGGTATATTCGCCGTTCTATGGCTGCGGGTGTAAAAGGGTTTGTGCTAAAAGAAGCGCCCAGTGAAAGTTTAATCGCAACCCTAAAAAAAGTGATGGCAGGGCAAAAAGTGATTGATTCAGAGCTTGCCTTAAACGCGCTTGAAGATAACGATCCACTTTCAGATAAAGAACGAAAAGCATTGCAGTTAGCCAGTGAAGGGTTGAAAACTGCAGAGATTGCCGCAAGGTTATTCTTAAGTGAAGGTACTGTACGTAATTACTTATCAGATGCCATTGCTAAACTGAATGCCAGTAATCGAGTTGATGCAGCACGTATAGCCAAGCAAAAAGGCTGGTTATAGCCCTTTTGAGTTAATTTAGCTCATCTAAATGGGCTTTCTTAAAAGTTTCATAGCTTTTGCCTGTCTCATTGTTCGGTTATGGGTTAAAATAACAACATAACCAATTAACAAGATAGTGAATGTCAAACCAAGATCCTAATCTCAGTCGAGAACAAGAAAAGTACGAAAACCCTGTCCCAAGCCGTGAGTTTATACTTACTCATATAAAAGACCGTGCAAAACCTGCCAATTTTCAGCAGCTATGTGAAGAGTTAGCTGTCAACGATGATGAGCGCCAGATTGCTTTTAAGCGTCGATTACGTGCTATGGAGCGCGATGGTCAGCTATATTTTAATAAGTTTAAATGCTACGCCTTAATTGACGAAGCAGGCCTGACCAAAGGTAAAGTAATAGGCCATAGAGACGGGTTTGGCTTTTTAGAAGTTGAAGGTGAAGGTAAAGATTGGTTTATCGCCAAGCACCAAATGAACATGGTACTGCACGGTGATATTGTACTCGCTAAAGGCACTAAACGGGGCTCTGGCGGTAAGTGTGACGCACGCATTATTAAAGTGCTGACCAATGAACGTGCACCAATTGTTGGCCGCTATTTTGTTGAACACGGTATTGCTGTAGTTGTGGCTGAAGATCCTCGAATTACGCAAGATATTATTATTTTACCCGGTACAGAAAAAGGCGCTCGCCATAACCAAATGGTGCAAGTACAAATAACCCAAAACCCAAGCCGTAATATGAATGCGGTAGGCAAGGTTGTTGATGTATTAGGTGAGCATTTAGCACCAGGAATGGAAATTGAAGTTGCGCTGCGTAACCATGATATTCCTCATGTATGGCCTGAAGCCGTTGAAAAACAAGTTGCTCATTTAGGTGAATTTGTAGAAGAAGCCGATAAACAAAACCGCGTAGATTTACGCGATTTACCATTAGTAACGATTGACGGTGAAGACGCCCGCGATTTTGATGATGCGGTTTATTGTGAGCGTAAAAAATCTGGTGGGTGGCGCTTATGGGTGGCCATTGCTGACGTATCGCATTATGTTGGTATGAATACGCCGCTTAACAAAGAAGCGATTGAACGCGGTAACTCAGTGTACTTTCCTGAGCAAGTTATTCCAATGCTGCCAAAAGTGCTCTCTAATGGGTTATGTTCATTAAACCCAGAAGTTGACCGCTTATGTATGGTTGCGGAAATGATGGTATCAGAAGCAGGTAAGCTGTCTGGTTATCGTTTTTACGAAGCGGTAATGAACTCGCATGCGCGTTTAACTTACACCAAAACCAATGCCATTTTGCAAGGCGATGAAAAGTTACGTAAAGAATACGCAGCAGTAGTGCCGCATTTAACTGATTTACAGCAAATGTATATGGCACTCAAATCAGCGCGCCAACAGCGTGGGGCTATTGAGTTTGAAACATTAGAAACCCGCTTTGTATTTAATGCCCAACGTAAAATTGAATCAATCGTGCCAGTGGTACGTAACGATGCGCATAAGTTAATTGAAGAATGTATGATTTTAGCCAATGTCTCTGCGGCTAAAATGCTTGAAAAACACGAAGCCAGCGCGCTTTATCGTGTGCACGATGAGCCTGATGGCGAAAAGCTCGGTAACTTTAGGCAGTTCTTGTCAGAGCTTGGTATTGAGTCAACACTTAGTGATGAACCAACACCAAAAGAAATCACCCATGTACTCGCTAAGTTAGGGGATCGCCCTGAAGCTGAGTTGATTCAAACCATGTTACTGCGCTCGATGAAGCAGGCTGTTTATCAAGCAGATAACATCGGTCACTTTGGTTTGGCGCTGGGTGAATACGCACACTTTACCTCACCAATTCGCCGTTACCCTGATTTAGTGGTGCACCGTGCAATTAAAGGTATTTTAAAAGCGCAGGGCATGCAAACTTCCGGTGACTATGTATATAGTGATGACGAAGTTGATCAGTTAGGCGAGCAATGTTCGACCACTGAGCGCCGCGCAGATGATGCCACACGTGAAGTTGCTGATTGGCTTAAATGCGAATACATGCAAGATCATGTGGGTGATGAGTTTGAAGGCGTTATTTCATCGGTAACAAACTTTGGTTTGTTTATTCGTTTAGATGATTTACAAATTGATGGTTTAATTCATGTCACCAACCTAGGCAGTGAATATTTCCAACATGATGCTGCTAAGCATTGCTTGATTGGAGAGCAAACCCATAAAGTCTATCGCTTAGGCGACAAAGTAACGGTGCAGGTTGCATCTGTGAGCTTGGATGAGCGCCGTATTAATTTAACCTTAAGTGGCGATGTGGCACAAGACCGTTATTCGCGCCGCCGTGGTGCTAAAGATAGTCATGCACCAGCGAGTGTTCGTTCGCAATTAAAAGCGGGTAAAATTCCTGGCAAAAAAGGCGACGATAAAGAACAACGCAAAGGTAAGTCATCAACCCGCTCTAAGGGTAAAGCAGAGTCTGATACCAGTAAAAAAGGTAAGAAGAAACCTGCCAGTCGCAGCAAAGCAAAAGCAACAACTGATGGCGTAACCAAAAAGAAAACCAAGAAAAAGGCTGTTAAAAAGCCAAAAAGACCCGGCAAAAATGCCCGTAAACGTACCAGCCCAGGAGCAAGTAATACGTGAGTAATGAATTAATTTTTGGCTTTCACTCTGTTGAAGCAATTTTAGCAAAAGAGCCTGAGCGTTTTTTAGAAATTTACGCTTTAAAGGGGCGTGATGATAAGCGCTTAACCCCGATAATTAATGAAGCACGTAAATTTGGTATTTCAGTACAGTTTATGCAGCGTAAAGCGCTTGATAACAAAGCAAAAGATGAGCAGCACCAAGGTATTATCGCGAATGTAAAAGCGGCCCCGACATACAATGAAAAAGATCTTGATGTGATCATTGCCCGTGAAGACACCCCGTTTTTATTGGTGCTTGATGGCATTACTGATCCGCATAACTTAGGTGCTTGCCTACGTAGCGCCGATGCTGCCGGTGTTCACGCGATTATTGTACCAAAAGATAAATCAGCAAAGCTCAATGGCACAGCACGAAAAGTAGCCTGTGGCGCAGCCGAAACTGTTCCGCTTATTCAAGTGACTAACCTTGCCCGTACTTTACGTGAAATTAAAGATGCAGGTGTGTGGGTAGTTGGTACGGCTGGCGAAACTGATACTCACGTATTTGATGCAAACCTAACAGGCCCAATGGCCATTGTTATGGGGGCTGAGGGTGAAGGCATGCGTCGTTTAACTCGCGAGCACTGTGATGTACTGGTTAAAATCCCAATGGCAGGCAGTGTTTCAAGCCTAAACGTATCTGTTGCCACCGGCATTTGTTTGTTTGAAGTACTGCGCCAGAGAAATGCGACACAAGCTTAAAAAGCTTTAAGGTATAAGCTTTAAGCCCTAAGCTGATGTTAATCATAGCATCAGTTTACCTTTATTAACTCCAAAACAATTATAACTTAAAGCTTACTGCTTAAAGCTAAAAAACCTGCTTGCTTAATTTTCCAACTAAGCGTAAAATGCGCGCTCATTTCGGCCTATTTAATATTAATTCCTTGCCTTAAACCGACTGGCCGAAACGGTAGAAGGCTCTATTAACCGTAAGGAATATCCATGCGTCATTACGAAATCGTATTCATGGTTCACCCTGATCAGAGTGAGCAAGTTGCTGGTATGATCGAACGTTATACTGGTTCTATCACTGAAGCGGGTGGTACTATCCACCGTCTTGAAGACTGGGGCCGTCGTCAACTGGCTTACCCAATCAACAAGCTTCACAAAGCTCATTATGTTCTTATGAACGTTGAAGCACCTACTGAAGTAATCAGCGAGCTAGAAACTACTTTCCGCTACAACGATGCAGTGCTTCGTAACTTAGTTATGCGTACTAAAAACGCTGTAACTGAAGCGTCTCCTCTTGTAAGAGAAGAGAAGAAAGAAGCACCAGCTGCTTAATTGTTTTGAGTCCAAGCATGGCGCTTGTTCAGTTGAGTTATTAAGATGAGCCAAAAGCTTAACCCTTACATGAATCAACTAACACTATCTGGAGTTGTTTGTAAAACACCCAAATATAGCCAAAGCCCTGCTGGTATACCGCATTGTATTTTTGTTATTGAACATAAATCAATGCAAATTGAAGCAGACCTTAACCGTAATAGTTATGTGAAACTTCAAGTGGTTGCTAGTGGTAAGCAAATGCAACAACAGACTCAACATTTGCACGTTGGGCAGGCATTGCAAGTGAGTGGTTTTTTAAATCGCCACGAAGGTCGTAACGGCCTTAGCCAATTGGTTTTGCATGCTCAGCATATAGAAAGAATTAATTGAGGAATTTATCTCATGGCACGTTATTTCAGACGTCGTAAGTTCTGCCGCTTTAAAGCGGAAGGCGTACAACAAATCGATTACAAAGATCTAGCTACTCTTAGAAACTATGTTACAGAAAGTGGCAAAATCGTACCTAGCCGTATTACAGGTACTAGCGCTAAATACCAGCGCCAGCTAGCAACTGCTATCAAGCGCGCTCGCTACTTAGCCCTTCTTCCATACACTGACTTACATAAGTAAGCAGCGGATTAACAGTTTTTAAAAGGTGTAGAAACATGCAAGTTATTCTACTAGATAAGATCGCTAACCTAGGTAACCTAGGTGAACAGGTTGTAGTTAAATCTGGTTTCGCACGTAACTTCCTTTTCCCGCAAGGTAAGGCAGTTCCTGCGACTAAAGCTAACATTGAAACTTTTGACGCACGTCGCGCAGAACTTGAAGCGAAAATCGCTGAACAGTTAGTTGCTGCACAAGCGCGCGCTGACAAACTAGAAGCATTAGCTGAAGTTACATTAGTATCTAAAGCGGGTGACGAAGGTAAGTTATTCGGTTCAATCGGTACTCGTGACATCGCTGACGCTATCTCAGCTGTTGGTGTTGAAGTTGCTAAATCAGAAGTTCGTTTACCTCTAGGTACTATCCGTGAGACTGGCGAATTTGACGTTGCAATCGCAGTACACTCAGACGTAACGGCTACTATCAAAGTAATCGTAATCGCTGAAGCTTAATTTTTTAATTAAGCCAAAAAAGCCGTGCTCATTGAGCACGGCTTTTTGTTACCCAACAGAATGAACTAACTACTTATATTGTTCGTATATGTAAGTTGTTGTTAGTTATAATGTATTAGAGTGTATAATATTTTCGGTGTAGCTTTTTTCACCGTGTGAAGTCGAAGAAAAACCATAGAGTAGTTGATATACTTTTATTTGTTGTTTCCATTCGATTACAGTTTGTTGACAGTGACAGCGTTGTCACTGTATATTGTTTGTGCACTGGGCATGGTGTGAAGGAAGTAATTGATGAACAATAAAATGAAAAAAAGTTTACTACAACATGGGTTTACACTTACTGAGTTATTAATAGTTGTCGCAATAATAGGTATTCTTTATAGTGTAGCTTTACCTTCATATACGGAACATATGGAGCGCAGTCGCCGCGCTGATATTCAGCAGGTAATGTTACAATATGGTGCAAGCCTAGAGCGAATATATTCACGTAACGGTGGCTACCCAAATGCATTTAATGCTGCTGTAAATACTGAATTCTATACTTTTTCATACACGCCATCAGATAGAGTCCCCGGTGCAGCTGCTGCCGATGATTTTCGTAATCGAAAATACACTTTAAAAGCGACTCCTAAAGCAGGCTCAGCTCAAGCGAATGACCGTTGTGGTGCCTTAACGTTAACTCATGATGGTTCACAGCTACCAAATTCTAATAGTTGTTGGGGTTAACCAAATGAATAAAACCTCAGGTTTTACCCTTGTAGAGTTAATGGTGGTGGTTGGTATCATCGCGATTATGGCTGTGCTTGCATTTCCCTCATTTAGCCAGCAAATAATGCAAGATCGTGTTGTAACAACCGCCAATCAGTTGAACAGTGTATACAAGTTTGCGCGCAGCGAAGCGGTAAAGCGTGATAGTGATGTTAAGCTTGTTGTGAGCGCAGATAAATGGCAAGTAAAGGCACCCGTTGATGGAGTAGAAACCTTATTGCGTGAGTTTGCTATTCAGCATCAGGGCATTGATGTGGCTTTAGTTAACCGAACAATTATGTCCACAGGTGAGGTTTCGTTAGCAAGTACCATTTTGATTAAAGATGATAACGAAAAAACGACGGACTATTATCTTTGTGTTTTAAAAAGTGGTCAAAATTGGTTAGCTGAAAAATCCACTGGGTGCGCGTAATGAAATCGCAAAATGGTTTTTCATTACTTGAGGTAATGATATCGGTTGTGATTGCGGGTATTGCTTTACTGGGTCTTGCCTCTGCGCAGCTAAAATCTTTACAATACGCGACCAACAGTTTTAATTACACTGTTTCTTTAATTCAAGCGCAAAATACCATAGAGCGAATATGGCCTCATATTTGTGAATTGCAAACAACGAACCCAGACCTATTTACGGACGTGAATTTTCGCGCTGCGCTTGAACCACAAATAGCCGACTACACGTTAACCATACCAGCTACTTTTGATGATGAAATGCAGGTTATTGTTAGCTGGAATGACGAACGTATTAAGCAAAACGACCCGCAGGGTTTAGAAAATCAAATCACACTCAATGCCAGTTACCCTGATTTATCTGCAGGGTGTAGTTAATGTTTTATTGCGGAGAAAAACAACGCGGTTATACATTGGTCGAGTTGATGGTAGCACTTGCAGCAGGGGCGTTTTTGCTCGGTGGTGTAAGTTTGGCATACTCAGCGATAAAAGGGACTGTGTTGGTTGGCAAGGAATTAGAAAACGCGCAAGAAGTTATACGCTATACCAGCAAGGTATTTACTCGCAGTATTAAGCAAACACCGGTTACACCTATAGTTAGTGCTGATGGTTCATCAATTACAATAACCCAGCCCGCAGGAGTTGTGACTTGTACAGGAAGTGTGGCAGCGGCGGATGTAAATGAAGTGTACAGCCTAGACGGTAATAACCTCATGTGTGCGCTCGGTGCATTGACCCCTGAGCGGTTATTAACCGGTTTAGCATCGCTAAATTTTAGTATCAACAATGAGCTAGTCACAATTAACGTTAAACCAGAGCAGTTACCAGCTCAATTTGGGGATTCCGTTGCTATAGAGCTAGCTGCATCTAACGTTATTCTTGAAAAAGTATACAGTGGTGAATAATGAGTAAGAAACAGCATGGCTTTACATTAATAACGGTGCTTATTTTAACAAGTATGGCCAGCATTGTTGTACTTAATTCATTACGTGAAAACCTTGTGCAAGAACGTTTGACGGGTAACTTTCAAAAGAAGATTAATAGCCGCCTGTTAGCTGAAAAAGGGGTATTCGAAGAGGCGAAGTTATTAAAACAGGCACTGAACGATAATCAGGCGCTTGATGTAGATGGTTTAATTGCTGCAGCAGGAAATGCCACAGGGAGTGGTTTAATTGGCGATGATGCTATTTATAATGCGACATTAAGTAAAAATGCAGCAGGAGAAATTGAAATAGCTAGTCAGGGCCGGCGCTATAGCGGCGACGCGGTCAGTAACCTCGTTGCACGTTATAAAATGATTCCTGGTGCGCCTAAGTCTCCCTTTGAGCAAGCCATTGTTGGCTGTGAAGGGGTTCTTGTTAATGGTAGCGGTCGTATTGACAGCTATGATTCAGCGGACGGGCCATATAAAGAAGAAGATGCGGGTACAGATGCACGGGTAGGGACTATTCATCATGATTCAGATGTTTCGTTAAGTGGTGGCTCGCCTATTTGGGGCGATGTGATAGTAACGGGTAATGTAACTTTAAGTGGTAGTTCACCTGTAATGGGAGATATACATGCCAACGGAAGTGTTACTATTAATGGCGGTACTGGCACCGGTGTGCCTGAAGGCTATCCAGCTGACACCCGCGTAGCAGGAGATATTTTATCAATGCAAAGCATTGATTTCACTGGCGGACGTGTTTTGGGGGTGTTAAGGGCTATAAAAGATTTAACAATCCGTAATAATGATGACGGTATTGTTGAGAATAGAGAAGCAAATGGCCTTGATATTATGTATGGCGGTAAAGGTAGCTTCCCCAGTGATTTAGGTGCGCACCAGTATCAAGATGGTAAACCATATTCACATGAAGTATTTAAAAAAGTGCCAGATATACAACCTGTCCCTTCGGTTGACCCAAATAACCCAGACCCAAATCATGACTACACAGATCCACGTACTAACTGTGATCCGATTTTGGTTGTTCGTAACAATGAAAATTTAGCCGGCAGCAGTACACTTACGGATTTAAATGTTATCGAATTTTCAGCATTTAATTTGACCGCAAATCAGGGGACATTTACCAAGTGGCCGAGTTGGAAAAAACCGATGGGGCAAAACATTACGCCTGTATCAAGAACCGTATTTGAGCAACCTAATCAACAAGTTTATGTCTTGGATAGCTTGACCGTTTCTGGCGGAAAACTGACTGTGCAAAGTGGTGATGTCACTTTATATATTAAAAACGACTTTAGGTATAATAATCATCCTAGTAATGGGTTTGAGATTGCCTCGGGTGCCACATTAACAATATATATTGAAGGACGCGTTATTATTGATGATGAAATTACAGCGCATGAGCCTATTTCGTCAGTTGGGCGTGCTGTATTTAGCATTTTTTCAAGTTACGAAACCCCAGACATGGATCCGCTGGTGTGTCATGGTGTGCCTTCAACAGGCAATAAAGTTGGCGTAGAGCTTTTGTCAAATGCATCTATGTATGCAGCGATTTATGCACCTAGAGCTCATATTCAAGTTAATTCAGATTCTGGTAATGACTTTAATGGCTCCCTGAGAGGCAAAACGGTCTCAACATGCGGTAATGGTGGGATCCATTATGACAAACGTTTAAAAGATATTAGTGCTGGCGGTGGCGGTGCTACCGTACCTAAATTACAGTTTCTAGGTTGGTCATACAAAGCCCCCGAAACGATTGTTGAAGAAACAACTCCTTAAGAATATGGCTGCACCCCAGTGTAGCCATTCAAAACTGGCTTTAATGATCGTTTGATCACTGACCTTTCATTTAGAAAATAAATAATTTTATTTCTTTTAAACCTTTTCTACCTTGCCTAACGTCTAACTATTCAAGAAACTAAGTAACCTGAACTCTGGATAATAAATCTATCTCCAGCGGCTACTTTTAACGCTAACTGCGTTGAATTTACTTGCAATAGGCCAGCTATTGACGCGTAAATTCGCCTTGTTATCGCTAAAAGACTCCGGCTGGAGACTAAGGGGGGAATTTGTTATTTAATATCAATATATTATTACATCTCTTAACCAGAGTTCAGGTTAAATATGAATAAAACGTATTTTTTAATGGCTTGGGTATAAACTCAATTCATAACAACAATTATAAAGGGACAACATCAACGATGTTGATAGATGCTAAAGAGGCTTTTGCACCCCCTTCTGAGGATGCATTAATTGCGCAAGTTAAAATAGGTGATCAACAGGCCTATGCCCAACTGTATACGTTACATGTTAAGCGCGTCTATGCATTGTGCTTGCGCTTACTTGCGGACAAAGAGCATGCAGAAGATGCAACACAAGAAGTCTTTGTTCAACTGTGGCATAAAATTGCGAGCTTTGAAGGGCAATCACAATTTTCCACATGGTTACATAGTGTAACCAGTAATATTGCGATTAGTTATTTAAGAAAGCATAAAAACTGGCTGCAAAAAGTGGTGAGTTTTGAGCAAAGCGGCATGGATGAGCAAAGTGCGACTGATTGCCAAGGTTTAAACGGGCTCGATAAATTAGTGCTGCGATTACCTGAGCGAGCAAGAATGGTGTTTGTATTACATGCCATTGAAGGTTACCGCCATGAAGAAATTGCGACCATGCTTGGAATGGCTGTCGGGTCGAGTAAGTCGCAATATCATCGTGCAAAACAGTTATTAAAAGAGTGGTATGAAAATGAGTAAACCAGATTTTGAAACATTCTTAGCTGAGTCAATTAATAACTCAGAGGCGCAGATTGCGCCGCAAAAAGATTTATGGCAAGGAATAGAAAAAGCAATTTCGAACCCTGCTACAAAACAGCATGAATCGTCTATGTGGCCAAAACTTGCTGGAATTGCAGCATGCAGTGTTGCTGCATTATTAAGTGTTCAGCTTGTTTTAAATAGCTCAACTCAAAACACGAGTGTTGCAATGAGTGACTTTTTTGCAGAGCAAAAACAAACGTTATTAGTACAGTACCAAAATCAGCCTGCGTTAACTGATAACTGGCAGCAACAATTAACAGAGTTAGAAGATGCAGAACGGGCAATTAAGCAAGCGTTAGAAAATGAGCCCGAAAATCCTGCATTATTAAAAATGTTGGCGCAAGTTTATCAACAGCAATTAGATCTAATTAATAAGGTGCATGCACCTAAGTGGCAAACAATTTAGGAGTAATAAGAATGAAAGCATTAATCTTAGCGATGAGTATGTTGCCGCTAATAGCAGTTGCAGGGCAAAAAATTGATGAGCAAATTAGCGTACCGGCTAATAAACGTATTTTTATTGATAACCAACGCGGTGATGTGCGCGTTGAAGGGTGGGATAAAGCTGAACTTAAAATTAGTGGTGAACTTGATGATAAAGCTAAAGGTTACCGCCTTGAAGTTGAAGATGATCGTATAGAGTTTATTGTAAAAATGCCACGCAGCGGTAATTATGGTTGGAATAGTGGTGATGGCTCTGATTTGGTTATTTTCATGCCCAACAGTAGTGAATTAGAGTTATCAGGCGTAAATGTAAATGTTATCGCGAGCAAACTAAGCAATGGAACAGAAATCGATGTTGTGAATGGTGATATTACTTTGTCTGCTATTGAAGGGGATATAAGCGTTGAAACGGTTAATGGCGATGTAGATGCGACAAACTTAATTGGTGATATTCGCTATGAAACCGTAAATGGTGAAATTAATGATAGAGACTCTCAAGGAAAATTACGTTTTACAGCTGTAAATGGTGATATTAAATCAACATCGAAAGCGCAAGATGTAAGATTAGAGAATGTTAATGGGGATATCGACTTTGCCCTTGATACTATTAAAAAGTTACGCATTAACACTGTTAATGGTGAGGCTGAAGTACGCATTAACCGTTTACTTGATAAGGCTGACATACGCTTTGAGTCAGTCAGTGGTGATGCTGAATTCTTTTTCCCTGATGACATATCTGCTAAATTTGAAATTGAAGCACATGCAAATGGCAAGATAGTTAATGAGCTCAGCAATGATAAAGTAAAAAAAGCTAAGTATGGTCCTTCAAGCGAACTTGAGTTTAGTGTAAATGGCGGCGACGCTGATATCGAAATAGATACAATCAGCGGCCGTATTGAATTGAAAAAGCATAACTAGCCGTAGAAAGTGCTAAGCAGGAAAAGAATTCCTGCTTAGCTATTTTCACAACCTCAGCAAGTCGATAGAATAGAGCTATTCCCTGTTAGTATTGCGAAGTTATGGCTAAACCAGATAAACAAGTCGACACCCTTAAAGTTCCTCCTCATTCCATTGAAGCAGAGCAGTCTGTTCTAGGTGGCTTAATGCTTGATAACCAAGCCTTTGACCGTGTTGCTGAGCTGGTTGTTGCGCAAGATTTTTACACGCGTACTCATAAACTTATCTTTGAGGCTATGGTTGAGCTGGCTGAAGTGGGTGATCCGATAGACTTAATCACAATTTCAGAGAGCTTAGAAAAAAAGAACTCACTAAGTAATATTGGTGGTTTTGCTTATTTAGCTGAAATCGCCAAAAATACACCCAGTGCTGCAAATATAGATGCTTATGCGAATATTGTACGTGAGCGTGCAGTGGTTCGTGAAATGATCGGCGTGGCTAACGAAATTGCTGAAGCGGGTTTTAATCCAGAAGGGCGAACCAGTCATGATTTGCTCGACTTTGCAGAAAGCAAAGTATTCAAAATTGCTGAACAGCGGACAAAAAGCAGTGAAGGCCCGCAAAGTATTCATAATATCTTAGAGAAAACTGTTGATAAAATTGAAGAGCTTTACCAGTCACCGCAAGATGGTGTAACGGGTGTAGGTACTGGTTATGCTGATCTAGATAAAATGACAACGGGTTTGCAACCCTCTGATTTAATCATTGTGGCAGCGCGTCCATCAATGGGTAAAACCACGTTTGCGATGAACTTAGCTGAACACGCCGCAATGACGCAAGATAAGCCTGTACTTATTTATTCATTAGAGATGCCATCTGAGCAAATCATGATGAGAATGCTGGCCTCCCTTGGTCGTATTAACCAAACCAAAGTTCGTACGGGCCAATTAGATGATGATGATTGGGCGCGCTTATCATCCACCATGGGCTTATTGATGGAAAAGGGTAAGATGTACGTGGATGATGCATCAGGCCTAACGCCGACTGATGTGCGCTCAAGAGCACGTCGTATTGCTCGAGATCATGGTGGTATTAGTATGATCATGGTCGATTACTTGCAGTTGATGCGGGTGCCGAGTTTGTCAGATAATCGTACCTTAGAGATTGCAGAAATATCACGCTCACTTAAGTCATTAGCCAAAGAGCTAAAATGCCCCGTTGTGGCACTTTCTCAGCTTAACCGTACTCTAGAGCAACGTGCTGATAAACGACCGATCAACTCGGATTTACGTGAATCAGGCTCTATCGAGCAAGATGCCGATTTAATCATGTTTATTTATCGTGATGAGGTTTACAACGAAGACAGTACAGAAAAAGGCATCGCTGAAATCATTATCGGTAAACAGCGTAACGGCCCTATCGGTAAAGTACGTTTGACCTTCCAAGGCCAGTTCTCGCGTTTTGATAATTACGCCGGCCCAGCAGTTGATGACGAGTATTAATGCGCTTAGCAGTAGCACAAATAAATTTATCAAACCTTGCGCATAACCTTGCGCAAGTAAAACGATTTGCACCTAATAGCAAGGTAATGGCTGTATTAAAAGCCAATGCCTATGGCCATGGTTTAGTTAAAATTGCACAACATTTAAATGATGCTGATGCCTTTGCCGTTGCCAGAATTGATGAGGCTCTAGCGCTTCGTGCTGGTGGGCTGACAAAACCAATCGTGCTGCTTGAAGGTGTATTTCACCCCGAAGATTTAGCTATCCTGCTGGCTAACAATTTTCAAACTATTATTCATGATGAGAATCAATTAATTGCGCTTGAAGAGGCGCAATTAGAGGCGCCTATAAACTGTTGGCTGAAAATAAATACTGGTATGCACCGTTTAGGTATTGCGCCATCGCAATTAAATAATTTTTACCAGCGCTTAAGTGCGACTAAAAATGCTAACAGTACTATTAATTTAATGACGCACTTTTCGTGTGCAGATGATGTGAGCGATGCAAAAACAGCTGAGCAAATCGCGTTGTTCGACTCCCTCGTCGCAGGTAAGCAACAAGCGCATTGCCTAGCCAATTCTGCGGGGATTATTGCATGGCCTGCGGGGCATGGGGATTGGGTGCGACCAGGTCTTATGATGTATGGTGTATCGCCTATGTTGGGAGCTTTAGGCCATCAACATAATTTAAAACCAGTTATGCGCTTAACGACCCGAGTCATTGCTATTCGTGAGGTCGATGCAATGCAATGTGTTGGCTACGGTGGAAGTTGGCACTCTCAAAGCGCAACTAAGTTAGCAGTGGTTGCTATGGGCTATGGTGATGGTTATCCGCGTCATGCGAAGCATGGTACACCTGTAGTGATAGGTAATAAGCGCTATGGTATTGCCGGCAATGTTTCAATGGATATGATAAGCGTAGACATTGGTGATAACAGCGAAAATATTAAAGTGGGTGACGAGGTGGTAATGTGGGGCCCTGAATTACCTGTTGAAGAGATCGCGCAATGTGCAACCACGATCCCTTATGAATTATTGTGTAACATTACCCCAAGAGTGAGCTACGAGTATCTAGATTAAGGCTATTCTTTAATAAAGTAGATATCAGCAAAGCCCATTCGGGCAAACTCTTGATCGCGAAAGTTACGCACCGCGGCAGATCCTTTCGATGTCATTTCAATTTGTCGTACCATATTTAAATAGTTGGTTAAATCTATACCTTCAGCTGCAGCTATCGCCTGATACATATCTTGATATTTATCTTTGGCGAAGTTAATTTCACGAGGTTGATTTTTAAAAGTGTAGGTAATACGTCGTGCCATGAGATACTCATAATTAAAACTAATAATGCTAATTTTACACCTTCTTTGCCGTCGCCTCTACCATTGAATGACTTGTAAGCAGTAGCGAGTTACAATAAGGTAATTATTTTAATAATGAGTGCGTTAGTAATGAAATTATCTGTTGAGATCAGTAAATACCCACTTCACCAAGACTATATCCCATTTATTAAAGGATTTATTGATCGTTTAAATACCTACGATGATTTGAAAGTGATAACCAATACGCTGTCTACGCAAATATTTGGCGACTATGATTTAGTCATGTCTGTTCTTAATACGGAAATTAAGCGCTCATATGAAGAGTTTGGTAAAGCTATTTTTGTATGTAAATTTCTCTCTGGTGACCTTTCACCTGAATAAACTTAGTATTTTAGTGAGCCAATAATGGATTTTATTACGCAAACTCTTGCAGGGTTTACTGCAATGTCGCACTGGGAATATATTGCAGTCGCTTTGTCTATGGCCTATCTATTGTTGGCTATAAAAGAAAACTTATGGTGTTGGCCAGCAGCGTTCTTTAGCACGTTAATTTATACCATCATGTATTGGAATGGTGCTTTGTTGATGGAGTCATTACTGCATTTTTATTATATGTACATGGCTGTTTATGGTTGGATGATATGGCGCAAAGGTGGTGCAAATAAGCAAGAGCTGGCCATTACCTCATGGAGTATAAATCAGCATATAGCTATCATTATAGGTACCTCGTTAGTGGCCATTGTATTAGGTTACATAATGACTAATTATACTCATGCAGATTTTGCTTACCTAGATAGCTTTACAACTTGTTTTGCTGTGGTGACAACGTATTTAGTGGCTAAAAAGGTACTTGAAAATTGGCTTTATTGGATAGTGATAGATGCCGCATCAATGTATCTATACTATGAAAAAGGCTATTACCCAACGCTTGCGTTATTCGTATTTTATACGGTAATGGCTGCATGGGGATTTAAAACTTGGTACGAAGAGTACGAACAAGATCAAGCTAAGCCTTTAGCACAACTATAATGAGTAGTGATGAACTTTGATAAAATCAGTGCAATATTTAGTGTTTTTGATGCTCAGTTAGTCATTACCCATAGTGAACGCTTACATAGTGGTTTAAGCAACGATAATTTCCTCGTTCGCACATCAAGCCGTGGCTACTTGCTCAAGTGTTACCGTGAACACTGGCCTGCAGTCGGTTTAAAGGCTCAAAATAAATGTGCTGTGTTTGGCGTGTGTTCAACTCCTCTATGGATTGATCAGGCACAACGCATAGCTATATTCGAATACATAGAGGGTTCAACTGCGCAAAGTGGGTTGGATCAGCAGCTAATTAGTAAGTTAGTACACCTTCATCAGTACTCAGTGCTGACTGAACCAATGGATATTAAGTGCGAGCTTGATTATTATCAAAGCACAGCACTTTATCAATTTTATCAGCGTGATATCGTTCAAGCGTTAGCAAGGATAAAAGCTTTTAAGTGTGATCGTGGGTTTTGTCATAATGATCTGGTTAAAGAAAATATCATAGAGAATGACACTGGCATGTATTTAATTGATTTTGAATACGCCAAAAGCAATGACGTGTACTTTGATCTGGCTGCATTAGCTGTGAGCTTTAAATTAAATCAAAAGCAAAAAATAGAGTTACTTAATGTTTATCAAAACAAGCGCTCAAAAAGCTCTGAGTTTTATCACTCTATAGACAAGCTAGTATGCTATGAAGTGGTTTTTTTAGTGTTGTGTATATGTTGGTACAGCGCACGCAATGTTGATGGTAAAGTAACGACTTTACGTGCGCAATTGGATGACTTGATAAGTAAAGTGTAAGTGCCGTCTTTACTGTGAATTAAAGGCCACCAAAGCGTGCAGCTAACTCTTTGTATTTCGCTACTTCTTCAGCATCAAACTGTGGCTCTCCATTGGCATCTTCAGACTTTGCAATTAATAGGCTCTCTCTGGCTAAGCGTTTGACGCGCTCAACTTTAACCCCTAAAAACTCGGCGACTTGCTCTGTCGACATTAAACTCATAACTCTACTTCCTCGTGGTTAACTATTTCGAAAAGCGGTTTTGAACCGTACAGATGTTACAAAATAGTTATTAATTTTTATCAAGTATAATTTAATAGCTGTTTTTTGTCTTCTTGTGAAGTAAATTATTATAATTAGTGTATTAAATGAGCATATAAGCAACAGACGCTAGCATTTAGCCCAAGATGTCTTTATTATTGCCCGTGCTAAAGCATCGATATCGCGAGTCGGTGTGGCGGCAACAAATGTGCTCTCGTGGTGAAATGGATATCACGTGGCTCTCCGGAAGCTAAGTTGCAGGTTCGATTCCTGCCGAGAGCGCCATTTGCTTTTCTTATATATCAAATCCCACTTACTTTGTTACACTTCAATTTTTATCCTTTTGAGATCAGTTATGCATTATCGGCCTATTAAGTGTGGTGATTACGATCAACTTGAGCTGTTCTGTATGCAGCAAGCTAAGGTTACAATTATCACCACTGACGATGAAACTCTAATTGGTAAAGCGATTAACCTTGAAAACCATAAAGGTCAGGGGGAGTTTTTGCTGATTTGCTGTGAAGAACAAGGCGAACATAAAGTCCGCCTTGATAAAATTAAAGCCATTTCTTACTTTTAAAATAAACGCCTATACCGCTTGTTAGCACAATTAAAAATATCACAAATGCGCTAAACGCGTACGGGCTATCAGTGCCTGGGATCCCTCCAACGTTAACGCCGAGTAGGCCAGTTAAAAAGCCTAGCGGTAAGAATAATGCCGCAACAACAGACATTACATACATGCGTTGATTAAGCTGCTCAGACACATGGTTAGTGATTGTTTGCTGTATAACCTGGGCACGCTCAATCGCACTGTCTAATTCCTCAAGGTATCTTATCAGCAAGTTAGTCGTTTCATTTAGCTTGGCTTTATCCGTTTCTTCTAACCATGTGAAACGGTTACTAGCAAGCGAGCTTAAAGCTTCCTTTTGTGGTCGTAAATACCTTTTTAAAGCAATAGTTTGCCTGCGTAGCTGTGATAGGCCTTGATTATCAAAGCGCTTTGTCGGTTCGTCAATCTCGCCTTCAAAAATATCTAAAGTATCGTCAAGTTCATCAATCACACTTTGCATTCGAGAAGTTAAGCTTTGTGTTAAATGACACACTAATTCAGAAATATTGCACGGGCCATCATTTTGCAGCAATGAATCCAATACATTTTGTACTGATAGCAGGCGACGCCTACGAGTAGTAATCACAATATCATCATTAATAAATAGACGAAGTGATACCATATCTTCAGGGCTTTGTGCTGGATTGAGATTTACCCCGCGTAAAAAGAGCATTGAGCCTTTGGCTGCTTTGCTTAGTCGGGGCCTAGTTTCATCAGCAATAAAAGACTCTAATTCATAGTCACTCAACAGCTCGATGTTTTTTAGCCAGTTAACAGCTTGATCTTGTGAGTAATCTAAATGCAGCCATAGTTTCCCTTGTTCAGGTTGCCAATTAGCAAGAGTGCTACTAGTGTCTAGTGTGCACGCACCGCCTTTGCCATCGAGTAGCACCGCATGAAGTAAGCCATCGAACATAAGTTTGTCTCTACTTTTAATAAGGGCGCTATAGTTGTCTAATCTTTAATCTAGGTCAATTAAAGTTTCTTATCGATAAGAGTAATTTATTTCGTTGGTGTTTATTTGGTAATCGCGTATAAGTCATTTTTTTATTAAAGGGCGCATTTATGACGGCAAAAATTACAGTTGGTTGGCGTGAGTGGTTAAGCTTACCTGAGCTTGGTATAAATAAAATAAAAGCAAAGGTGGATACTGGCGCCCGCACGTCATGCATACATGCTATTAATATTGAAGAATTTAAACGTGATGAGCAGCAGTGGGTTCGTTTTATTGCTCAGCCTATACAGGGTAATGAACACACTCAAATAGAGTGTGAAGCAAAAGTAAAAAAGATGAAATACGTGACCAGCTCCAGTGGAGAGCGCCAGTTACGTTATTTTATTGAGACCATGCTCCACGCAGGAGGCGAGAGCTGGCCTATTGAAGTGACATTAACTCGTCGCTCAAGTATGAAGTTTAGAATGTTGTTAGGGCGTACCGCCATGGAAAATCGCATAGTCGTTGATCCGGCTTTATCTCATTTATTAGGTAGTTAAGGTTTTAACTATGAAAATTGGTATTTTATCTCGCAATAAAAATTTGTATTCAACACGTCGTTTAATTGAGGCCGCTACAGAGCGAGGCCATGAAGTTAAAGTGATTGATGCACTACGCTGCTATATGAACATTAACTCAGAGCAACCTGAAATTCATTATCGCGGTGAAAACTTAAAAGACTTCGATGCGATTGTGCCACGTATTGGCGCATCAGTTACGTTTTATGGTTGTGCTGTTTTGCGTCAGTTTGAAATGATGAATGTTTTCCCAGTAAATGAATCTGTGGCAATTTCTCGTTCACGTGACAAGTTACGCTCATTACAGCTTTTATCTCGTAAAGGTGTAGGCATGCCTGTTACAGGCTTTGCGAGTAAGCCTGATGATGTTAAAGACTTACTTGAAATGGTTGGTGGCGCGCCTGTTGTGATTAAGTTACTAGAGGGCACTCAAGGTATTGGTGTGGTGCTTGCCGAAACACGTAAAGCGGCTGAAAGTGTTATTGAAGCCTTTATGGGCTTAAAAGCGAATATTATGGTTCAAGAGTACATAAAAGAGGCTGGTGGTGCTGATATTCGTTGTTTTGTTTTAGGTGACAAAGTAATTGCAGCTATGAAGCGCCAAGCACAAGAGGGTGAGTTTCGTTCAAACCTTCACCGCGGTGGTAGCGCAACATTAGTACGTATTTCCCCTGAGGAACGTAAAACAGCGGTGGCTGCTGCTAAAGCAATGGGCTTGAATGTAGCCGGTGTTGACTTACTGCGCTCATCTCGCGGACCATTAGTGATGGAAGTGAATTCATCACCAGGCCTTGAAGGTATTGAAGTGGCAACAGGTAAAGATATTGCAGGTATGGTGATCGATTTTATTGAGAAAGCCGCTGCGACTAAGGGAACAGCAACACGTGGCAAAGGTTAAAATTAATAGCGCCTTCTCTTTATTAGGCGAAACGGTCGGAGTAGGAGAGCGCAAGACGCTGGCACTAGAGGCCGCAAAGCTTTATACCCACTCGCCGTTGAATATCCCAATTGAAGTGGTTAATGGTGTACAAGAAGGTCCAGTATTGATGGTGTGCGCTGCTATACATGGTGATGAACTCAATGGTGTGGAAGTGGTTCGGCAGCTGCTTGCTAAAATTGATGCCAGTCAGTTGCGCGGAACACTTATTGCGGTGCCAATTGTGAATGTGTTTGGCTTTATTCATAAGTCACGTTATTTACCTGATCGACGAGACATGAACCGCAGCTTTCCTGGTTCTATTCGCGGCTCGTTAGCAGGGCGCATGGCACATATGTTCTTCTCACAGGTAGCTGTTCATTGCACACATATTATTGATTTGCATACAGGGGCAATACACCGCACTAATTTGCCACAGATCAGGGCTAACCTTAGTGATGAGGCGACAGCTGAAATGGCTAAAGCATTTGGTACACCCGCTGTGATTGATGCATCGCTTCGTAATGGGTCATTACGCAGTGAAGCGGCGAATTTAGGTATTCCTGTTATTACCTATGAGGCTGGTGAAGCGCTTAGGTTTGATCCCATTGCCATTGCAGCAGGTATGCAGGGGGTTGATTATGTAATGCGTCACTTAAAAATGATTCGAGGAAAACGCGCTAAAAAGTTACCAGAGCCGATTATCGCAAGTTCTACCAGTTGGGTGCGTGCTGAGGTTGACGGTATTGTACGTGCGCAAGTATCACTGGGTGAGCGAGTTGTTAAAGGCCAGATTTTGGCCTATATCAGCAGTCCGCTAGGTGATTCTGAATTAGAGTTACTAGCACCTCGCAGCGGAATTATTATTGGTCAGCAAACAATGCCATTAGTAAATGAAGGGGATGCGGTGTTCCATATTGCTTATTTTGCCCATGCAAATAGCTTAGTTGAACAGCAGCTAGAAACCTTTATTGATGGTATTAATGAAATAGATGACGAATTAAAAACAGCCGATTTAAATAATTAATTTTTTAATTTGCTATAAAAGGCGTTTGTTGGCTGACTGACAAGCGCCTTTTAAGTTTAGGGCTTTTTAGGGCCTAAGATTCTTTTTATTGCGGCGGGCTTTGTCGGCTTGGGCTCTTTGTTTAAAACCATGACAGGGCGCGTTACAAATAGGTTATTAGGATAAATAACACGGTGACCATCGATGTGCTCTAGCACAACATTCATTAGGCCCATTTCAATAATGCGTCCTTCAACAAAATTAGCGCCGTCAATCACTCTTATCCAATAACCAACACGGCAGTCATTTTGTATGAACATCAATAAAAACGAGGTTAAATTACTTAGCAACGACCAAGCTGCAAATAAAGCAACGCCAAGCATTGCAAATAATGAAGAGCCTAGTACTAACAAGCCTCTTAGTTCAATGCCCCAAAATACCAATACTAAACAAATCATCACAATCGCTAAGATTATTTTTAGTAGTAGCTCTGCACGGTATTTACGGTGTACATCGACTTTACCTTTTATGGTTTTTTCGAGTAGTTTTTTGGTGAACTTTAATAGCAAAGGGAAGGCTAATAAGGCAACTAGGGTTACCACCCATTTATATTGCATGCTAAGAATATCAAGTAATTCCACGGCCAGTCCATGTCTGCTTTATTTAAAGTGTATTTTAGTCATTTTAGCAGCCTTTAAAAGGTATTTTTAACAGTAACTAACCACTGAATTGAATCTACATCATTACTTTTATTAAGAGGGGCAGCTATGTCTAAGTGGATCACTGTGCCTGCATTAGCTCGACTCGGTGCTAGCCTAAGACCCACGCCAGCATTTTTTAAAATCTGACCGTTGGCGCCATTATTTTTATCGTCAAACCAAGCGCGACCAATGTCAAAAAAGGCAGCACCCCCGACCTTAAATAATTGCAGTAAGTCGTATTCCCAGTAATAGCGCTTTTCAAGATTGATTAAAAAACTACGATCGCCTTGCTGATAATTAAGTGGGTAACCACGAAGGCCGTTGTCCCCGCCTAAATTAAGCTGTTTATCGTGTGTCAGGTTTTTTGCGTAATCGAGACGTACTTTAGCGTACCAAGATTGTTCTAAACTAGTGTTTAAGTAATATTGTATTTGGCTGGTGGCAAACAGGTTTTCGACTTTGCTTTGTTGTTCGTTCCAGTAACCGTCTAGGCTAGCATAAAATCGCCATAGGGTGTTGTCACCACTAAAGTGAGCCTTTTTAGCATTAAATGAATAAACGGCGCGGCTATCATCGTCACTTATTTCTTCGCTAGAGTAACCAACTAGGCCTTTCACATTCCAGCCGAGATTTAAATCTTCAGTACGGTAAATGCTGTCAAAATTGCGAACTTTAATATAGTGATCTTCAAACCAGTGGCCGCTAACATAGGGGTAGCTTAAGTCACGACTCTGGGCAAGTGGTATATTAGTAGCAGGTATATTTTTAAATGAGTGTTCTTCGAATATGTAGCCAACACTTAAACGTTGCGTCCAACTATTACCTAATTGCTTAGAATGACCAAAGTGCAATTGGTTGTAATCAGTTCTTTGTTCAAACTCACTAAATACTTCACCACGTTTATAGAGAGACTCAATACGTTGGTCTGAATAGCTGACAAGACCATAGCTATAAGGTGTATCAATTGAATAAAAGGGGTAGGTCAACTCTAATAGATGACGCTTTCCATCGTCGTTATCTGAATACTCTACACGACCACGGTAGCGACTAGAAAAAATATTAGGGTCGTCATACACAAATAAATAGCCATCGCGATCCGCGTCACTGGTGCGAGAGACTGACAGGCGCTTACCCCAACCAAATAAATTAGACTCTCGAAAACCTATACTGGATTTATTCTCCCCGCCACTGCGACTGAAGCTTATTTCTGGCAGTAAGGTCCATAAGTCACGGGTAGTAACGTTGACATTTATATTGCCATCACAGTCAAGCTCAGCACTAATATCTGCATCGTATAAGTAATTTTTCTTGCGTAAAAGGCGTTCGGATTCTGAGAGCTTTCTAGGAAGGTATTCATCACCAGGTTTAAATAACAATAAATTAGTAATGACATCAGGCTCAGTGGTTATATGAACGCGATTGGCGAATCTAAAAATAGCGTTATTTTCTTCTTCTAAGTTGGTATTAAATACATTGAGTTGATTCAGAGTGACTTTAGCTATTTTTGAACCGGTGGTTTTTTTTGGAAGTTGTTCCTCACCACTAAGTTGGCGTCTTAGGTTTTGTTCTGATGGAGTGATGGTGCGTTGATTGCTACAACTGTTACTATCAAACTGCTCAGCGAGAGCCATAGGGCTGTATAAGCCAATACTCATGCAGCTTAGCAATATTGCTTTGTAATAACTATTTACGACCATTTAAATCCTAGAACATGAATTAGTTAGTATGTGTACACTACACACTAACTAATTATGTATGTCTAGATCATTGTTGTAGTTGAGTCATAAAATACAGTGTTAATGCTGCAAGTAAATGCTCAGCTCCTGCTCCTTCACCGTTAATCCAAATACTATTGCTGTAGTGTTCAAAATTTAAATTAAAGTTGTGTTGTTCATAATTGAAACGTAGTTGGTGGCGGTCAGCACCCGCTTCAAATTCAGTAATAGTAATAAGTGGAAAGTGCAGAAATAAGTTAGCCCAAAGCTCAAAATCTTCGTCGTTTGGCATTTCTGTTGGTGAAATGACAATGGCGTTATGCTTATTATCAAGTTGAAAATCTATCATGGTGTTACCGTCATTTAGGGAGTGGCTAAGTAATTACGTATTGCAGTTAAAAATGGACTGCCGTATTTATTGAGCTTAGTAAAACCAACCCCTGAGACTTTTAAAAATTCGCTGTCGTTGGTTGGCATAAGCTGAGCCATTTCTGCCAGTGTTTTATCATTAAAGACAACATAAGGTGGTACATCATCATCATCAGCGAGCTGCTTACGCAAGGCGCGTAACTTAGCGAATAATTTTTTGTCGTAATTAAATTGCGCCAGCTTATCTTGATATACGTGTTTAGCTTGGAGTCGTGGTTCAGCCATCTGTAAGCTGTACTCACTTTTTAAGACAGCACGTGCTCCTTCCGTTAAGCGTAACGTTGAGCCTTGAGTTATGTCCTGGCTAAGTAGGCCTTGATGAATCAATTGGCGTAAAATACTCAGCCAAAATTCACTACTGTGCTCTTTACCAATACCATAAGTACTCAATTGGTGATGATTATTATCCCTAATTCGGCTGGTATTCGCGCCTCGTAGGAGTTCTACTACGTAACCTAAGCCAAATCGTTGCTCAGCTCGATAGACACATGAAAGAGCTTGCTGCGCAACTAAAGTACCATCGAAGCTCTTGGGTGGATTTAAGCAGATATCACAGTTACCGCAGGGTTCGCGTTGATATTCACTGAAATAGTTAAGCAGTATTTGTCTACGACATGTTTGTGCTTCGGCAAAGCTTGCCATGGCATTGAAGCGCTGCTCTTCAACGCGACGCCGTTGCTCATCTTCAATATCTTCAAAAAAGCGTCTGACGCGGCCTATATCGGCTGGGTCAAAATACATGATTGCTTCAGCTGCGAGCCCGTCACGTCCTGCTCTTCCTGTTTCTTGATAATATGCTTCTATACTTTTGGGTATGTCATAGTGCAGTACAAAGCGCACATTGGGTTTGTTAATTCCCATGCCAAATGCCACAGTCGCAACTACAATTTGTATATCATCACGGGCAAAGCCTGTTTGTACGAACTGGCGTTGTTCGTTACTCATGCCAGCATGATAAGCAGCTGCATTTAAACCAGCATCGGCAAGCTTTTCAGCGATATCATCAACACGTTTACGGCTAGTGCAATAGATAATGCCACTTTGATTTTGTTGTTCTTTTAAGTAGCGTAGTAGTTGCGCCAGTGGTTTAAATTTTTCTTCAATGGTGTAGCGAATATTAGGTCTATCAAAACTGCCTGTGTGGATGTAAGGTGTTTGCAGCCCAAGCTGTTGCACAATATCGAACCGAGTTGCCTTGTCTGCTGTCGCCGTTAAAGCCATCATTGGTACATGCGCAAAATGCTGTTTTAGTTCACTTAAACGGCAATAGTGGGGTCTAAAGTCATGCCCCCAATGCGATACACAGTGCGCTTCATCAATAGCAAATAAACTGATATTTAAGTGGCTCAATCGCTCTAAAAACTCTCTTTGCAACACTTTTTCCGGCGCTACATACAGTAATTTTATTTGGCCACTATGTAACTGTTGGTATATCTGTTGTTGCTCATCACGATTTAGGCTGTTGTTTATATACGCAGCCTTTACTCCGAGAGCTTGCAATTGAGTGACTTGATCTTGCATGAGGGAGATTAAAGGTGAAATCACGACTGTGAGGCCACTCAAAGCTAAGGCCGGTACTTGATAGCACACAGACTTGCCTCCGCCAGTTGGAAGCAGTACAAGCGAGTCCTTGCCATCAAGTGCAGCATTAATCACGGCTTCTTGGCCGTCTCGGAATTCGCTATAACCAAATACTTGCTTTAGTATGGCTGCGGGAGTGCGCACTAAGGCGCTTGAAGTAGGGGCTAGTGTATTCATCGCGGTTATTTTAGAGCTTTTAAGCGACCTTGCATAGGAGCTTTTTATCGCGCTTTCTTTTTAGTTGTGCTTTACTCATCTTACCAGTTTGCAATAGTGAAAAATAACAATGAATAAAACCATGCTAACCAATCAAGTTGCCCATATTTTTGTTGAGCAAATGCCGTTTAACCAATTTTTACAAATTAGTGTTAAATCACTTAATGCAGAGCAAGCACAGATAACCTTTCCTTGGCAGGATGTATTTATTGGTAATCCTTCGCAAAAAATACTGCATGGTGGTGTTATCTCAGCCGTGCTTGACAATGTTGGCGGCATGCTTGCTGCGGCTTCTATTATTGATAAGCTTGAAACGGTTGATGTAATCAGTATTCAAAAACAGCTATCAACACTCGGCACCATTGATTTAAGAACTGACTATTTGCGACCAGGTAAAGGAGCTGAGTTTACAGCCAGTGCTACGTTGATTCGCTCAGGAAATAAAGTGTGTGTTTGCCGAATGGAGTTACACAATGAATTGGGTGTGCAAATTGCCTTTGGTACAGGGACTTATTTAGTTGGATAAAACATTGCTTGAAGAGTAAACTAGCCGCCTTTTCAATGCTTAGAGTGAATTTATGCCAACTAATCCTGAACAACGTAAGGGCGTTATATTAGCCTGTATGGCCTTTTTTATGTGGGGCTTGGCACCCATTTACTTTAAGTTATTGCAGCATATTTCGGCATTTGAAATACTCATGCATCGTGTTGTGTGGTCTGTGTTGTTCATTATCGTTATTGTATCGGTAATGCAACAATGGCGTAAAATAAAACATGTGATTGTGCAACCTAAGCTGCTCCTTATGTTGGTGCTAACTGCGACCTTACTTGGGTTTAACTGGGGGTTGTTTATTTGGGCTGTCAATAACGACCATATGCTTGATGCAAGCTTAGGCTACTATATTAACCCGTTGCTCAATGTGTTGCTTGGCATGGTATTTTTAGGTGAGAAATTACGAAAGTGGCAAGGCATTGCGGTGGCATTAGCGTTTAGTGGCGTAGTTATTCAGCTGGTGAGCTTTGGCTCTTTTCCTGTGGTGGCATTTTCTCTTGCTGGCTCATTTGCTATTTATGGCTTGTTGCGTAAAAAGCTACCAATAGAATCTTTACCAGGGTTATTGTTAGAAGCGGTTATTTTACTGCCAATTGCGTTAATATATTGGTGGTTTATGGCTCCTACATCGAGCTCTAACTTAATGTTAAATGAGTGGTATACCAACTTATTATTAATTAGTGCAGGTGTTGTAACTACCCTGCCTTTACTTTGCTTCACCGGGGCTGCTAAGCGTTTACAATACACGACACTGGGCTTTTTTCAGTACATAGGGCCTAGTCTAATGTTTATTCTTGCTGTGATATTCTATGGTGAAGTATTTAGTAATGAACGCATGGTGACGTTTGCATGTATCTGGAGTGCGCTGGCTATTTTTAGTTGGGATTCATATCGTCAATCACAAAAGCGCAAGCGTGCAGCGGTTCCTGCGCCTGTGAGGCCTGTCTAGGCGATAACTTTATTACGGCCCGACTCTTTTGCTTTGTAAAGATTAATGTCGGCCTGTTTCAATAGGTTATCTAGTTTGTAAACAGGCCCTTGGAAATAGCCAACAGAAATCGTAAACTTAATCTTTTCGGTGCTAAATTTAGGGCTGTTTAACTCAATGAATTGTCTAAACTTCTCAAGTAGCGCTGTTGCTTCTGATTTTGCTGTGTCTGCAAAGTAAACGGCAAATTCTTCCCCGCCTAAACGGGCTACCAGCTGATTTTCAAAGTGTTTAGCAAAACAAACAGCTAAACCTTTAAGTACCTCATCGCCAGCATCGTGACCATAAGTGTCGTTAATTGATTTAAAATGGTCAATATCTATCATGGCAAGTGAGGTTACTTCTTCTTGCTTTTTTAGGTGCTTTAACGACTTATTTGCTTCTTCAAAAAAGTAACGGCGATTAGGGAGCTTAGTCAAATAGTCTGAGTTCGCTTGAAGACGAATGGTGGCTATGTTTTCCAGCATGTCGACGTTTTGGCTTAACCGACAATAAAACTCTTCATTGTTAAATGGTTTTCGTAAATAGTCATTCGCCCCACTTTTTAAAAAACGTGCCGACAAGTGTTGAGCATCTGAACCGGAAATGCCAATGATAGCTTTTTCATCATTGCTATAGAGCCTGCGAATTTCACTGCATAGTTCATCACCATTCATATTTGGCATTTCGTTATCAGTAATGATCACATCAATATCGGGAGTTTGAGAAAGCACTTGTAATGCTTGCTCACCACTGTCTGCTTGGAGTACTTGGTATTTATGCCGTTTAAGCAAACTCAATATATGACGCCTTGTTGATGAGGAATCATCAACAACCAATACTTTTATATTTTCGTTTCTAGGTAAACGTAACAGTTGTTTTGAGAGGTATTGGTATGCTTGCTTATTTTCTTTGGTGATGTAATCAATAATGGGATACTTTTCAACAGTATCTCGCGTGGCAGAATCTAAACTGCCAGTCATAACAATTGTGGGGATTTCTGCACCGACAGTGCATGGCACGGCTTCGCCATTTTGGGCATCTGGCAATATAAAATCGACCACAGCACAAAAGTACTTGTTATTTTCAATGCATTCTTTTGCTTGCGCAAGTGAGCCTGCAATATCAACATCATAGCCTGCCTTCAGTGCAATGTGTTTTTGAACCATTGCAATGGTAGGCGTATCTTCAATAATTAGAATTTTTCGTGTCACGTATCACCCTGATACTAATTTACTTAAGCAATAACAGCTGCTAGTACAAGTTGTAACTGGTAAAACACAAAAAAGCAAATTACATTACGATATTATTCAAGAAACTGACAGGGTTTAAGCCCCGTCAGATTCAAAATAATATGTTTGACTTTGCGGCACAGGGGCTGACATTTTTGATCGCCCAAACAAGGTATGAAACTTGGTTTTACAGGTTGTTAATTTTAAGTATTTTAGCCATGCTCTTTCAATGGTATTACTAACAGCAGACTCGCCATTGATGACATTTAAAAATTGTTCTTGAATTTCATTTTGCGGTGCAAGAGATTTGTTGTATAACCCATTAAGAATAATTCCATGTTGCTCTAGGATGCTTGCTTCAAGTAATGTGAAATTTCCACTGCGGCTAAATCCCCGAGGGAAGTTTTTGTCATCATAGAACTGACGTTGACTTACAAATGCTTGGCGAAGTACTGAAATATCATTGCTCATGGCTGTTTCCTCATGCCTTAATTTCATGCTGGAGTATGGAACAAGTTGCGTGATTTTTTAAGCGAGAAATTTTTATCGTGAGGATAAATAATTGGATATCGATTTATTAAAAACGTTTGTAGAAGTTGTACGGACAAGACATTTTGGCAAAGCTGCCGAAAATTTATATATAACACAGTCAGCAGTCAGTTTTCGAATACGTCAGCTTGAGCAAGGATTGGGTGTAAATTTATTTATTCGTCAGCGCAACAATATTCAGCTAACGGCCCCAGGTGAGCGATTATTACCTCATGCGCAAATGATTATTACGGGTATGCAGCGCGCGAAAGTGGACGTTGCATTAGCTGATAATATGCATAAACAAGTAAGCTTAGCTGGAACCCCTAATATTTGGGATGCTTTTTTACAGTTTGGTATTACCAATATAGTTTCAGCTATGCCCGGTGTTTCACTGGTTGCTGAAGTGAAAGCGCAACAAGAAAGCACGCGACTACTACTCGAACGGACACTGGATTTAGCTATTTTATTTGATCCGCCAAAAGTAGATGAGCTGGTGGTTGAGCGTATTTGCGAGCTTCCTATTATTCCGGTTAGTGCTTATGAAGCAGCTGCAAACGAAAATTTTTTTGATAACAAATATGTTTATGTTGACTGGGGGACTACGTTTTCACTGTGGCACGCTCGCCAGTTTAATGGCCGCACACCACCTTTCTTTAGAACAAGTACAGGAAGAATCGCGTTAGATTTAATTTTGCAATGTGGTGGAAGTGCGTTTATACCTGATGTATTGGTAAAAAACTACATCGAAGCGGGTGAATTATTTGAAGTTCCTGATGTTGAACATACTTCAAGGGATATTTTTGTTGCTTACCATAAAGATAATGAACAAAAACAATTGCTTGAAAAGCTAGTGAATTTGCTAATTGAGTTAGGGCCAAAGTTAGGTCAGTAGCTTAACGAGTAACTATGACATTTACATGTCGATAATTGTTCTTTTTTATTAAACAAATGAGGCAGAAATATTTCCGTTGTAATAATTCTGTCATTAAATGCGGGCAAACTGCAGCTGTTTTGAAAATTAGTTTGTTGCGATTATGAGGTTGTTAATATGAAATTTGTAAAATCTAGTCTGTTGCTAACAGTATTGGGTGCTTTATCTTTTTCTGCATCAGCAGATGTTGACGTCTACGGTAAAGCGAACGTTACAGTTCAATCTTCAGATGATGGTGAAGGTTCATTCACTGAAATTAAAAGTAATAGCTCTCGTTTTGGCCTTAAAGGATCTGAAAGCTTAACTAACGGCCTTGAAGCTGTTTATAAATTTGAGTTTGGTGTAGATGTATCTGATGCCGATTCAAAAGGTGATAAAGATAACATTACTTCTCGCAACCAATATGTAGGTATTAAAGGTGGCTTTGGTCAAGTGGTTATTGGCCGAAATGACACTGCCACGAAGCAGTCGCAGGGCAAAATTGATTTATTTAACGACCTAGAAGCCGATCTTAAAAATTTATTTAAAGGCGAAAACCGTGTTGGAGATAGCATCTCTTACGCGTCAAATGACCTTAATGGTTTTAAAGTGCTTGCCTCTTATATCGCAGAAGATTCAAGTGATGGTGATAATGGTTACTCAGTGGCCTTAACCTACGGCGATGCAGGTCTTAAGAAAAGCGATGTTTATGCATCAGTCGCCGCTGACAGTGAAGTGAAAGGTTATGATGTTGTTCGTGCAACTGTTCAAGGTAAGTTGGGCGACTTTAAACTAGGTGCAATGTACCAAACACAAGAAAAGGTTGATGGCAGCAGTGAAGCTGATGGCTACTTGTTAAATGCAGCATACAAGCTAAACAGTAATACTTTCAAAGTACAGTATCAAGTTATCGACTTTGATCAGGGTGATACTAAAACAGCTGTTTCAGCAGGTGTTGACCATAAACTAACTAAAAACACCAAAGTATTCGGTTTCTACTCTAACTTCGATATGGATAGTTTAGTAGACCAAGATTACATGGGTGTTGGTATTGAATACAAATTCTAAACTATCGTAATCTTAAATAGTTGATAATAAACCCAGCAGAGTTGCTGGGTTTTTTTGCTTAAAAGTATCGCTAAGCTAGCGCGTAATCTGATTTTCCTGCCAACCAGCGGTGAATTAATTTATCTACTAGGTTAGGGTGTGTTCTAAGTAACTCTGAGGCGATTGGTCTTACTTGATTTAAGATATACTTATCACGGCTTAAATCGGCAATTTTAAACTCAGCTAACCCTGTTTGCTTAGTACCGAGCACTTCACCTGGGCCCCTTATCTCTAGATCTCGCTCAGCAATAATAAAGCCATCATTACTATCACGAAGTACGGCTAAACGTTTTTGCGCGGTTGCCGAAAGTGGTGCATGGTAAAGCAGTACACAGTGGGAGGCGGTGGCTCCACGACCAACACGTCCGCGTAATTGATGTAACTGAGCAAGCCCCAAACGCTCTGGGTTTTCAATAATAATTAAACTGGCATTGGGTACATCGACACCAACCTCTATCACAGTTGTTGCAACTAACACATGGATATTACCGGCTTTAAAGTCGCTCATGATGGCTTGTTTTTCAGCTGGCTTCATTCTGCCATGAACAAGGCCCACAGTGAGCTCAGGCAGTGCTTGAGTCAGCTGTAAGGCTGAGTCTTCAGCCGCTTGACACTGAAGCACCTCAGATTCATCTATTAACGTGCATACCCAATAGACCTGCCTCCTTTGCTCTGTGCAGGCAGTTTTAACCCTTTGGATAATTTCTTCACGCCTGAGATCGGGCAAAGCTACAGTTGTTATTGGAGTCCTGCCAGGGGGAAGCTCATCAATAATTGAAGTTTCTAAATCGGCATAGGCCGTCATTGCTAAAGTTCGAGGTATTGGGGTGGCAGTCATGACCAACTGATGTGGATAGCAGTCCCCAAATCGACCTTTTTCTCTTAGCGATAATCGTTGATGAACGCCAAAGCGATGCTGTTCATCAATGATTATAAGGACGAGGTTATTAAAAACGACTTGTTCTTGAAATAGAGCGTGAGTACCTACAATCATTTGAGCTTCGCCCGAGGCTATTTGCTCAAGTGTGGTTGCTCGTTCTTTGCCTTTGGTTTTTCCACCGAGCCATGCTGTTTTTATTCCTAGAGCAGAAAACCACTGTGAAAATGTGATGCCATGTTGCTCAGACAGTATTTCTGTTGGTGCCATTAGCGCGACTTGGTAGCCCTGTGCTATTGCTGTTAAGGCACTTAGTGCGGCAACTAAGGTTTTACCCGAGCCTACATCACCCTGTACTAAACGCATCATTGGATAAGGGTGCTGTAAATCATGCTTAATTTCGTTCACCACTTTGCTTTGAGCATTCGTAGGTGCAAATGGGAGTTGCGAAAGAAAGTCTTTCTCCAGCGTATTCGACGGAGTTAATTCGACGGCTTTAACTTGCTGACCTTGCTGGCGTAATTTTAATAAACTGAGGTTTTGTGCAACCAATTCTTCAAAAATAAGCCGTTGTTGCGCAGGGTGTGAGCCAAGCTCTAACGCGGCGACATCGACATCATTGCTAGGTCGGTGAAGTATATGCAAGGCTTGGGTTAGCCCCATACCACCATGTTGAAATTGTGTGGGCAATAACTCTTCAACCTGATATTTATCTAATAGCGCAATGGCTTGATCGCTTAATGCTCTAATTGAAAGTTGTTTTAACCCTTCGGTGGTTGAATATACGGGGGTCAGTGTGCTGGCGGTAGGTTGCTCTGCGGGTGAGTCGCTGATGCTATATTCTGGGTGGGTCATTTCAAAGCCAACACGGCCACGACGTACCTCACCAAAACATCGAATGATTTTCCCTGCATCCATGGCATTTTTTTGTGCCGCGCTAAAGTTAAAAAACCTGAGTGTAAGTCTGCCAGTCCCATCGTTAACTTGGCAGACTAGCATACGACGTTTGCCAAATGTGATTTGGCTAGTCTCTATCGTGGCTTCAATACTCACATGGCTGTGAGCTTGTAATTCATTTATTGCATATATTCGCGTGCGATCTTCATAGCGAAGAGGCAAGTGAAAGAGCATATCTTGTACAGTGATAATGCCTAATTTTTTTAGGCGTTCAGCCATTTTTGGCCCAACACCTTTTAGTTCGGTTATCGGAAATCGACTTAAATCGGGCTTTGACAAAATAGGCTCAACACTTTAATTTTTAGATTGTTTTTGAGTTTACGTGCGATTAGGCAAGGCATCAAGTGTGTTTTAGTGTCTGCCAAAAAATCTCATCAGCCACAATTTCTCCGTTTTCATCAAGTGCAGGGTATGGCAGGGTTTTTTCTTTGCATTTTTGTGCAATGATGGGGTGGCAGCCTTCAAATAGCATGGTGTGTTTTATGCGTTCATCTAACATATCGCGATCATATAAACCGGCCTTTAGGCGCTGGTGTTGTGCTTCAAATAGAATCAATGCTGCGGCTACTGATACGTTTAGTGATTGCGCCATTCCCTGCATTGGAATAATGATATTTTTATCTGCATGAGCCAGCGCTTTAGGTGATATCCCTGTTTTCTCCTGCCCCACGATAATGGCTGTTGGTTTTGTATAATCAATATCGCGGTAATCTACGGCATCTGGAGATAGGTTTGTGGCAAGGATTTGTACATCAGGATTATGCTTATGCATTGTTGCTACCGCATTATCAATATCTTTATGTAGATGCGTTTCAATCCAGTTTTTACTGCCGCCAGAAGTGTTGTTGGTAAGCCATTTTTGATTTTCAGGCCATACGGCATGAACATGATGGCAGCCAACGGCGTCAGCGCTACGTACAATCGCTGATAAATTATGATGCTTGTGCACATCCTCTAAACACACAGTTAAATCTGTTTGGCGACGGTCCAGTACATTTTTAACTCGGTGAAAGCGTGTGTTTTCCATCATTTACCTTTTCTATAATCTTTAAAGTAGCGTGATTATACGCCAATTAGGTCTTCAAGGCATTACGCTGCGGCTAATCGGGTTTTGAAGTGATATAAGGGTTTCCGTTGATTGAATTGCTTCAATTGCTTGAATCTTATTAATCAGTACATCTTGTAAGTGTTCAATTGAACGAGTCATTACTTTAATAAAAATACTATAGTTACCTGTGGTGTAATAGGCTTCGACTACCTCTTCAAGCTCTTTTAACAGCAGCAAGGTTTGCGGGTAATCGCGGGCATTATTTAGGTTAATACCAATAAAGCAACAAACGTCATAACCCAGTTGCTTGGCATCAATGGTTACTTGCGTGCCGGTAATGATACCTGCTTGCTTCATTTTTTCTACGCGCACATGAATTGTGCCGGCACTGACAGCAAAGCGTTTAGCTAATTCTGCATAGGGGGCGCGTGCATTATCCATTAATGCGTGAAGTATCTGTTTATCGAGATTATCGATTTGATAATTTTCCATATAATTTGGGGTCTTAAATTATTTAATCTTTATTTTTTATACCACTATTTTAACTAAAGTTATATGTTCAAGTTGTTTTTGTTGTGGGTTATTGAGTTTTTTTGCTAAATGATTAAGGATTGTTTTATTGAGATTTGTCGCGGCGACAAAATAAGCAAGTAACAATAACTGGGAATGAGGCCAATTATTATGAGTTCACACTATGTGCAGCAACAGCAGCAAATATGTAAAGTTAAACAATTTTTTTCACAGCAACTGGAAACACAGCTTGGATTAGTTGAAGTTCAGGCACCAATTTTGGCAAAAGTAGGTGATGGGATTCAAGATAACTTAAGCGGTACTGAAAATGCAGTTAGTGTGAGCGTTAAAGCGATTCCTGGCAGTCAGTTTGAAGTAGTGCACTCACTAGCAAAATGGAAGCGAAAAACGTTGGCTCAATATGGCTTTGCTGTCGGAGAAGGGTTGTATACCCACATGAAAGCACTGCGCCCTGATGAGGAATCTTTGAGTCCAATTCATTCTGTATATGTTGATCAATGGGATTGGGAAAAAGTAATTTGTGCAAGCTCAGAGCGCTCCCTCGATAAATTAAAACAGACAGTTAAATCACTCTATCAAGGCTTAAAAGCTACGGAAAAGTTTGTTGCTGATGAATTTGGCATCAGCGGTTTTCTACCAGCAGACATTACCTTTATTCACTCTGAGCAGCTACGCCAAATGTACCCTGATTTCACTGCAAAACAACGAGAAAAAGCCATAGCTCAAGAGTACGGGGCGGTCTTTTTAATTGGTATTGGAGGTCAACTTGGTGATGCAAAAATACATGATGTGCGTGCACCAGATTACGATGATTGGTCTAGCGTGACATGTGAGCAATACAGCGGCCTAAATGGTGATATTATCGTATGGAACCCTGTGCTTGAAGATGCGTTTGAGATTTCATCAATGGGTATTCGCGTTGATGCCGAGGCCCTTGTAAAACAACTTGAGATTACCGCAGATCAAGCAAGGTTAGAATTTGATTGGCACAAGCAACTTTTGGCAAATGAATTTCCACAAACAATTGGTGGTGGAATTGGCCAATCACGTTTAGCAATGCTGCTTTTACAAAAACCGCATATAGGCCAGGTTCAAGTAGGGGTTTGGAATGAGCAACTTAAACAAGAAGTCGCTGATATTCTATAGTGCCTAAATAGTTCAACTTGAACTCTGGTTAAGATATGTACAAATGTATTTATCTATCTCCAGAGTCCAGGTTAATTTATGAGATTAAGCAGCATCGCCACTGAGTCGCATTAGCTAGTTTTAAATTCGACTTCAATTTTACCTTCTTGCAATTTTACATTGCATGGAGGGTAATTACGGTTAGTTTTTAACACCTTATCAAAAATATGAATTTCCACACCAGAATGAAGTACTTTATTCACTGCCAAGTTAGCATTACAAAGTATGTCATGTAAGTGTTTTTCTAATTTTGATAGGCGCTTTTCGAGTTGTTCAGCTTCTTGACAGTAATGCTGCTGTGTTGCACCAATTTTAGCGAGAAGTTGTTTTTTCTTTTCTATATCTTTTACTAAATCAGCTTTTTCAATTGCTGATTGCAAGGTATCAAGTTGGCTATCTGTTTTTGCTAGTTCTTTAAAGCAATTATCTGTTTCTTCAGTGATCTCTTTTCCTGAAGTGGCTAAGTTGATCTGCATTTTAGCGCCAGACTCATTACCTATTTCGCCCGCGATTATCATTCCTGCATCAAGTATTTCACCACCAAAAATTTTTCCTTGCGGATTATCTTTTTGACCAACTTGTAATAGTTGAGTTGCTTTAATTACACAATGACTTGATTGACGTTCGATAAAAATATTTTCACCACTTAGATAACTATACTGTGCGTGCGATAGATGAATATTACCTTGGGAGATTATTTTGCAAGAAAGTGACTTATCATCAAGTTGGTGGCCAATAACACCTTGTTTGATGGTAATACTGCCTTGTGCAGTTAACTCTCCTGACTCAACAGTACCCATCACTGTAATGTCGCCTTTAGCAGTAACCTTCATTCCAGGCTCTATATTCTGTGTAACGATAACGCTGCCATCAAAGTTAATATGGCCGCTTTTAACATTGACGTCTTTAACTGTGTAAATGTCATCAACACGCATGCCATTAGCTATTTCTACAGGTACACCTGAAATAGTAGAGACTAGCTCTAACGGATTGGTTTTTGATATTTCAGTTCCATCACCAGCGATCAATGAGAAGCTTTCCCCAGGCTTTGCTGAAATACTATCACCTGTGACGGTAAAGCCCTCTTTACCTGGCGTCGCAGGTAACTGCTGTAATAGCAATGTGCCCGGTTCAACACTGGCAAGCTTACCAAAATCACGCATGTCTACTGTTCCATCTTCACGTAGTTTTGGCGATTTTAAGCGTTCTTTGAGAGTTTCTACGTGAGGAACTAGTCGCGATGATTGCCCATCAACTGGAAGCCGGCCTTTAGCAAGGACACCTTTGGCAGTTTGACCTGCTGCCATTTCAAATTGTTGTTGTAATAAGTGTTCTAAAAATGCTTGTTTATAACCTCGGGAAACGCCTGACTTTACTAATAGTTGTTTAGCTGTGTCTAGGTCGAGTATGTTCCCACCTTCGGCTAAGGTTAACTCACCTGTAGCAAGCATCTTCTCATTATCAATAGTTACGACGAGCTTAGCGTCATGTTTACTAGCAACAACAAGGGTGCGTTCGTTATTTGGTGCATCGAAATAGGCTTTGATTGAGTCGTGCTCTACTCGGTACTCGCAAAACTGCGAGCGCTCAAGAGCCTCGGTTACGAAGGCCGCACTAGGAGGTGAATGTTCTACAACATCCAGTAATACATTTCCGTTATGGGCAAGCTTAAACACACATTATCCTTTTACACTACTAAAGTTAAAGGTTATCAAAATTTATAACCATAGAGTGCTAGAGAATTTAGAAGCTGTCAAGGTATTAGAAAAAAGGGGAAGTACAATGGCCAAACACATGTTTAAGTATCAAGTACTTAAACATGTTTTGGGTCATAATGCTAGTTTGTTGATGGCAGTTCCATGATGCCATCAATCTCAATTTGTACATTCTTTGGTAATGCGCGAACACCGATTGCTGCGCGTGCAGGGTAGGGCGCTTTAAAGTACTGGCTCATTACTTCATTAACGGTGGCAAAGTTTGATAAGTCAGTAAGATAAATATTCACTTTTACTAAGTCTTGAATTGTGCCACCTGCTTCAGCACAGACTGCGCTGATATTTTTAAATACTTGGTGCGTTTGCTCTGCGAAGTCTTCTGATACCACTTCCATGGTTGCAGGAACAAGTGGGATTTGACCCGATAAGTATACTGCGGTGCCTACTTTTACTGCTTGGCTATAAGTACCGATTGCAGCAGGTGCATCATCGGTAGAAATAAATGCTTTATTCATGATTGTCCTATTTATTTTTTTCGATAGACTTTTTGCACATCAGGCATAACCCTGATTCGGCGCATAATATTGGCAACGTGAACACGATTTTTCACTGTTATGCCAAGGTCTATCACATAGAGATTACTTTCTTTTTCGTCGGTGGCTATTTCTACAATGTTTGCTTGTGTAGTCGCAACAACATTGGTCAATTTAGCCAGTGCACCTTGATGGTTAATTATTTCAACACGCAGTGCAGCTATATATTCTTTTTCAGGGTTGTCATCCCATTTCACTACTAGGTATTTAGAGCGCTCAGACTCCCAACCACGAATGTTTTTACATTCTTGGCGATGTACAGTAACGCCTTTACCTTGACTAATATGTGCGGTAATAGCATCTCCGGGTACTGGGCGACAACATTTAGAGTAGTTAACCAACATTCCTTCTGTGCCAATTATTGTTGCTTTGGCATTTTTGGCTATATCACTTAAATCTTCATCATCGTTTTGTAATAAGCGTCGGGCAATAAGCATGCTCATTAAATTACCAGCGCCAATTTCGACTAACAGTTCTAGTACGGTATTTAAGTTATGTTCGTTCAGTACGCGAGTTATATTTTCATCAGGTAAATCGTTTAGATTTGATTCACCCAATGCTGAGTCAAGTAAACGACGACCCAGTTGTAAAGCTTCTTCTTGATGTTGATTTTTTAAATAGTTACGAATACCTAATCGTGCTTTACCAGTCACAATAAAGTTAAGCCATGTTGCATTTGGATGCGCGCCAGAGCTGGTGATGACCTCTACAGTTTGGCCTGTATCTAATGCTTTACTTAACGGATGAGGCTTACGGTTAACCCGGGCTCCAACACAGGTATTGCCCACATCAGTATGAACCGCATATGCAAAATCAACGGCTGTTGCGCCCATTGGTAATTCAACTATGCGGCCATCGGGTGTAAATACATATATTTCTTCAGGGAAAAGTTCTGTTTTAACGTTTTCAACAAACTCAAATGAAGAGCCAGCACTTTGCTGAAGCTCAAGTAGGCTTTGCATCCACTGGCGTGCTCGTTGTTGCGCTGTATGGCCTGCACCATCGCCTGATTTTTTATACATCCAGTGTGCAGCAACACCTTTATCAGCCATGTGATCCATGTCGTGAGTTCTAATTTGTATTTCGACAGGGATACCGTGAGGCCCAACTAAGGAGGTGTGCAGCGATTGGTAACCATTAGTTTTAGGCACTGCTATGTAATCTTTAAAACGTGTTTCAATGGGTTTGTAAAGATTGTGCGCAACACCGAGAACTCTATAACAAGTATCCATGGAGTCAACAGCTATTCTAAAGGCGTAAATATCCATAACTTCATTGAACAGCAGTTCTTTGTTTAGCATTTTTTTATAAATACTATACAAATGCTTCTCACGACCTGAAACACCTGCTTTTATACCAGCCTCTTCTAAGCGAGCTGTAATTTCGGTCTGAATATTGGAAATAACTTCTTTACGATTACCACGTGCTTTTGCTACTTCGGACTTAAGTGCACGATGACGCATAGGATAGAGTGCTTGAAAACCAAGATCTTCTAACTCGTTTTTAATGTCATGAATACCTAATCGGTTAGCGATTGGCGCGTAAATCTCAAGCGTTTCACGTGCTATGCGACGACGTTTATCAGGGCGAAGAGCCCCTAAGGTGCGCATGTTATGTGTACGGTCGGCAAGTTTGATTAAAATAACGCGAATATCCTGCGTCATGGCCATAATCATTTTTCGATAGTTTTCAGCTTGAAATTCTTTTTTATCCTTGAAGCTGAGTTTATCGAGTTTACTAACACCTTCAACCAACTCCGCGACGGTGTCACCAAATATATCGGCTAAGTCTTGTTGACTAAAGTCGGTATCTTCAATGACGTCATGCATTAATGCAGCCATGAGAGTTTCATGGTCTAAATGCATGCCAGCAAGGATGTGAGTTACTTCAACTGGGTGAGTAATATAGGGTTCGCCGCTAGAGCGAGTTTGCCCCTCGTGCGCTTCGCGAGCGACAACATAGGCTTTTTGCACCAGTTCTACATCTGCCGATGGCAAATATTCTGATATTTTCTTTTTTAGACCTTCAAAAAGATACATTCACACTCCAATGTTCTCGTGAAGCAAATAGGTAACGGTATGTTAAGAATATACGATGAAAAGAAGGGATTGCCAACGGCTAGAGTAGAAATACTACGCCGTTGGCGAAATCAGACCGGGAAGTCAGATTATTGGTTGCCACCTACAATAGCAGCAACGGCAGCCATTTCAGCTGCTTCTTGGTGTTGTTGCTCTTCACGATCAATAACATCCATTGATGAGCTATCAACTAAACCAAGTTCAATTTCACGTAAAGCAACAACTGTTGGCTTATCGTTTTCAGGGTCAACCAGTGGGTTTTTACCGCCCACAGCAATTTGGCGGGCACGACGAGCCGCAACTAAAATTAAGTCAAAACGATTACCAATTGCATCTACTGCATCTTCAACAGTTACGCGAGCCATCTTCAGCACTCCAAATAAATTTTTAAGCAAAGACGTAGTTTACTGCACCCAGTAAGATTCGCCAATAGCTAGTGGTTAATTTTTATCTATAAATATATAAACAGCTATTTTATTAAGTCAGTAATAAGGCTTTGATGGCGAACAGACTGACACTTTAAAGATAAACGCTTAGCAAGCACTATTGTTTCTATCTGTGTTAATGCCGTGTCGAAATCGTCATTAATTACAACGTAATCATACTCGTCGTAATGAGAGCTTTCTGACTGTGCTTGTGCCATGCGCCCAGCAATAACTTCTGCAGAGTCTTGACCGCGATTGTTTAAACGGGTTTCTAATTCTTCTTTTGACGGGGGGAGAATAAAGATAGTTTCAATATCATCAACTAGCTTGCGCATTTGTTGTGCGCCTTGCCAATCAATATCTAAAAATACATCAATACCTGCCGCGAGTTGTTCTTCGATAGCTTGTTTAGATGTGCCGTAATAGTTATCAAATACTTGAGCCCATTCAAAGAAGTCATTTTTATCAATGAGCGACTTAAATTCATCAACGGATACAAAATGGTAATGCACACCATTATCTTCACCAGGTCGAGGTGAGCGAGTTGTGTGAGATACAGATACTTTCATATCTGCATGTTTTGCTAATAACGCATTTATTAAGCTTGATTTACCTGCTCCAGAAGGGGCTGATAGAATAAATAGATTTCCGCGATTTTGTGCCATGCTTGTTACCTAAAATAAACAGGCTTAGCGTTAATGGAGCTAAGCCTTAATTACATTATTGTACTGTATTTATCTCACCTGACTCAACTACCAACCAAATTGAGCGTAGTGAATCCTGTTGCTCGCCTATTTTCAAAAAAGACTCGCATAATGCAAAAAACCAAGTTGCAAGATGCATTGTTAAATATGTTTAGTGTTAATTTTCAATAGGTTAAATTTTGGAATGAAGCCTGCATTGGTATACCCACTTAACTTATGAGGGGTATCTAATGAAATTAACCTATTTAGCAAAAGCATGTATATTGCTACTCCCATGCACCGCGTATAGTCAGTCATTTGATACGTGTCCAAGCCAAGCATTCTTAATGCAAGACGCAAATGCTCAGCTCTACGGAATAGACTTGGTCTCTGCAAAGCCCACCGTTTTAGCTTCTCAATTAACCTTTTCTACAGAAGCAAACAACGAAAGCGTCAATGCAATTGGTTTTAATTATAAAGATCAGTATTTATATGGCTTTAGCCGCCAAGCACCTAAAAGTGTGGTGCAGATCGGCAGTGGTTACGAGATGACCCGCCTTGATATCTCAGGCCTTCCAGACACTAATTTTTATGTTGGTGATGTTCGTGTCACTGGTGAAGAAGCGGAACAAAGTGCTGCATATTATGTTTATTCGCCTAACTTTGGGCTGTATGAAATTGATTTGGATGGTGACTTAAACGCACCTATCACCGCTAACCTAATGCCTGGTACTGTTAATTGGAAACTAGGGATTTATGACTTTGCATTTCACCCCCAGAGTAACTTGCTTTATGCGGTTGAATCAAATGGCGATTTACATGAAATAGATGTCGATGCGAACACCAGTAAGTTTATAACGCAGCTAGACATTGGCACAGATACAGGGGCTTTCGGGGCAGCCTACTTTGATATTAATGGCCAATTTTATTTTAGTAATAATAGAAGCGGTAAAATTCATAAAGTGGATTTAAGTACCAGCCCTGTTGTGGATTACACGCCGGTGGCCAATGTATTTACGTCTGGGCCTAAATCAAGTCAAAATGATGGTGCTCGTTGTGCTATCGCTGAAGTTAAGGTAACTGACAGTTCAATTGATTTTGGTGATGCACCTTTGCCATACCGCACAAGTCTAGCGCAAAGTGGTGCAAGACACTTATTCGACCCAAATAGCGATAATACTAATCTAATTTATTTAGGCGCAACGGTTGATGGTGAAAACATCAACACTGACAGTGAGCTTGCTTCTAACCCAGTCGACGCATCAGATGATGGAGTTAGTTTTGTTACTGCGTTTTCTGCAGGGCAATCAAGTCAAATTATCGTGAATGCTTCAGCGGGCAGCTATTTATACGCCTGGTTTGATTGGGATCAAAATGGTGTTTTTAGTGAAACTGAGCGAATGGTGACTAAGACTGTTCTTAATAAAGGTGACAACAGCATTTTAGTTGATGTACCTAACAACACAAAGTCAGGCCAAACTTGGGCACGTTTTAGGGTTACAGATGGTACAGAGGCATCGTTAATCACTGCTACTGGTGGAGTATTGGGTGGTGAAGTCGAAGATTATGAAATTACCACATTTGCCAGCGCTGTTTACCCTGGTGAAAGTGATTGGGTTACCCTTGCCTATGAGGATAAATGGCCATTTGCAGGAGACTATGACTTCAATGATGTTGTTTTAAATTATCGCACCACGCAATTAATTGAAGGTAGTAATGTTGTTGGTTACAGAATTGAAGGTCAACTAATAGGAATAGGCGCAACTTACCATAATGGGTTTGCAGTTAGCTTAAAGGAAACGGTTGGCAGCAACACATTGACTGTTTTACGCAGCGAAGTGGATGAGGAAAACATTACTTATCTTATTGATGGGCAATTGCAGAACAAGCAAGTGCTAGAGACAGGACGTGAGAATGCTATTTTAATCTTCATGCAGGACACCTGGGAACATGTAACCACTCAAACAGGGTGTAGCTACTTTAGAACACAAAAAGATTGTGATGTGAATACTAAAGTGTCGTTTTCAATGACGATTCCTCTAAAGGCGCCTAAAGCTAAATCCGTTTCTCCAGGCACATTGTTAGACCCGTTTATTTTTGCAAGCGAGGGGTTTTACCATGGTGATTTTTTAGTTGGCAAAGAGGCACGTAGTTGGGAGGTTCATATGAAAAACCAGCAGCCGACAGCGGCCTTTGACACTGCTTTATTTAAATACGCACAGAGCGACGATGTGAGCGAGCCTGCTAGCAACCTATATTTTCAAACTGAAAGTGGTCTGCCGTGGGCAATTGAAGTTGGAACACAGTGGTTACATCCTCTTGAAGGGGTTGATATTACAACTGCCTATGATCGTTTCGCTAGTTTTGCAGAATCTTCAGGGCAACAAAATTCACAATGGTTTAAAAATTACAATGTAGGCAATGTTGTAAAAGGGGAGCAATAATGAACAAATTAACGATTACCTTATGTTTTTCAGTATGCTTAGTTGGGTGTGGTGGAGGCGGTGGTGATGACAAAGCAACATCATCAGTGCAATCGGCAGCAGCAACGACAACGACTAGCGCGGCATCAACAACGGATACCACAACAGCTACTACAGACTCTGATTTAACAGGAATGCAAGGGTTAACCATCGCGAATGATTTCAATTTATCGACTAAGTTTGAGCTGGATATAGACGTAAACCTTAATGCGGGTGATCAACGGGCTTATCTAAATGTGTGCTACAAAAAAGACCAATCAGATCGCGCAGATTACAATAACTGCGTTGTTAGGTCTCCTTTAACTCAAGGCATGATAGACACAACGGTGGTGATGAGTCGTCAAGACATTGAGTTAGTAGCTGAAATTTGGTTTTATGACTCCAGCACTGAGCCATTGTCATATTCATGGCAGTACGACACACAGCAACAGCAGCAGTTATTCGAGATTCGCTAGTACTGAGTAATGGTTAAAAATATGAAAGAATATACTTAGGTATATTCTTTTTTCTATGCGTAAAGGTTTATAGAAAATGGTTGATTATATTGAGCAAAAAAAGTCCATAAAGGGCTGGCAAAAAAGCCTATTAAAGTGGCTGGGAATCGTTGTTTGCATTGTGTGTATTGCCTGCGCATACATTCCCTTTGAGAGTTACTATGGCGATCTTCTTATTTCGTTGAGAATGCCTTTATTAAGCTTCACAGTAGTGTGTAGTTTATTATTGATGCTAACAAAATCAAAAGGGGTTGCCTTGCTCATGCTGTTGGCAAGTGCTGTGGGGCTGGGTACTTTGATCCCTTTGCCGTCATCATCAAAATTAAGTAGCCAAGATACTATTAACATTAAGCAAATTAATCTTAGCTATACCAATCCTTTTATTGCTGAGCATTTAACTGCCCTTAAAGAGCAAACATGGGATATATTAATTCTACAAGAATTCAGTGATTTGAATCGCCATTTACTTCGCCCATTTTTAACGCAGGCTGATTTATTTGGCTATCGAGAAGTTGAAGGGATACCTTATGGGATCGTGGTTATTTCACGTTTACCTATCGTTTATAGGCAGCAAATAAAGCTCGACGGTGATCGGCTAGGTTATATAAAGCTGCGTGTGCTATTTAAAAACAGGATGATTACAACTTATGTAGCTCACCCACCGTCACCCAGAACGCGACAACATTGGCACAATAGAAACCGTTTATTGGCCTCAATTAACGCATCTGTACTCAGTGAAAAAACACCTTGGTTAGTTGCTGGCGATTTGAATACCGTGCCTTGGTCATACTATTTTAATTTTGCACAAGCAAACAGCTGTTATAGCCAAGCGAACGCTTATACTAGCTTTACCCCTTTTGACTTTATTGATTCGATGTTTACTGGATTACCCATTGATCATTGTTTATTTAGTCGTGAACTGTCGCTTGATAATTTGTCGGTGACTCCTTTTAAAGGCAGCGATCACAAAATGCTCAGTTACGCCCTCGGTGTAAATTAATATCTAAATAGCAATAAAAAACGTGCCCATAATTAGCACGTTTTTTTAACTAGATTGGCTGGATTTTAACTTGTTGATATCGAGCTCTTTAAGTCATGTAATAAATGGCGAAGATTTCGTTTATGTGGAAATAGAGTAAAAGCAGCCGCGGCCGTTGATAACGCTTTAAATTTATTCCCTATTTCACGATAATATTCACCGTAACACTCTAAAATACGCGCTTGCGCTTTTACTTGTGCAAGTAAGCCTGCATCATCTTTACAACGTGATACAATTTCTTTCATTGCATTAAGCCTATTAGTTCTATTTGCTGTGATTGAGCCTGCTCGCATTAAGTAGTCCATCGATACATTAGGCGAAAAAGCAACATCACCAATTCGAGCTAGTTTTAACCAACAATCCCAGTCACTTGCGCTGTTTAATGCATTGTCAAACCGGCCAATATAGTTAATGGTAGAGCGTTTTACCATAACAGAGGATGTGCCTATAACATTGGCGTAAATGAGCAAATCCATCGGTGATTTTAAGTTTTGATAGCCAAGATCATTATGATCTATGTGTTTTGCAAATTCAGGCCAAAATGAAAAGCAATCTACAATGGGTTCATACGCTTCATTTACGTGCATATAATTGGTAAAACTGAGTACGCAATCCTTATGCTGTTGCATATAGCTTAGCTGTTCAAACAGCTTGTCATCTGTCCAGTAATCATCGGCATCTAAAAATGCAATATACTCCGCTTTTGCTGCACCAATGGCTCTGTTTCTGACATTGACGACGCCTGTATTCTCTTGTTCTAAAATCACAAGTTGTGGAAAAGTTTGTTGTGCTTCTTTTAGCCACTCAAGGCTGCCATCAGTTGAGCCGTCATCAACAATAATAATCTCTACATCTACTTTAGATTGTCTAACAACACTGCTAATCGCTTTGGCTAAATACTGTTTACAGTTGTAGTTTGGAATAATAACACTGATATCTACGCTCATAATGTTTACCTTGTGAGGTTCAAATTAACTTACAAGGGTATACGCAATTTAGGTGCCAACTATTTTAATGGCTTAACGCAGCGTTTTTTGTCTAATGCTTTGCATATTGCAATATATGTTCGCAAATTGGGTTTTTAGTCGCTATTTTATGGGAAATAACGTGGGCATGGTTCTTGCGAAATAACAAGTTAGTTATTATTAGGAGCATTCACCATGAAACATATCGGCATTGTAGTCCCTGCATTTCACGTACCTTCAGAAACATTTGTGGTAACCGAAATTAACGCGCTTGTTAGAGCAGGGCATAAAGTAAGTGTTATTACATTTGAAAACTCTGATGAGTCTAGCAATATCGATAAAAGCGTTAACGTTATCGTTGTAAAAAGGTCGCTATCTGAAGCCGTGAAGTTTGCATCAGCGCACCCAGGCAAATTTATAAATACAGCATTAATCGCAACTAAATTTAAATCAATATCAACACAGTCATTATTGGGTTTTGGTGCAAATATAGCTGCTATTATAAAACAGCATAAAATTTCGCACATACACTGTCACTTTATGCATGCACCACTGGCCTACGCAATTGCGGGTAGCAAAATGGCGGGTATCAGCGTTTCTTCTATCGGCCATGGCCATGATGTGTATGTTAATTATTCAGATTTAAAGCTTAAACTTTCTCTTTGTGATTTTTCAGTGGCAGTTTGCCAAGACATGGTTGAGAAACTAAATGAATACAAAGCAGGTAAAGTTGAGTTACTTCATTGCGGTATCGATTTTAGTTTATTCAACTCTTCGCCAAACCGCTTAAGCGAGTCAGTAAAGTTACTTTTTGTAGGTCGATTAGTTGAAAAGAAAGGATTGCAGTTTCTATTTCCTGCAATCAAGAAATTAAGTACTAAGTACCCCATTTCTTTAGATATTGTAGGAGATGGTCCATTATTAAATGATCTTAAATTTTTATGTGAAAAGCTCGGTATAGAGAATAACGTGCGGTTTTTAGGTCGCAAAACACCGTTTTGGTTGTCAAAGAACGCCTGTAATTATTCTGCTCTTGTTGCACCTTTTTGCGTGTCGCGTAACGGTGATAGAGACACAGGCCCTGTAGTTTTAAAAGAAGCGATGGCCAGTGGTATACCTGTGTTAACCACTGAGTTGATGGGAACGAAAGAGATAGTCAATGATGCGGTAGGTTATAAGTGTGAGCCATCTAGTATTTCTGGCCTAGAAAAAATACTCAGGGAGTTTTGTGAATTAAGCCCATACCAGAGATATGCAAAAGGTGTAAATGCAAAACGTTTAGCTGCGAGTAAGTTCAATGCGAATGCGCAAGCTAAAAAATTATCGCAATGGGTGCAAAAAGCACAGGGGTAGTGTATGAAAGGAATAAAGCAAATTGCCTACTTTGGACTATCAACCTTACTTCTCAAGGGGTTAGGTTTTGTTTTATTGCCTATTTCAACACGGTTATTAAACCAAGCACAATTTGGTGAGTTGAATTTTTTAGTCTCTATTTCAGCTGTGATGTCGTTGCTTTTATGTTTAGGTTTACCAGAACTTTTATTTAAACAACAAATGCAAAGTGAAGTCCATAAGCGTGCATTATTTAGAGATGCATTACTACTGTGTAGTGTATTAAGTTTATTGTTTGTTTTAATTCTCTGGTTTTTTATTCAGCCTATAAGTGAACTGTTACCTATTTCTTTGTCATTAATTGACTTGCAGTTACTCGCCTTAAACTTAGCTTTTTCGTCACTTTTATCACTCGTTTTTTGCTTTTTCAGGTATTACGAAATGGCGAAGCAATTTTGTTTTCTGGCGGTTTTGCAAGGGGTGGGTCAAACACTCTTAACCATTGTTTTACTCTACTTAGATTTTGGGGTAACAGGGGTAATGGCATCAGGAGCGATTGCAAGCTGCGTTGTTTTAGTCATTTCACTTGGTATTATTTTTTCAAGGATTAACATTGATTTTAAACAAGTGCCATGGAGCATCTCACGCAAAAATAGTTTGTTTTTATTAAGTATTTTAGTGTCATCGTTATTTGTATATGCCAATAACGGTGCCGAAAATTGGTTTATTGCAGCTAATATAGGGAAGGAGAAGTTAGCGCAATATTACGTTGCTTTGCAATTTGCAGTGATGACCTCATTCACTTTTGAGCCCATAAGAATGTGGTGGTTCTCCCGCCGATTTGATGAATTAGCCTCCAACCCTACACGTTATGTGTACTTATGCGAACTTAGCCTTGAGATAGGTATTGCACTGTGTGCATTAATGCTAATTGTTACGCCATACCTGTTTATTTTTGTGCTACCTCAAAGCTACTTACTCAATGCTTGGTTGTTACCTTGTCTTATTTTTATTGTTGTACTTCGCCATCATAGTGACTTGTTAAATATAGGCTGTTATATCCATTCGAATGGTGTATATGTTTCGGCCATTAATGGTGTGAGTGCATTGTTTGTTTTGGCTTTACTTACCTTTTTAGTGCCTTTATGGGGAATATTAGGTGCAGTTGTGTCGTTGGCTTTGGCACAAACTTTAAAAACTGTTTTATTCTTTGTGGTGAGCCAAAAGCTAGAAACCTTAGCATTTAATTTTTATCAAATAGTGCCAAGCTGGGTGTGCTTTTTAAGCATTTTTGCGTTTGCTGTGATTGACGTAAGCTATGCTGTGAGTATTCAGTGCTTTACTTTTACTTGTTTACTGATGATTTTGGTTAAGAAATATAAATCTTTAATAGCCAATACCGTTGAGCAATTAACTAAAAGGAATGCACATGGTTAATTGGTATAAGCAAAATAATTTATTAATCAATGGGCTGTTGGTCACTGTTTTAGTTTTGGTGCTGTATTTCTTATTTGGTCCAATCGCCGCTTTTGCATTATTACTTTTGCCCTTTGCAGGCTTTTTAGCTGTTCGTTTAAGTACCGTATTTGTCATCCTGTTTATCCTCTTCAGTTATTTTAGAATCCACGAAGCATTTGTGGTGCTCATGCCGTTAAAAATACCCAAATTGTTGGCAATTGCTTCATTACTGGCAATTGCATGGCATTTGTTTATTTCCAAAACATTAAAGCCTCACTGGAGTTCTACTCACTTGATATTTGTGATCTGGTTTGCATGGCTTACGGTGTGTGTATTTTCAGCTTCAAATAGAGGCGTGGCTATTGAATATTGGTCAGGTGTTTTAGTTAAAGTGTTTATTATGGTGTTTGCTATTAGCTGGTGGTTAACTCGTTTCTCTCACTTTAGCTTTGTGAGGCTGGGAATTATGATCTCAGGAGTCACGATTTCTTTGGTCGCACTTAATAACAAGATGAATGGAGTAGGGCTTGTTGAAGGTACTCGAGTAACTATTTCACGTGAATACCGTTCGCAACTAGGAGACCCAAACGATCTATCTTTGGTGCTTATGTTTCCTGTTTCTTTTTTAGCGGCGGAGTTGTTTGATACACATGCGAATAAGTATCGACGCATTTTTGCCGGAGTTGGATTAATTTTAGCTATTTCAGGTGTTATCGCAACGCAAAGTCGAGGCGGGCTTTTAGGTATTGCCGCTATTTTAAGTTTCTTCTTATATCAAAAGGTAAAAAACCCTGTTGTTGTGGCTGTATTCGGTGCTGTTGGCATGTTAGCTATGATGGTGTTCGCAGGCATTTCAGATCGACAAAGTGGAGGCGCTGCTGAATCTGGTGTCGATGAATCAGCTATGGGGAGAATATATGCTTGGCAAGCGGCAATAAATATGGCGATAGCGAATCCATTTACAGGCGTCGGTGTAAATAACTTTTTTGTTAATTATTATTTTTATAGTCCGCATTGGGATGGCAAGAATCATGCAGTACATAGCACATGGTTTCAAGTTCTAGGTGAGACGGGGTTTGTAGGCTTGTGTATATTTGTGTTGGTGATTGCTGCTATTTACCGCAGTTTATCTAGAGTGCTGTGCATGAATAAGCTGAAGTTTAGCCCTGATGTAGCTGTTAATGCCAATGCATTAAAAGCAGGTTTAATAGGGTTCATGGTAGCTGGCACGTTTTTAACACAAGCTTTTACATGGCCTCTTTACATTATCTTGTCTCTGACGATTGCACTTGAAAAGCTAACAGTTCAAAACAATAAGGAATAACCGCATGTTGATACAACTAAAGCATTGGCTAAAAAATAGTGAACATCCGCTGGCATCCCCATTTTTTCGTTTTGCAAAAGCGCTTCGCAATCCGCAAATGATAGTGATACCAGTGTTTCACTCTGGATTATTCCACTTCCATCATTTGATTAAGCAGCTAAGCCATGAGCTACTACGTGTTTTATATTTTACGCCACTTTTTAAAAGCCAAATTTCAGGTTCAAAGAAGCACTTGTATGTTTACTCGGGTATGCCGCAGATTCTTGGCGAGCTTGAAATTGAGTGTGGTGATGACGTTAGAGTCTCTGGAATTAGTACCTTGTGTGGCCGTTCTTGTGGGTATACTAAGGCTAAATTAACCGTGGGTAATAACGTTGATATCGGTTGGCAAAATGCGTTTTCTGTTGGCCGTACTATCATACTTGAAGATGATGTTCGATTAGCTGGCAGAGTGTTCCTTGCAGGCTTTCCAGGGCATCCTGTTGACTGTGAACGTCGCGCAGCGGGGGAAAGTGATGATGAGTCTCAGGTTGGTGATATCATAATAAAACAAGGTGCGTGGCTTGGAACCGGAGTAACTGTACTTGGTGGTGTGACTATTGGTAAAGGGGCCATTATAGGTGCTGGCAGTGTCGTTACTAAAGATGTACCAGCATTTTGTATTGCAGCTGGTAACCCTGCAAAAGTAGTAAAGGAAATAGAGGGTGACGCATGAAATTTATCGTTTTCGCAGAAGATTGGGGCAGTCACCCAAGCAGCACTCAGCATTTATTTCATGAGCTTGCAAAAGAGCATGAGATTCACTGGGTGAACTCTATTGGAATGCGTAAACCACGTTTGAGGCTACATGATTTAAAGCGTGTTTTTGATAAAGTGTTACAAGTATTCAAACCTACCAAAACACAGTCACTTACAACGCCTAAAAATATGGTTGTATATAAACTGCCTATTTTACCTTGGCATGATAACCGATTTATTCGTTCTATAAATAAACGTATTTATGCTCATTTTTTCAAAGAGCAATCAGCTGCAACCCCCGTAACTTATTGGCTAAGTGTGCCAACTGCGCATTACCTTGTAAAAAAACAGCCACAAGATAAGGTGATTTATTATTGTGGGGATGACTTCTCAGCATTAGCAGGGGTAGATGTTCAGCTTGTTGCTCCTTTTGAAAAACAATTAATTGCAACCGCAGATTTAATTTATGTCATAAGTGATTTTTTAATGGCAAAAATGCCCGCGAACAAAGCTAAAATGTTAAGCCACGGCGTGAGCGTTGAGTTATTTAGTGAAAGTACAATCAAGGCCGATGAAATCAAAGCATTCAATGCGCCAGTGATTGGCTTTTACGGCAGTATAAATGCATGGCTTGATATTGACTTGCTTGAGGCACTTGCAGCAGCAAGACCAGATTACCAATTAGTATTAATAGGTCATATTGTTACTAACATAGAACGGTTATTAAGTTTTAAAAATGTGACGCATATTCCAGCCGTCAGTCATGAGCGATTAGCATCTTTTTCTGCGCATTGGAGTGTATCGATTTTACCTTTTGTTATTAACGATCAAATACGTGCATGCGATCCCCTAAAGCTAAAAGAATACCTAGCCGCAGGCAAACCTATTGTTACAACAAACTTCCCCGCTGTAGAGCATTATGCTTCCCACCTTTTTATAGCTGATACTGCAGAGCAATTTATTAGCCACCTTGATAACGCACTGAACCTTAGTAAAGCGCAATTAATGTGCTTAGAAAAGACACAGCAAAACATTGCACTCCAACATAGTTGGCAATCTAAGGCGAATACAGTAATCAATGATACAGCGCTGCTAAATCGCTAATTTTTTAGCGCAAACGTTATATTGGCGCGCCCTGTGCAACTACCTAGTAAAGCCGGTTATTAGCAGTAAATCATTTTTATTTTGCAAATAATCGCTCATTTATGCATAGCAAAATGCAAATATATAGGTAGGGATTATGTTAGTTAGAGAGCAAATAAAACGATTACTTTATTTAGCTTTGTATGCACTGTATACACGGGCTAAGCTTTTTGTGCTGCCATTAGCGATTGTCCCTGTTGTGGTTATATTATTGGCAGTAACGGCACAAAAAAAATACACTAACCACGCTACAATTCTTATTGAAGAGTCGGCATTACTTAATCCTTATTTAGATGATTTATCTTTTTCTTTTGACTTAACTAACCGTATGGCAGCTTTAAGAACCTTGGTTATCAGCCGTAAGGTGCTTATTGCCGTTGCACGCGAAACCAATTTAGTGCCTAAAAATGCAAGCCCAGCAGCCATTGAAAAGGTACACCAAGAGTTGTCTCAGTCACTTTCACTTTCATTAGTCGGTGATGAACTTGTGCGTGTTAACTTTATTTGGCATGACCCATCACAAATGAAGCCTGTGTTGGAAAAAATTGTTGAAAAGTTCATTGAGAGCTTATTGGCTCCCACAAAAGCCTCGCTGGATACTTCTGAGCAGTTTTTTTACCAACAGCTTGTTAGCCTTCGTCAAGAGCTTGAGATTTCAGAAGAGGAGTTAGCAGCATTCAAAGCTAAAAACAGTAATACGCTGCCCACTGTACTTCATAGTAACAGACAGACATTTGATAAGTTATTGAGTGACTTGCAGCAAAAATCAATTGTGCTGTCTGGCGCCAAAGCCAAGCTTGAAGCGTTAACCTCAAAAATGGGCCAAGCAAACCCTATTTTAGGGCGCATTGAGGAACGAATCATTACTGCTGAGTCCGAATTAAGCTTTTTAAAAACGCGTTACACAGACAAGCACAGTAAAGTGATTTCAAAACAACGGGAGCTGATAAACATCAGAGCTCGTCAGCAAACGTTAATTGAAAACGGCAAGAATCTAGATGCCAAAAATATTGAACAACTATGGCAAATGGCTAATACATTACCCGCTAACACGGATAATGAAAGTAATGTGCTTGTGTCACAAATATTGGCGTTGGAAGAAGCTAAAAACCAAGTTTATCAGCATCAACAGGAATTTGAGCTGCTTGATCAACAAGTCAATGAGCTTAGCCAACGTTTACTTGTCACCAGTGATGTTGAAAAACAATTACGAAAATTAGAGCGTGATTACGATGTTAAACAGTCTTTGTACAAAGACATGTTAGGGCGATACGAAATGGCTAAAGTCACAGGTAAGTTAGTCAAATATGAAGGCCCAGATAAAGTTAAAACAATCGAGCGCGCTTATAGCCCAACTCAACCAATTAACACTTCAATGATGGTCGCTGTGATTGTAGGTATTTTATTAGGTGTCTTTACAAGTGGAACATGTGTTTTCGTTGCTACGTTATTCGATAGCCACTTAAAAGATATTCAAACTATTGAGAGGTTAGCAGCCGTTGAGGTGATAACTGTTTTACCCATCGTAAGTAAAGAGGAGATCTATACGAACTCGCACTCAACGATGAACTTATTAAGTAAGGGGTATTAATATGAATGTTTTACACTTGGTTCAGCATTTTAAAATTGGCGGCTTAGAAAAAATGGCTGTTACACTAATGCAAAAAAGCCAATTTGCTCATAACAGCTTGATTGTTTCCCTTGAAGGTAAAGAACAAGATGCATTAAAAGAGTGGCCTGCGCTTGCACAGTTTGAGCATCAAATGGTGAGCTTAAATAAATCACCTAAATTTGATTTTTCCGTACTTAAAAAGCTAACCCGATTAATCAAAGAGCACAATATAGATGTGATACATAGCCATCACATAGGTCCTATGCTTTATGCCAGTTTAGTATGCCTGACAAACAAGAATGTGCGTCATGTCTCAACAATCCACGATGCATGGTATTTAAATAATTTTAAGCAACGCTTAATAACAAAAGTATTAAACAGCCTTACCAAAATTAATTGGGTTGCCGATGCTCAAGTAGTGGCAAATGATTTTTACCAACATACATCTATCAAGGCTGATAAAACTATTCTTAATGGAATTGATTTTCATCAGTTTACCGATATCAACGAGGCCAATGCACGTAATCTGCTCGGGTTACCCTTAGATAAAAAACTCATAGGGTGTTCTGCTCGATTAGAGCCAGGAAAAGGCCATTTGGACTTAATAAAGCTGCTCCTTGAGTTAGACAGCGATATTGAGTTAGTGTTTGCAGGAAATGGCAGTTTAATGTTGTCGCTTCAAAATGCAGCTTCAGTGCTTGGTGTGTTTGAGCGAGTGCATTTTTTAGGAAATGTACAGCATATGCAGCAGTTTTACTCGGCAATTAATGTGATGTGCCTTTATTCGCAAAGAGAGGGATTACCACTTTCTATATTGGAGTCCATGGCGTGTGGAAAAGTCATTGTGGCAAGTGATGTTGGCGGCATTAGTGAAGTTGTTACGCAAGAGCAAGGAGTACTTATTGGGTTAAATGATCTAGTTGGTTTAAAAGTTGCTCTATTAAAAGCGTTAAACATGAAGCAAGGGCAATGTATTAGAGAACATATCTTCTCAATTGCCGATGCAGATCAAATGAGCAAAGCATACGATCATTTTTATAATGGTTTGGCTTTATAGGGGAAACATTATGTCAGTCTTATTTACTATATGGGTAATTTTAATTGTATTGGTTTTGTACCATCACGTGGGGTATTTAGTTGTTTTAAAACTCTTTAGTAATGAAAAGCATAAGGAAGATAAGCCCACTGTAACTCCCACCACACGCTTTGGAATTTTAATGTGTGCTTACAATGAACAAGCTCATATTAAAGAGAAGTTATATAACTTAGGGTCAATGCTTTACGATACTCAGTATTATGCAATTCATGTTTACCTTGACGGTTGCACAGATAAAACGTACCAAGAAGCCATGATTGCTCAATCGCATCTTGCAAAGCAAAATGTTAATTGTCATTTGCATTTTAGCAAAGAGAATAAAGGCAAGGCATTTGGCATCAATGAATTGATCAAACTCACTAAGCCAACTTACGATGCATTATTATTTACCGACGTTAGCGCTTTATTAAGCATAGATGTATTAAATAAAATCGATACAGATTTTAAAAATCCAGAGGTGAATGTAATCACTGGGGTGTATGTGCTTGATGAACTCGCCTCTGCACAGCAAAAGCAGTATTGGCATTATCAGAACAAAGTAAAAAGTATGGAATCATCGCTTGGGGCTGTTATTGGGATGCCAGGTGCTATGTTTGCTATACGCTCTGAGGCTGCTGAACTTTTAGAGGGCGGCACCATCAATGACGATTTTATTCTTTCTATGAAGGCGCTGCAAAAAGGGGGTAAATCGCAGGTTAATTGTGACATCAATATTTTAGAAAGAGAGTGTGACGAACAAAGCCATGATAATGCAAGAAGAGTGCGAATTGGTGCTGGAAACTGGCAACAAATAAAAGCATTGTTTGCTTTATTAAACCCTAAGTTGGGTTGGGTTAGTTTTAACTTTTTTTCACATAAGGTGTTACGTGGACTAATGCCGATTATATTATTGAGTGTTTATGTATCGACGTTTACCCTAGCGTTTTTGTCCAGCTCAGTATTCCCCTCATTGTTAAGTATGTTGATAATTGCTGTTCATGGAGTTGGCGTAATTAAACGCATATTTAATATCAAAGCTAAACTCCCAATTGTAGACAGCGTTAATTACCTTATTAGTGCTTATGCACTGGCGCTTTGGGGAATTGTTAAATTCGAACGTGGAGACTACAAAACTCATTGGCAGCGTGTGCATCACTTAAATACGCAAAATAATGCGCCGATCAAAACTATCAAGCGTGGAATTGATATTATCGGCTCTGCAACCGGATTAATTCTATTATTGCCTGTTATGTTTGGAGTGGCGCTAAGTATAAAAATGACATCGAAAGGACCTGTATTGTTTAAGCAACAAAGAGTGGGTGAGAGTAGTGATGATTTTGTTGCCTTATTTGATGTGCTTAAGTTCCGCTCTATGGTGGTTGATGCTGAAAGTAAAAGTGGTGCCGTTTGGGCAAGTAAGAATGATCCTAGAATCACGCCTATAGGCCGTTTTATTCGTAAGACTCGGCTAGATGAGTTACCGCAGCTTTGGAATGTACTGATTGGTGATATGTCATTGATAGGTCCTCGTCCTGAGCGCCCAGTATTTTATTCAAAGCTGGAAAAAGACATTCCTTATTTCTGCCAAAGAACATACGGTATAAAACCAGGTATATCAGGCTTAGCGCAAGTAATGAATGGATATGATGAAAGTATTGATGATGCGCGAAATAAAATCGGTTGGGATTATGCTTATATGCTAAGTACGTCATCAGCGCGTAGTTGGTGTTATATGGAGTGCAGTATTTTGTATAAAACCTTTGTTGTTATCTTTACAGGAAAAGGTCAGTAATTTTTTTCGCATAATGCAAAAGCACACTTAAAAAGCGATTGCATTATGCGTATCAAGCCTGCTTATACCAAGCACCAAAATAAAAACTAATAAAATTCAACTGTTTATATTTGGCATTCTTCTTGAATTACTTTAAGAGTCTTTAAACTTAAAAGGTAACAAGCATGATTAATTTAGCCAGCGATACAGAGCAAAAAGTTTTAACACTTCCTACAGACTTCTCAGGTTTTGCAGTTGATGAACTAAAAGATAAGTTTGAATATTTTGTAGAACAGGATGCGAGTTCGGTTATTCTTGATTTCTCAAACACGGAATTTATCGACTCTTCTGGAATTGGTGCTATTGTTTTTCTATACAAAAGAATTGAAAAACAAGGTAATTCATTATCTTTACTGAATGTGACGGGTCAGCCGTTTAAGCTAATGAATCTGTTGAGAGTAGATAAAACAATTCCGTTTATTGACTCAATCTAAATGGACTAAGGAGAGTATAATGAGATCTTATATCATCATTGCCATTATTTTGTTTGTAGGTGGGTGTTCTTCTTGGCCGGAGCACGGTAAAGGGGGGCTAGCTGAAAAATATCAAAACTATCCACAAGAAGATGAGTTATATGATTCTAATTATACGCAACCTGAAGATGTGGTAACCAGTGAGTTTGAGCATTTAGTACTTAAACTTGAATTACTTGAATCACAAGACATCAAGGCGTGCATGCCTGCACAGCTACTCAAGGCGCAAATATACGAAAACCGTATTCGTCGATTAATTGCAGCTCAAATGTGGCAAGATGCTGAACACGACTTACTACTTCATTATCATGCGCTAAATCAGCTGACTAATCATTTTGATACCGTACGTAAACTCACCGATTGCGCATCAGAAACTACGACCAAGCCTGCGCTTGTGAATGTTAAAAAGCAATTATCAGAATTGCTAAATAGTGACAACCAATTTGCATTTAATGCGTTTGAAATAACACCTAAGTATGCAGTGAAGGTGGCCCAAGCAGCGGATTTAATTAAACAGTTAGAAAGTATCAGCATTTTATTGGTAGGTCATACTGATAAATTAGGTACAACGAATAGTAACTATGAGCTTGCCCTCAAACGTGCAGAAACAGTAAAGCAATGGTTGGTAATATATGGGGTGCCTAAAGCGAGTATTACCACACTTACTCAAGGAAGTTTAAAACCGTATAGTGACAATGCAATTCAAAATGAAAGTGCTCGTCACTCAGACCGCAGAGTTGAAGCAATAATACTCGATGCAAATAACACGAATCCACAAGATCAAAAAGAAAAAGCATTAGTTAAATGGACCAAAATTATTGCAAGTAAAAAGGAGTAGTGTCATGAAAACCATTTTTACCATGCTGATATTACTATTTTTGGTTACCCCTAGTGCTGCAAGCACAGCTGCTGACGAACTTGAAGTGCAAGTAGGTAACAAACTGTTTTTGTATATACCGGGTGAGGTTGAGTTTGATGAGTTATTTGAGGTAGATAAAAATGGCCAAATCAACATCCCTGAAATTGGAAAATTTAACGTTGCTAATAAAACGACTGCACAAATAGAATCTGAATTAAAGCCGCTATTAACAGAGCTATATGTTGCAATTGATGACTTTTATGTGGAAGTGCGTAGCCGCGATATTTTTATTAACGTGTTAGGTTATGTCATTAACCCATCTCAAGTCAGTATTCCAGATGATGGCAATATTCAAATGGTTATTGCAAAAGCCGATGGCTTAAAGCCGGGGGCCCAGCTTGATAGGCTGCAGATAAGACGTGGCGATGAGGTTATTGAATTTAACTACAAGGCCTACTTAGACACAGGTAATATTAGCCTATTACCCAAACTTAAAAGTGAAGATACCGTATTTGTGCCCGTCTCACCTTTATTAGGTAATGTACAAATAGATTTTGATGCACAAACGCTCAGTGCTACTGGGGATGCCAGCGACAAAAGTGCCATCACTATTTTAGGTGAAGTACATAACCCAGGTAGTTTTTCATTCAAAGAAAAAATGACAATCTTAGATGCGCTAATGCGTGCTGAAGGGGTAACGCGTTACGCCGACGTGACTAAAATAAGGGTCATTTTAAATGAAACCCCCGTCATATTTGATTTAAAAGCCTATCTTGATAAACCTGTCAATAGTATGCCTGAGCTAGAAGCAGGCTCGACCATTTATGTGCCTATCATGGTAGATGATGTGAATACGACCTCACGTACAGTTTACATTATGGGTGAGGTGCAAAAACCTGGCGCCTATGAAGCGGCAGACAGTACTAATTTTTTAGATATTTTAGCCAATGCTGGCGGGCCTACACGGTTTGCTGAAACACGTTTAATTAAAATATTGACCCCTCAGGGGGAAAGTATTTTATTTGATTTACAAAGTTACAGTGAAGGCACACAAACGGTTAAGGTGCCAGATCTTAATCCCGGTGATGTCATATTTGTGCCAGAGAAAACAGACGTAAATGAAAAAAGCTGGTTAAAAATCCCCACTAAACGAGCAATAAAAATCATTGGTGCTATTCAATCGCCAGGACGTTATGAGTGGAGTGATGAAATGGACTTTACCGACTTGCTTGCGCATGCTGGTGGACCAACCAAAGGTGCGAATATCAATGATATTAAAATAATTCGAGACGGTGATGTAACCCAACGTTTTGATTTAGAAAAATATACTATTACTGATGGACGAACCTCTTTACCTGATTTGAATGCAGGCGATACGATTATTGTGGAAGAGTTACCTGTTGATCCTGCGGATAATAAATCACAGTGGATACGCCAAGATTCAAGCAAATCAATTTATATAATGGGACAAGTGGGCTCTCCGGGGCGTTATGCGTTTAATGATAATATGCACTTCATTGATATTCTGTCAGCTGCCGATGGGCCAAATGCAAATGCAGATATTAGAAATATCCGCGTAACACATCGCAATAGTAATCGTGCACGAGTAAGTAAGTTAGATTTAGCACTTTATTTTGAAACAGGCGATGAAACATTATTTCCGCATGTTCAACCTGGCGATACTATTTTTATCCCAGAAAAAAACAAAGACTGGTTACGTACACCTAAAGAGCGGGTTGTACGTATTATGGGCGCGGTACAAAAGCCAGGGCGTTATAACTTTGACGATACTATGTCTATTCTTGATGTATTAGCGGAAGCTGGTGGGCCACTTAATTCAGCATTAATTGATAAAATTGTTGTCGTTAATCATTCTTGTTGTAAAGAGCAATCAAGAGTCTTTGATTTAGAGGCGTTTATTAAGTCACCTAACTCAGCAAATATCCCTGTATTGCGAGCCGGCGACACGCTTTATGTGCCAGATAAAGGACAGGATTTGCTTAGTCAATTTAAAGATAATTTCCTCGATTTTATTACTATTATTGCGTTGTTGGTAAGCCTATGAAAATTATACCTGAGCAGTACCATGAGTTAGAAACAATCTGTAACACCATTAAAGATAGTGATGCGCGATGTGTCACGTTTATTTCATTGCATGGTGCAGAAGGTTCTTCCAGTGCTTGTATGAGTGTTGCAAGGCGTTTACAGAGCCAAAATCAATCAGTGTTAATTATTGATCTTAATCCGATAAGCTCATTTAACATAAATGAGCATTTACCAAACTTAACGAATGAGTGGCGATTTGATGATATTTCATGCCAGCTCAGTGTATTACCTTACAAAGAAGTTAATATATTAACGATAAAAAACTTATCGGCTATTGAATCAGCAAAAAATAAGCATGTTTTGAATGAGGCAATTATCCGTTTAAAGCAAGAATATGATTATATCTTGTTAGATATGTCACCTGCTTTAAAGCTTAATCGTAACAATGTTCCCTTGCACTCACTAAGCTTGTGTAGTGATTTAACCTTGGTAACTGTGGGGTTGGGCATCAATGATGAAGAATCATTGTGCGAAGGAATTCGTGAGCTAAAACAGGCAGGGCATAGTAATATTAAAGTCTTAGTTAGTCAGCATAATTTTGCACCTTTAGGTGAAAGGATATTGCAATTTTTAGAAAGTAGAAAAGAGAAGTGGCCTAAGTTGTGTTCGCTATTAAGAAATAAAGTGCACAAACAGAAATGGTTATTTAAACATTATTGAGGGCCGCATGGATATTTTATTTGAACGACGTTTTGAATTACTTTGGCCAACATTAACAGAAATACGCCAAGTACTTAAGCATGTGCTTGGCGCATTATCTGTTAAGCGCGATGAAGCTGATGCCGCCGGATTAGTTGCAACGGAATATTTAACTAATCTTATTCGCCATAATGAGGGAAGTGAGCAGTGGATCACTGTGCGCATAAGTCAAATAAGCAGTGATTCATATAACTTAACTTTTATCGATGAGCTAAAACCTTATAACTTATTTAAAAAAAATAACTCCACTTGGAAAATAGACTCTGAAGAACTTGTAGAAGGAGGAATGGGGGTTGAATTGATTCGCCACTATTTCGCTGATGCCTCGTATGAAACAATCGAGTTAAAAAACTTTTTTACATTTCCTTTAACTCAGATTGATAAGCGACCTTGCGTTATTTATGTTGATGACGATATAACTCAGCTTGCATTGATGAAAGCCTATTTAAAAGACAAGTTTCAAGTTATTACATGTGAAAATATCGAGGCCGGTTGGCAAGCTATTCTAACGTCGGATGCGAGTATTCTGTTATTGGATCATAAGCTCAAAAATGGCACGTGTGAGCCGCTATTGGCGAAGCTAAATCGTTCGAATCTTAAGTCCCAATTATCTGTTGTTATGCTTACGGGTGATGATAGTGAAGAGGTGATCAGTAAAATTAACCGTTTAGGTGTTGATGATTACTTAATTAAACCCGTTAAGAAAAATAAACTATTACAAAGTATTGAACGTGTTACACATCGGTTTGCTTATTTGTCTTATCAAAGTACGTTTGGTCAAGCTCCAGCAAAAGTTCATCTTGCGAATAAAAAAACTGCACATATTTTTGGCTCCATCAGTGTTGGCAATGGCGGCGATTTTTTTATGCCAATCAATGATGAAGACAGTGCATTTATACTCGGAGACATGATGGGGCACGGGTTACAAGCCTTGAAAGAAAGCTTTGCAATTAAAGGTTTTATAAGTGGCTTTTTAGCAACAGGACTCGCTTACCAAGACATGCTGAGTGCATTAAATGATGCACTTTACAAGCAACAACTATGTAAATCGAGCCTAGTGACCTTGGTTATTTGCTTCTTGAAAGACAACAAACTGTATTGGTTAAATGCAGGTCATCCAGCTCCAGTGGTAATTTATAAAGATGGCACTGTTTTAAAGCTTACAGGTACGGGTCCGTTACTCGGTCTTTCAAAAGAGCATACTTATACACTTTATGAAGCTGAGTTAGAAAATGTAGAGCACCTTTTGGTGTATACCGATGGTTGGACCGAGAATCGATGTGCTGATATGAATGAAATTGCTGAACTAAAAAAAATAATACCCCCTCACCAGGACTCTGCTGAGGAGTTTGCTCATTTATTATGGAAAAATTCACAAGTAATCCTTTCTAAAGAAGTAGATGATGCATCGTTGGTGATCATTAATTGAATTTGATTTAATGTGTTTTATATAGTTAACTTAAATTGCGCTAGGCGAATAATAATTAAAGTAATTTTAGTGGATAGCTAAGGGGAAAGGATAATGCCACCAACAATTTTAATTGTAGAAGATACCCAGTCGTTAGCTATGATGTACCAAGCCTATTTACTCCCTACAGGTGTCAACACCTTGCTTGCTAATGACGGGGCAACTGCTTTAGAAATCATAGATCGCGTCAAGCCTGACTTAATCGTGCTAGATGTTATGCTTCCTGATATGAATGGTTTGGATATACTCGCTCAATTAGAACCCGAAAACTCTCCACAAGTGGTTGTTTTAACTGGCCACGCCACAAAAGAAATGGCAATCCAAGCAATAAAATTGGGGGCGAGTGACTTTTTAGAAAAGCCTGTTGAAGCAGATCGCTTTAGAATAACAATAAATAATGCTCTCAAAATTAAAGACCTAAAACAAAAAGTTACCACATACAAAAACACATATGAAAATGGTCGTTATTTTGATTTGATTGGTAGCTCAAAACAAATGCAGTCTGTTTATCAAATCATCAGCTCTGCATCTGTGAGTAAAGCGACGGTGTTTATTACTGGCGAAAGCGGCACAGGAAAAGAGTTGTGCGCACGTGCTGTACATCAAGCATCTAGCAGAGCTAGTAAGCCATTTGTGGCATTAAATTGTGCCGCAATACCTAAAGATCTGATAGAAAGCGAAATATTTGGTCATCTAAAGGGGGCATTTACAGGAGCTATTGCAAATCGTGCTGGTGCTGCAGGTCAAGCTGATGGTGGAACACTCTTTTTAGATGAGTTGTGTGAAATGGATATCAATCTGCAAAGCAAGTTGCTGCGTTTTATCCAAACGGGAACCTATCAGTTAGTGGGTAGCGAAAAAGAGGTTAAAGTTGACGTGCGTTTTGTGTGTGCGACAAATCGAGATCCTTTAGCTGAAGTTGAGGCGGGACGATTTAGGGAAGATTTGTATTATCGATTACATGTGATCCCTATCGAACTTCCGCCTTTACGCGAGCGTGAAGGCGATATTATTGAAATAGCTGAGGCCTTGTTTGTAAAAATAGCGAAAGAAGAGAGCCACCCATTTAAGTCGATGACAATGGATGTAAAACACGCTTTTAGCCAATATGATTGGCCGGGTAATGTTAGACAGTTAGAGAACGTAATTCGAAATATATTAGTACTCAATCCACAAGAAATAATTGATGTAAATATGCTTCCAGTTCTTCCAAATAGCAACATTAAAACACCGTTGCCAATTGAGAAAAAAGAACCTGAAAACCGTGTTTCTGTAGAAGATTTAACGGCATTACCTTCAGATGAAGCTGGGGTGAAGGCGCTTTGGCTGGCTGAGAAAGAATACATAGAAAGAGTAATCGATATTTGTGCCAGTAATATTCCTAAAGCCGCGGCATTATTAGATGTGAGCCCCTCTACTCTTTACAGAAAAATTAAAGGGTGGGAGGAAAGTGCTACTTAGTTAGGTGTATTGTAAGCATCAAGTAATAATGAAAGTTGTTGTTTGCCGGAAAACCTTTGCGTAAGGACTGAGTAAGCATTTTGTATCATTATTTTTTTACTTTCAGGAGGCAGCGTTAGCAGTGTTTCAATGCATTGTTGGCATTCTTTTTCATCTCCTTTATTCATTAATATTCCGTTAGTTTTATTGATAATACTTGGTATTTCGCCAACGGGGCTGCTAATAACTAGTTTATTCTTGGACATTGCTTCAAGTAGGGTCATTGGCAAGCCTTCCTCTCGAGAGCAGATGAGTAACACATCTATGTTATGCCAAATGTCATCTTGTTTAGCTAATCCGTAATACTGTAAGTTACTTATTTTTGGAATATCTTTTTTCATTGGGCCATCACCAAAAAGATGAAAGCTCACATTAGGATTGTTCTTCATATTGTTTGCTAGTGAAAAGAAAATATCAGGTGCTTTTTCGTAAGATAGTCGCCCCACAAACCCGACTCTAATATGACTATGGGTTTCGATAGAGGGAACCTCTTTGGGCATATCTATAAAATTTTCAAGTAATGTTGCATTATGAATTGTTTTTTTAATTTTACGTGAAACTGCGAAATTAGTAGAAAGTATTGATAGCCACACGTCTAGCTTGTTATAAAACCACATTTTTCCTTTGCCAGTCTCGCCAGCATGATAGGTGCTAACACAACGTCGCCCCATTATTTTGCAAGCTATACGGCCTAAAATACCCGCTTTATAGCCATGCGTATGGATGACCGTATGTTTATCATACTGCGTGAATTGATTTATCAAGCTACTGAGTGTACCTTGAATGAAGGAATACTCTACGCTCTCTTTATCAAGCAGTGTATAAAATTCATGATTGTGATGATTTTTATAAAATAATACAGAGCAGCTAACATGATTATTTTTTAGTAGCTTAAATAGTTCTACTATATGGGTTTCAATGCCGCCGATCATGGATGAGTCGACAAATAAAACAACCTGACATTTCATACTTAACTCCTAAAGAACAATATGATTGATAATTCCATAATAGAACAACTTAAATCTGATGTGGGTGAAATTTTAGCCATCGAACTAATCCACGTTTTTGTTGATGAATCGCAAAAGTTAGTCGCAGAGATGGTTCACTCATCTGATGCTAAAACAATAGAAATAAACGCGCACAGTTTAAAGAGTAGTTGCAACAGCTTTGGTGCTACCCAATTAGCGCAAACGTGTTTGCAAATTGAAAAAACTGTTAACCAAGAGGGTGTAAGCTCCCAGTTACAACAACTTTTAAAAGTAGCGGAGTCCCAAAGCGAGCTCACCTTTAAGCAACTTGCGTTGGTAATAAAAAATCCTTAAACAAGAGGGCTTTCATCTATTGAGCTTTTTAAAAAAGTACAAAATATATGATTTAGCTCGCTAATATCGTGCAAGTGGTTTGAGTGATTTTTAAAATGTGAATTACTAGCTAAAATTTCAGAAATAGCCGAAGGTGAGATACTTAAATCGTATATTTTGCTACCGAGCTGCTCTTGCAGCCAATCAATTCCAGCACTTTGAATATGCTTCATAACACTGTTTTCTTCAGCTGTGTTTTCAATAAAGACCCGGCACGCAGATGTTTTTTCAACGGCTCGAAGTATATCGTCGATTAACAACGCGGGCATCACGCTAGATATAATACTGCCGGGCCCAATAATAACTAAATCAGCATTTAAAATAGCATCGACACACCCAGGCGATGCAGCCACTTTATTAGATAAATAGATTTTATCGGGAAGCGAATTTAACGCATCAATAGCGCATTCACCAAAAACCTCTTCACCATTGCTTAAAATAGCGACGAGGTCTGTTGGTGATTCAGTCATCGGTAATACTGTCTCAGAGTTACCTAAAAGCTTATTGAATTTTGCAATTGCTGCTGTTGCAGAATGTGATGCTTGTAGCATGTTTAGCAGGACTAAATTGCCTAAGCAGTGCCCTTTTAAATCACCAGTGGTAAATCTATGCTCATAAATGTTCCTCGTAACGACTGAGTCATCAGCAAGTTGAACACTGCAGCGCCTTATATCTCCAAGAGCAATACAGTTATGTAACTGCCTAATTTTTCCCGTGCTTCCACCATTGTCGGTAGTCGCAACAATAGCTGTTAATTGATTACACACTGGCTTTATTGCACTTAAAACTTGTGCGAGTCCGTGACCACCACCAATACATACTATATTCATGCACTTGCCCCTTCGCTTACTTATACTGTTAGTAAGCAGTAATCGTTCCACCTTAAAACATTTATTAACTCAATGATTTATATTAAATTTTGTTCTATATTTAATTGGGATGGAATCGACGGTTGCAAATATTTGCATAACGCGATGCATTTTAAACGGAGAGCATTCATGCAACACAATGATGTCATTACGGTTAATGAGCTACAACTACATCTTGCTAAGCTATCTCAATGTGAAGATGAGATAGATATATTTACAGCAATGAATAAAATGCTTCAACCTTTAATGAAGTATCAAGACTGCATTCTTTTGAAAAAAGAGAATACTCAATGCACATTATTTGCAGCAAGCAACCATAATTTTCATATTGATAAATGGCCACAATGTGCATTGTTCTCACAGGCGCTAGAAAGGGGCTTTAGCCTTTGCCAAAATTCAACTGAGGAGTTGGAGTTTACTTATTTAGATAAGCTAACAAAGCTCAATATGCAGACTTGTTTAATCATAAGTACTGAGCTTGAAATGGGCCGTTTTTTATATATTTTCACGAACATTAATTTAATAGAACACTCTGGGGTAGTGCAATCTGAAATAATAAAGCTTTATTTACAACAAGTGGTTTTAGCCTTTATAAACTTAAACCGGGTTGTTGAGCAATCAAGTAAATCGGTTAGATTACTCGATGACCTTACTCATTTGTCGACCTTGTTTAAGGAGCTTGCAAGCGAATGGTTTTGGCGAACAGATTCGGACATGAAATTCGTTAGTGTGAATAATATCGAGAGTGAAAATAAAATATATACCCAGTTATTTTTAAAAAAGAAAATCATGTCCTTACTCACGCATAATGAAAAACAAAATACACAGAAGTGGCAAGGTTTCTCAAAGCTGATAGAAGAGCATGAAGATTTTAGTAATTTTGAGTTTGAAGTGAATGCGTCGCAACGCTTATGGGTGTCATTAAATGGTAAGTCACAGTTTGATGAATTGGGCCAATTTACAGGGTATTTAGGAATCGCTAAGGATATTACATTTTCTAAACAGCGAGAGGTCGCTTTAGAAAGTGCTAAATTAAAAGCGGAAGAGGCAAGTAATACTAAATCTAAATTTTTAACTGTTATGTCACACGAAATCCGCACTCCTATGAATGCAATTATGGGGGTTATTGAGTTACTTCTTGATACTGAATTGACTCAAGAGCAACGTCAATGGCTTGATTATGCCAATTCAAGTGCCGATATACTTTATGGTTTAATCACTGATGTACTGGATTTTTCAAAAATAGAATCTGGCACAATTTTATTGGTAAATAAACCTCTCAATGTAAAGCTATTGATAGAAAATATAGTGGGTCAATTACACATAATAGAAGACAGTGACGATATTATTTTTTCAATCAATATTGATGAAAAAGTGCCTACTTTTATAATGGGGGATGAATTTCGATTAGGGCAAATTCTATTTAATATTATTGGTAACGCGTTTAAATATACTCGTTCTGGCAGTATTTCTTTGCGAGTAAATGTCGAAAATGCCCTGCTGAATTTTGAAGTTAAAGACTCTGGAGTAGGGATCGCCAAAAAAGATTTAGCACTAATCTTTCAGCCTTTTAGGCAAGTGAATGATGGCATAAATAGAGAAAGTGAAGGTGTTGGTTTAGGGTTAAGCATTTCTAAGAACTTAATTGAATTAATGGATGGCTCAATAGATGTTCAGACTCAACTTGGTCTAGGGAGTACGTTTAGTATATCAATTCCATTGAATACGGCGTTAGAAAGTGAGGTAGAGAAAGTTTCATTACAAGATCGTTCAACACTCAGCATACTTGTTGCTGAAGATAATAAAACCAATCAATTATTGATTAAAGCATTCCTAGAAAAGTTAAATCATAAAGTAACGGTTGCTAACGATGGTGCCGAAGCGATTGAATTTATGCAGCTCAAAAGTTTTGATCTCATACTAATGGATATCATGATGCCAACTATGGATGGGTTAACCGCAACACAACATATTCGTAATGAGCTTTTAAGTGATATTCCAATTTATGCGCTTACCGCGAATGCGGCCACAGATGACAAAGCCTCGTGCTTCAAAGTGGGTATGAATAAGGTACTCACAAAACCAATTAAGTTTGAGACATTGAAGGCGTCATTAAATGCATTGTAATAGAGGCTAACTTAGTAGCCTAAATCAATAAAGCATAATCGGTAGCCAAATTGTTGTTAACGAGCTAAACATGGGTTAGATGGAAGTAATACAATGAGTCAGTCACACACACCTCTCAATGGGGTAAATAAATTAGAGTTAAAACCGGCAGGGCGTTATGGTTCACTGGGCTTAGTTTTTGATATCTACGTTGACGGTATCCCACTTTTAGAGACTTTAGCTGAATTTGAAAAGCGTTTCGATGATAAGCTATACGGCGCATATATACCTACATTAGGGGTCAATGATATAGCTAAAAATATGGCTAATATTACTCAAAATCCTGTGCGTTTCATGCCCTACGCTTGCGATTGTGGTGAATGGGAGTGCTGGGTATTTCAGGGCTTTATTACCGGTTATGATGATTTTGTATTTTGGGGGCAGTGGAGAAACCCACATCGCAGTGACAAAGCACGTAAAGCCGATGGGCTCTTTTGGGATTACAAAGAGTTTCCAACATTATGTTTTGATAAGGCGCAATACCTCAATGAAATAGTAAAGGCGCAAGTACTAATAAAAGCAGATAGATCTTAACAAAAGTTGGAGGGGTAAATACTAAGCCTTTGAGCAAAGGCCTAGTACCGAAATTAAAAGTTGTTATGGCTTATTCTATATTCTGGATCTGCTCACGCATTTGCTCAATCAATACTTTTAGCTCTACCGCTGCATTGGTGATGTCGCTATTAATTGATTTAGAGGCGAGGGTGTTTGCTTCACGGTTAAACTCTTGCATCATAAAATCTAAACGACGGCCACATGCGCCACCCTTTTTCAGGATTTTTTTAGTTTCTTTCACATGCGATTTTAAGCGGTCTAGTTCTTCGGCAACATCTTGCTTTTGTGCTAAATAGATAAGCTCTTGTTCAAGACGAGACTCATCAATAGTAGTCGTTAAATCTTCTAGTTTTTGAGCTAGTTTTTCTCGTTGCCACTTTGTTATTTCTGGCATGTGAGTTTCAACAACAGCAACTTGCTCTAAAATTGCATCAAGGCGTGTGGCTATCATTTCTTCAAGGTTTGCACCTTCATCAGCTCTTGCTGATTTAAAATCTTCGATAACTTGATCAAAACCAGCGATAAGTGCGGTGTTAACGCTATCCATATCAAGCTCTTCAGCTTCCATAACACCAGGCCAGCGCAGGATATCAACAGGATTAATGTCGCCATTACTTTGTTGTTGCACCCATTTAGCACTATTAATAAGTTGTGCAGCTAGGGCTTCATTAATAGAAAGCTCACCAACGTGAGCAGGGTTAGCAACAAACTTTAAAAATACTTCAACTTTACCGCGTTGTAAGTGCTTACGTAAGCGCTCACGAATAACGGGCTCCATGCCACGAAATTGCTCAGGTGCACGAATAAAAGTTTCAAGGTAACGTTGGTTAACTGAACGTACTTCCCACGTGCCAGTGCCCCAATCGCCTTTTATTTCGCGACGCGCGTAAGCTGTCATACTGTGGATCATGGATGGTTTCCTAGTTTTATTTATACAATATTAAAGTGATTATACCGTATCACTGCATAAGCTCTAGCGGAAATTTTTTGTTAATGCTGTTTTTGCTAGTGGCATTTATTTAATTCACCATGGCATCTGCTGCTATATATACTTATAATATGGCAAATTCTGAATTAAGGGGATCGTTAATGCGTCCAAGCGAAAGAACACCTAACCAAATTAGACCGGTTACATTTACACGTAATTATACATTGCACGCAGAAGGCTCAGTGTTGGTTGAGTTTGGCAACACTAAAGTACTGTGTACAGCAACAGTTGAATCAGGTGTACCGCGTTTTATGAAAGGCCAAGGTAAAGGGTGGATCACTGCTGAGTACGGGATGTTACCGCGCTCTACCCATACTCGAAATGGTCGTGAAGCGGCGCGAGGCAAGCAAAGCGGTCGCACTATGGAAATTCAACGTTTAATCGCACGCTCTCTTCGTGCTGCGGTTGATTTAAAAGCATTAGGTGAAAACACCATTACAATCGACTGTGATGTAATTCAGGCCGATGGCGGTACGCGTACTGCATCTATTAGTGGTGCTTGTGTTGCCTTAGTTGATGCACTTACACATATGCGCAGTAAAGGTATGATTAATTCAAACCCGCTTAAATTTATGATCGCCGCAATTTCAGTGGGTGTTTATAAAGGCCAAGCGATTAGTGATTTAGAATACCTAGAAGACTCTGAAGCTGAAACTGATATGAATGTGATCCTCACTGAAACAGGTAAGATCATCGAAGTACAAGGTACCGCTGAAGGTGAACCGTTCTCGTTTGACGAACTTGATGAGTTGCTTACTTTAGCTAAGCATTCAATTCGTGAAATTATTGACGTTCAAAAGCAAGCACTCGCTTAATAAAGTAATAGGTTTAATAGTAATGAAAGATTATCAAATAGAGTTTATTGAATTTGCCCTTGAAAAGCAGGTGCTTAAATTTGGCGAGTTTACTTTAAAATCAGGCCGTACTAGCCCTTACTTTTTTAATGCAGGCTTATTCAATACAGGCCGTGACCTTGCTCGTCTTGGTCGTTTTTATGCTGCGGCCCTTGAAGACGCGGATATTGACTACGATGTTTTATTTGGCCCTGCTTATAAAGGTATTCCAATTGCAACAACGACGGCTGTTGCTTTAGCTGATCATCATGATAAAGACGTACCTTATTGCTTTAACCGTAAAGAGAAAAAAGCGCATGGTGAAGGTGGTACATTAGTGGGTTCTGAGCTTAAAGGCAAAATCATGTTAGTTGATGATGTGATTACTGCCGGTACAGCTATTCGTGAATCAATGGAAATCATCGCACAAAATGGTGCTGACTTAAGTGGCGTGCTAATCGCCCTTGACCGCCAGGAGAAAGGCAAGGCAGAGCTGTCTGCGATTCAAGAAGTAGAGCGAGACTTTGGTACTAAAGTTATTTCTATTGTGAAATTAGCTGATCTTATTAGTTATCTTGAAAACAAAGGTACAATGGATGAACATTTAGAAGCAGTTAAAGCATACCGAGAGCAATACGGCATCGCTTAATTAAGCATTGTTCAACTGTCATCTAATTATTATCAAGTAAAAGCCCAGTGATTTTCACTGGGCTTTTTACATTAAATTCCTTAATTAGGTTATTAAAACGTAAATTAAGTATAGGTTTTGTAGTGTTTGGCGTGAATAGTGAGCGAACAGTACTTTATTTCAAGTTTTCTTTAAAAAACGCTTGCGTAAAAATCTGTTCTCCCTATAATGCGACCCCACTGAGACGGCAGAGCAGGCAACGCTTAGCGAGGCAAGTAAGTCACTTAGTAAGTCGAGTAAAACTTGAGTCTAGATTTTTTAAAAAGTTTAAAATTAAGTATTGACAAAAAAATAGGAAAGCGTAACATGCGCAGCCCTAGCGAGATAAAGTAAAGCGCTTTAATCGCAATGTTCTTTAACAATATAAAGCAATCATCTGTGTGGGCACTCGTACAGATTGAGTTCTAACAGCA
>NZ_JBHNYL010000009.1:0-163111 GCF_054960735.1 Pseudoalteromonas sp. RWi3
CCGTTTTCGAACAGCGCCGAAGCTCTCGGTTCATTAATGCTGCGTTTATACGTATTACTTCGAATTCCTATCGCCGCCAACCCACTTTTAGTATGACCAAACTCATGAGCTATCAAACTACCTAAGGTAGCGCTTTGTACCTCATCCCCCGGTCTCTTGGTGTAAGGTGCCGCTTTCCATGCAGATATGTTGCGAGTGTAATGTAATTCGTTAGGATTACCATTAAACCCGACCCTCCAAGCAACCTGCATATCAGGGTCAGTGGCTGTTGTCACTTCCGTAAAGGTTGCTGTTGCCCCATCTTTAATGAACTGTTGATAAACCTTGTTACCAATATCAGTTGCACCGAACTTAACTAATGCATCTCTTAGTTCATCAGGTAAATCAGTTGCTGCAAGTAATGGTTCGGAGGAATCGTCTGGATTAACTTTTTCAGTAAAGTGATTCACATGATTCGAAATAAAACTTTCAGTTACACTGGTACCAGTACCGCCAGAACCTTTTGAAAGTGTTTGTGGGGCACCAACATTTGCGACATTATAACCTGATTTTGTCAACGTATTGGTGAGTCTATTTTTCACAACAGCTCTTACAGCTCCATTTCCACCAGAAATAGACACTGTAGCCTCTCCATTTTGTGTCGAATCAGTAGAAACAGCTACAGTCCTCTTAATCCGACTACCAATCATACTAACCCTAACTGTCTCGTCAAACTCTTCGATTTCGTATCCAGTTGGATCTGTACCGCTTAACGGATTATTCATAATGTACGAATAAGGATTAATCCCTTGGCTATTACCAACCCTTTGAATGATAGGGTCTACAGAGAGGAAGCGCCCAAGGTTATAATCATACACCCGACCGTTCATATGGATCAGCTCTACATTATCTAAATGTTCGTGATCGGTAAAGCCTCTTCGTGTTTTAGCATCCTCTAAGTCATCAAGTTTTGAATTGCCATACGGCTTTAACCCGCCACTGGCTAGCCGTGGTTTACCAAATGGGTCAAAATTACGCTGTGCTGTGACATAACCGTTGTGGTCGGTAAATACCCTGGCACTGCCTAGGCGGTCGCGGTGGGTATAGCGGATGGTTGCGCCTTCATGGGTGGTTTGGCTTATTACGGCGATGTCGTCTATGTAGGCACGCCAGGTAGTGTTTGTGCCGTCGGTTTCCTCTTCATACAGTTTGTCACTGTAATAGGTGGTGACGTTGGCATTCACTTGTGTAAACCGCATGTGCTGTGGGCCATAGGTAAAGTTAAGTGTTTTACCGTCTTTTTTGATTTGTGCGGGTTTATCCATGCGTTTAAATAGCACGAGTAATTTCAATACCACAAACAAAAAAGCCCATACAATTTTGTGTGGGCTTTTGAATATAAAAGCGCCCGAACTGCTGGGCGCTTACATTGTTGAATTAAATCAAATGTTACTGATTAACAACGCTTTTCAGTGGGTTTACTGGCTTTGCATTTTCATCTAACAAGTTTAAGTCAAAATCAAACTCATCAACACGAATTGCGCGTTCACGCTTTTTGTTGTAATCAATTAATTTTGCATATTCATCTTCTGTGATGATGTTAGCCACAAGCGCATTATCAAGTGTTAACGCAAAACGAATACCTGGTTTAATTGTTTTGCTGCGTAACGCTTTTTTAACTTTTGCAAGTAAGTCTAAACACGCCATTTTAGCTTGGTATGCTTGCTCATTAATATGATGACCGTCGCCTTCAACTGGCTTAACTAGATGCGTGATTTGCTTTTTAAACGCTGTATCTAGCTGTGCTTGCTTAGAAAGTTCACGGATTAAGTCATCACTGATCTTTGGCATTTTAGTTGAGTAGTTCATGGTAATGAAACGCATAAACTTACGTGTACCACTTGCTGGGAAGTTATCTAAAAACTTGTGCAATGCTTCTTCAGCGCTTTGTAAAGCAAAACGAGTTGCATAGTGGAAGTAAGGCGCTGCTTGCTCACGCTCACTGCTTGCTACTTTTTGCTCGTAGTACTTAATTGATGCCATTGCAGCGTATAAAAAGCTCATCACGTCACCTAAGCGTGCAGAAAGCATTTCAGCTTGCTTAAGTTTACCGCCAAGCACTAGTAACGAGAAGTCAGCATATACAGCAAGTTTTGCTGATAACTTTTGTGCTGCTTTTTCGTATTCGCGCACTTCTGGCAATTTAGACTCAGCACCCGCGGTAAATGGTAAAACACCTAAACGGAATGCACGTAAGCTGTTACCGACACTGTAGCCAACTGTTTTACGTAATATGCTGTTGAATTCTTTGTCTGCGTTTTTATCTTCACTGTGGATAGATTCAACCATAGATTGTAAATATGGGTGACAACGCATAACACCTTGACCAAAAATCATTAGGTTACGAGTTAAAATATTTGCACCTTCTACCGTGATAGCAATAGGCTGTGCCACATAGCCACTGGCTAATGTATTTTGCGGGCCATTTTGAATCGCTTTACCTGCTTGGATATCCATTGCTGAATCAAGTACATCGCGACCAATTTCTGTCATGTGGTATTTTGCAATCGCTGTAACAACAGATGGTTTTAAACCCATGCCTAAGCCTTCAGTTGTCAGCACTCGCATCGCTTCTTGTAGGTATGTTTTACCTGCAATGTCTGCTAGTTTTTCTTGAATACCTTCAAACTGACCAATGGCTAAGCCAAATTGCTCACGCACTGCTGCATACTCAGATGCACCTTTAAATGCAACTTGTGACGAACTTACACCTAATGCCGGTAATGAAATACCACGGCCAGCGCCTAAGCAGCTAACCAGCATCTGCCAACCGCGGCCGATGTTCTTTTGACCACCAATAATAAAGTCCATTGGTACAAATACTTTGTTACCACGGGTAGTACCGTTGTAAAAGCGAATACCCATAGGATCGTGGCGATTACCAAGCTCAACACCTGGGTGCTCTTTTGGAATAAGCGCACAGGTAATGCCTAGGTTTTCTTTGCCGCCAAGTAGACCATCAGGGTCAACTACTTTAAAGGCTAAACCTAATACCGTTGCGATCGGTGCAAGCGTGATGTAACGTTTGTCCCATGTAATTTCAAGGCCTAATACTTCTTCACCTTTATACATGCCTTTAGTCACTGTGCCTAAATCAGGAATACCGCCTGCATCAGAACCCGCTTCTGGGCTAGTCAATGCAAAACAGGGGATATCACGGCCATTTGCTAAGCGTGGTAAGTAATGAGCTTGTTGCTCTTTTGTACCAAAATGAAGGAGTAACTCACCCGGACCTAATGAGTTAGGTACCATAACCGTTACCGCCACCGCAGAGCTTTTAGTCGCAATGGTTCCTACGATAGTTGAGTTAGCATAAGGGCTAAACTCTAAACCGCCGAACGACTTAGGGATGATAAGTGAAAAGAAACGTTCTTTTTTAAGAAAATCGAGAATGTAATCAGGTAAATGAATACCATTTTGAATCTCTGTATCATCAATCATACCCATTAGTTCTTGTAACGGGCCATCTATAAAGGCTTGCTCGTCTGCACTTAATGTTGCAGCTGGCACAGCGCGCAAGGCGCTAAAATCAGGCTTACCTTGGTAGATAGAGCCCTCTAACCAAACATCACCCGCATCAAGCGCTTCTTGTTCAGTAATAGAAATACTAGGTAACACTTTTTTTAATTTTGTACGTAAACTCATGATTAACTCATCCGACCAGATAATTTATAGTACTATTACGTCATAAAAATCGCTTTAGATCAATTGCTCTAACCAATTTTTTAACACTTTTTTCAATTTATTTATTTTTGGTATGCTTAAGTTATTGAATAAAAACGGCTTACACGTGTAAGCTGAATTGAAATTTTTTTGGTTTTTTGTGCAAAAAACCGCAAACCCATCATCTTATTTATCAGAAGCATGCAAACGTTGCCTGTGTAAGTTTTTTTAAATCGAAAGGACAAAGCGCTATCTCAAGGCCGCGCTTACCTGCACTCACATAAATGGTGTTAAATTTTTCAGCGCTTTGATGAATGTACGTATCAAGGCGTTTTTTTTGTCCAAGCGGGCTGACTCCCCCTAAAATATAGCCCGTACTGGCAGCCACTTTATTTGGCTCTGCCATCGCTACTTTTTTAACCCCACATGTTTTAGCCAGTTGCTTTAAATTTACCTGCTGCGATACCGGCGTAATTGCCACAACGAGTTTGTTATTACTCGTTTCTAACACTAACGTTTTAAATACTTGTTCTGCATTTAATGTAAGTTTTTCAACCGCTTCAAGTCCAAATTGTGTTGCTGTTGCATCATGTTCATAGCTTAATACAGTAAAGTTAATGTGCTTTTGCTCTAAGAGTATAATTGCCGGTGTCATTGTTATTTTTCCTTAAATCTGTACGTTAACCGTACTGCAGATAATTACATACTTTGTGGAATGTTTGGACAATAACAGAGTTGGTTTTAATTTTCCTTGGTTGTTAAATGTACTAAATCAACAAAATTATAAATAAAATCTGGTTTAAGTTTTATGCTAAGGAGGTTAGCGCTTAGGTGCGGGAAGTGCTGCTGTACAGTTGAATACACGCGCTACTTTTTTCAGTTCATACTAAAATGGCGCCATACGGCGCCATTTTTAAATCACTTACGATTATTACTTAGTTAAATCATCAAAGAATTTTTTCACGCCTTCAAAAAAACCTTTTTCTTTAGGGCGATTTTTTGAACCGTCTTTACCCATGCTTAACTCAAGCTCTTCAAGTAATTCACGTTGACGTTCATTTAAGTTAACCGGTGTTTCGATAACCACTTTGCAAAGTAAGTCACCTACAGCACCACTGCGCACTGATTTAACACCTTTGCCACGCATACGGAACATCTTACCCGTTTGGCTCTCAGCAGGTATTTTAAGCTTAGCGCGACCATCTAGCGTAGGTACTTCAATCTCACCGCCTAGGGCTGCTGTGGTGTAGCCAATTGGTACTTCACAGTAGAGGTTGTTGCCATCACGCACGAAGATTGGGTGTTCACGTACCGATACTTGAACATATAAATCACCAGCAGGTGCTCCATGAGCGCCCGCTTCACCTTCGCCAGATAAACGAATACGGTCGCCAGTATCAACACCGGCTGGTATTTTAACTGATAAGGTTTTAGTTTTCTCTACACGGCCTTGACCATGACAGCTGTTACAGGGATCAGAAATAATCTGGCCTGTGCCCTGACACGTAGGACACGATTGTTGAACAGCAAAGAAACCTTGGCGCATTTGTACTTGGCCTGCACCATGACACGTTGTACACGTTTTTGGCTTAGAGCCAGGTTTTGCACCGCTGCCGTCACATGGTGAACAGCTCACCCATGTAGGCACTTTAATTTCAACTTCTTTACCACGAACCGCTTCTTCTAAGCTTAAGTCCATGTTGTAACGTAAATCGGCACCACGTTGTTGACGAGATTGACGACGTCCACCGCCACCTCCGCCAAAGATATCACCGAAAACATCACCAAAAATATCACCAAAGTCACCTTGGCCGCCACCAAAACCTCCGTGACCACCGCCACCACCTTGTTCGAAGGCCGCATGACCATATTGATCATACATTTGGCGCTTTTGATCATCTGTTAAGACTTCATAAGCTTCTTTAACTTCTTTAAACTTGGTTTCCAGTTCTTTATCACCGGCGGTACGATCTGGATGATATTTCATCGCTAAGCGTTTATACGCTTTTTTAATGTCTCTTTCGCTAGCATCTTTTGCCACACCAAGGACTTCATAATAATCGCGTTTTGACATATCTATCACACTACTCTTTTGCTACTGCAGCTTGGCTGCGGATAAACCGATAAATCATATCGATTTACCATTAATTTTTAAGCTATTTTACATGCTCTTTTTACATGCAAAAGGCGCGTTAAGCTTTAGCCTACGCGCCTCATTTGTTCATCCTAACTTAAACACCCCATTTAGTCATGGTGTTTTAGGTTAGTGAGAAGCGTTAGTGACAATTACTTGTCGTCTTTTACTTCTTCGAACTCTGCATCTACAACGTCGTCATCTTGTTTAGCTGATTGTTGTGGTTGCTCACCAGCGTCGCCGCCAGCTTGTTGTGCTTTAGCTTGTGCAATTTCCATTAATTTTTGTGATTTTTCAGCAAGAGCTTGAGTTTTTGCTTCAATCTCTTCTTTGTTGTCACTCTTAATTGCTGCTTCTAGGTCAACAACAGCCGCTTCAATTGCTTCTTTGTCTTCACTAGGTAGTGCATCGCCAGCTTCTTCGATTTGCTTACGCGTGCCGTGAACCATTGCATCAGCTTGGTTACGAGTCGCTACAAGCTCTTCGAACTTTTTATCTTCTTCAGCGTTAGCTTCTGCATCACGAACCATTTTTTCAACTTCTTCATCACTTAGACCTGAAGACGCTTGAATCGTGATTTTTTGCTCTTTGCCTGTATCTTTATCTTTAGCTGATACATGTAAGATACCATCCGCATCTACGTCGAAGGTAACTTCGATTTGTGGTGTACCACGTTGTGCAGGACGAATACCTTCTAGGTTAAATTGACCTAGAGATTTATTGTCGCTTGCACGTTTACGCTCACCTTGTAGTACGTGGATAGTAACCGCTGCTTGATTGTCTTCAGCTGTTGAGAAAGTTTGCGATTTCTTAGTAGGAATCGTTGTATTTTTCTCAATTAGCGCAGTCATTACAGAACCCATTGTCTCGATACCTAGAGACAGTGGTGAAACGTCTAGTAATAGTACGTCTTTAACGTCACCAGCAAGAACACCACCTTGAATCGCCGCGCCTACTGCTACAGCTTCATCAGGGTTAACGTCTTTACGTGGGTCTTTACCAAAGAACTCAGCCACTGTTTTTTGTACTAACGGCATACGTGTTTGACCACCAACAAGGATAATATCGTTGATGTCGCTTACAGATAAATCTGCATCAGCAAGTGCACGTTTAAGCGGTTCAATTGACTTAGTTACTAAGTCTTCAACTAATGATTCAAGCTTAGCGCGTGTCAATTTCACGTTCATGTGCTTAGGACCTGAAGCATCAGCAGTTACATACGGAAGGTTTACTTCAGTAGATTGTGCCGATGAAAGCTCAATTTTTGCTTTTTCTGCTGCTTCTTTAACACGTTGCATTGCAAGTGGATCAGTTTTTAAGTCAACACCTTGGTCTTTCTTGAATTCAGCAACTAGGTAATTGATTACGCGGTTATCGAAATCTTCACCACCTAAGTGAGTGTCACCGTTAGTCGCAAGTACTTCAAACGTGTGCTCGCCTTCAACTTCGTCAATCTCGATGATTGATAAATCGAAAGTACCGCCACCTAAGTCGTAAACGGCTACAATGTTTTCGCCTTTGTTTTTATCCATACCGTATGCAAGTGCAGCGGCTGTAGGCTCATTGATGATACGTTTAACTTCTAGACCCGCAATGCGGCCAGCATCTTTAGTTGCTTGACGTTGTGAATCGTTAAAGTATGCAGGTACTGTGATAACGGCTTCAGTTACTTCTTCACCTAAGAAGTCTTCAGCTGTTTTCTTCATTTTTTTCAGTACTTCTGCTGAAATTTGTGGTGCCGCACGCTTTTCACCGCCCGCTTCAACCCATGCATCGCCATTATCAGCTTTGATAATTTGAAATGGCATGATGCCGATATCGCGTTGCACTTCTTCGTCTTCAAAACGACGACCGATTAAACGCTTAATCGCAAATAAAGTGTTAGTAGGATTTGTCACTGCTTGACGCTTTGCAGATTGACCAACTAATGTCTCACCATCTTGCGTATATGCAATGATGGATGGTGTTGTACGATCGCCTTCCGCATTTTCAATTACGCGTGCTTTATCGCCATCTAGTACTGCAACACAAGAGTTAGTAGTACCTAAATCGATTCCAATAATTTTACCCATGAATCATCTCCAACTTCAAAATTCGTTAATACGTTCGATGACTAGTAAATAGGGATGCCCCAAACTGAATTCAACTGTAAAAATGAAAAAAAAGTGTTTTTTTGCAATTTATTTTGCAAATAACCTTATAACAAGTGTGGATTGGTGATTTTTAGACCATTTGACCACGCTTTCACAAGTGGTCTGATCAGTTTTTGTATGATATAAATTAAGCAAATAACACATTATTCCAAAGGAACGGCTATGCACTTTGATGATTTACTACAAGCTGCAACACAAATCGGTAAGATGTCAGCACTTGAACAAAAAACAGCAACCATGCAATTTCCTGCTAACTGGTGCCAAGGTAGAACCGCATTTGGCGGGTTATCTGCATCACTACTTTATCAAGCCATGCGCCAACAGATTGAGCCATCGCGACGTTTACTATCAATAAGTACAAATTTTGTAGGACCATTAATAGCCGACACCGGCTTTTCACTGCACGTTGAAATATTACGAGAAGGTAAAAATAGTACGCAAGTTTTAGCCAAAGCCGTACAAAATGATCAAGTAAGTGTAATTGTGCAGGCTTGCTTTGCTAAAGCGCGTAACTCCGGTGTTCATGTGCCCGTTTCGAAAGAAATGACATTAAAACCTGTGGATCCTCGCTATACGCTTCCTTTTAAATCTGGTGCCATGCCTGAGTTTTTCCAACATGTTGATTTATGTCCGCAACAAGGTGGTATGCCGTTTGTTGGGGCTGATACATCACACTTAGGTGGTTGGATGAAACTAAAACACACCCCAGCACAATTAAACGAAGCGCACGTTATTGCGCTCACCGATGCTTGGCCACCCACTTTATTGCAGATGTTTAACCAACCGGCTCCTGCAAGTAGTATGTCTTGGTATTTAGAATTTGTACAAGAACCCCAATTAGCGGCAAATGAATGGTTAGGGTTTGAAGCAATTACTCATCACTGTAAAGATGGATATGGACTTGAAGATGGTGCTATTTGGTCACAATCAGGGGAACTTATTGCGCTAACACGACAAACGGTTGCTTTATTTGATTAGGCCATCGTAAGAGGCCTTTGCATAATTAGTACCATCGAAGGTCATAATCGCATTATATTCACCACTTTTTTTGATATGGGCTAAGCCCATATCAAACAGCTCTTGTAAGGGTTTATCATTGAAGTACGCGGGGCGCGCAGCTTCACTAAATATAGGGTGAATTGTTATCTCTTTTGTGTCGTTCTCTTGCTGATATTGCTGTAAGTAATACAAAAACACTCGCTTTTCGAGTACCACTACATCGACCCACTCTTTCATTAAGTGATCAACCTGAGCCGCCTGATTGACGACTTCTTCATAGTAATTTAACTTTGTTGTTACCTTTTTATATGGATGAGGTAAGAACGCTGTGGCGTTTTGAAAGGCCAATACACTTTTACCTTTTAGAGCATACACAGAGGTTATCTTGAAATTATTTTTAGTCAGGCTAACGGCCACATTTTGATAGGATAAAAGACTTTGGCTTGGGTAAATTCCCTCGATTCGAGAGCCTGCGTAATTCACTGCAACATCTATTTCAGCCTGCTCTAAAGAATGTTCTACGCGTTTATTCGACATGTAAATAATATTCAGATCAGTAATGCCTTGGCTTTTAAAAGCTGCTTTAATTAACTCTAACTGTAAACCCGAGTTATTTTTACTAAATACATATGGGGGTAATGAAGGGCTTACGCCAATATTGATACGGTTAGTTGATTTTTGCTCTGTGAGAGCATGTAAGCTTACGCTAAATAAAATTAAGCAAAAACAAAGTAGTTTAATCACAAATTAACCCTTGAGGCATAATTTACGCCCAAATGCGTGTATGTATGACTCCATTCATTGTTATCTTATGATAGTGTATTTAAAACAATCATCCAATTGTAATTCACATTTATTTGATGCAAACTTTAATTCGTATGTACTTTATTTGGCTATCGCATTGCAAACAGCATGTCCTAACTGTGACCTAATTATTGAGCTTCCTCAAATAGCGGCAAAGCAAATAGCTGTGTGCCCGCATTGCCACACGAAATTATCTACTGCAAATACAAATAACGACTCCCTTATTGTGGCACTAAGTATCAGTGCGTTAATCATGCTTTTAAGCAGTATGTTTTATCCTTTTATTTCATTTAGCAGCAGCGGTATTACGCAAACAATCACGCTACCCGATGCAGCAAAAATTTTATTTAATTATGACAGTGAATTACTCGGTATCTTTATTGATGTGAGCATTATTGGCTTGCCCATGGCGTTACTTGCCTTACTGATTCCATTACATTTAGGAGCTTTAAAAGTACTGCCTTTTACTATTGCAAAGCGGTTACTTAAGTTCACATTGGCATTAGAACCGTGGATCATGTGTGAAATTTTTCTGATTGGTGTGCTTGTCAGTATGGTTAAGATTATGTCGATGGCAGACATTAGTTTTGGGATTAGCTTTTGGGCTTATATCTGCTTCGTCATTTTGTATATTGCAGCACTTACGCACTTAAACCGTCAACGTCTATGGGAACAAGTCCGCCCACTCGCTAATATTAGTGAAGCAAACAATGGCGACAGAGGCATCGATAAAAATATTAGAGCATGTCATGTGTGTCACCAATTATCCGAACATGAATATTGTCCCCGCTGCCACAGTAAAGCTCATGTTCGAAACCCTAACAGTATTCAAAAAGCACTCGCGTGGTTATTAACTTCCGTTGCCTGTTATATACCTGCAAATATGTTTCCTATTATGTATACCACTAGCTTGGGTGATCAAACGCCTTCTACACTTATTGGTGGTGTTATTGTGTTATGGCAAGCAGGTTCGTACCCCATCGCTATAATTATATTTTTGGCTAGTGTGGTTGTGCCACTAGCAAAAGCACTCATCTTAATTTTTTTATGTATTATCGTTAAATACCCAGCAAGCAGTCAGTCAATACGGTATACCAAAGTATATCAATTAACTGAATTTATTGGTAAATGGTCTATGATTGATGTATTTGTTGTCGCAATTCTAGTAGCCTTGGTTCAGTTAGGTAATTTAATGTCTGTGAGCCCAGGCCTAGGGACTGTATTTTTTACTGCTATGGTGCTCAGCCAAATGATGGCAGCCCACGCATTCGATCCTCGTCTGCTTTGGGATTCGCCAAATACCGTTACACGTAATTAGAGATAGTCATGAATGAAACAGCCAACGTAAAACAAGAGCCTCGCATTTCTGCTATTTGGATTATTCCTATAATAGCCCTATTTGTTGGTGCATGGATGTTATATCAATATCAGGCAAACAAAGGAGCGACTATATATATTACCATGGCACAAGCTGAAGGAATTATTGCCGGTAAAACTGAAATTAAAGTTCGTAGCGTAAAGATAGGCCAAATAGACCACATCCGATTATCTGATGATAAAAACAGCGTTATTGCGCGAGCGCAAATAGATAAACACTACGATAGTTTACTTACCGATGATGCCAATATTTGGGTGGTAAAGCCACGGATTGATGAAACTGGTATCAGTGGCATGAGTACATTACTTTCAGGTGTATATTTAGAATTTGCACCGGGTGAAAGTAAACTAATGAAAGAACATTTTATATTACAAGACGAGCCCGCATTAATTGGTAAAGATGTTAAAGGTGGTCGGTTTGTTTTACAAAGCTATAATGCCGAAGTAATGGATGTAAGTACCAGCATTTATTATAAAAACTATAAAATTGGCCAAGTTGAAACCGCCACTTTTGATTGGAAAAATCAAGCGATGAAGTACGGCATCTTCATCAATGAGCCATATCAAAACTTAATAACCCTTAATTCAATTTTTTGGGTCAACGCGGGGGTAGAAATTGATTTATCAGCTGATGGTATTAACGTTAATACGGGCTCTTTAAGTAAACTACTTAAAGGCGGGATATCTGTTGGCTTACCTGAACAACAAGCCCCTGGTGATTTAGCCAATGATGGTCATGCATTTTCATTAAGTAAAAGTTATAAGCATGCCCTTGAAGAACGTTTTTATGATTTTGATTACTACCTAATTGAATTTGAGCAATCTATACGTGGCTTAAGGCCTGGCGCCCCAGTTGAATACCGGGGTATGCGTGTCGGAACAGTCGTAGAAGCACCAGCCAATGTGATGATTGATGGTGTGCCTGCCCATTTTAGAACTGATAATACAGCCGTACCTGCTCTTATTAAAATTGAATATGGCCGCATATATCATAACAGCAACCAAGCTCGCGATTTTTGGCGAGGCAACGTCGAAGGATGGATTAAAAATGGTTTACGCGCCTCGCTTAAACCAGGGAACCTGCTCACTGGTGCCGTGTATGTTGATTTTGATATATATAACGATGCTGATGACGCTGAACTAACAACTGTGTCTCAATATCAAGTGTTTCCGAGTGTTTCTAGTGGGATCACGGTATTGGCTGATCAAGTTTCAGATGTACTGAATAAGGTGAATAACCTAAAAATTGAAGACAGTTTAGCCCAAATGCAATCTACATTTACTGATTATCAGGCGCTTGCCAATGAAATGCGTGACTTGCTTAATCAACAAGATACACAAAATTTACCCGGCGATATTAACCGCAACTTTGCTGAAATGACCAAAAGCATGCAACAATTTGATGTCACAATGAAACAGTTTGAAAAAACCATGGCCAGCTATCAGCAAGGGTCGCAATTTCACCATCAATTACAACAAACGCTTTCTGAATTTAAACGCTTAAGTGAAGAGTTACAACCTTTAACACGCGGCCTAAATGAGCAGCCAAACATGTTCATTTTTGATAAATCATTACCAGCAGATCCAACACCGAGGAAACAATAAATGCGTATCTTCAGTTTAATTAACACGCTACTCGTTACCTGCATGCTAGGAATCGCTGGCTGTAGTCAGTCATTAAATGCTCCTGTGAAGTATTTTCAGTTTAATCAGAAAATAACTCCTTCAGCGCGCACGAGTGAGAACACCGATTTACAGTTACGTATATTAACCGTCAACCTACGTGGTGCTTTAAATAATCGCGGTATTGCACTAGAGGTAGATAATAACCAAGTCACATCGGCAAATTATCATTTATGGAGCGAAGCGCCAGATATTATGCTAACAGCAAGTGCGCATCAAACACTGTTTACCCAATTAGATACATGGATGGTCGTCAAAGGATTACCTGTAATTACCGACACCCACCAACAAACTTTTTATGAGATTGAATATGAAATTCACCACTTTAATGGTGACAATGCTGGCAATGCTGATATTTCTGGCCTGTGGCGGCTTTACCACACAACATTTGAGAATGGGCGCACATTAAAGGAAATTCACTACTTTAGTGAATTAACCCCGTTGATAGATGATGATTATAAAGGACTTGTTGAAACACTTGAAAAAACATGGTCGGCAGTCAACCTAAGCGTTGCAGAGCAATTAAAAGCAATGCAAATTGAAGTTACAACGCCTTAATGTAAAGGCAAATAGGCTGCTTGTCATGACTTGCTATTATATCTGTCATGCGGGAGAAATTTAACTTTTTAAGTATTTTTTGTGATGCGATATTATCTTCAGAGGTAATTGCTGAAATTGTTTGAAAGCGATTCTGAACATTTTGAATCAATTGTTCACATGCCTCCGTTGCATAGCCTTTACCTGTATACTTTGATAAAAAGGCATAACCAATATCAGGGACATTCAAATAGTCTCTTTTAAACAACCCAACCATACCAATAGGGGTAGAGTCTTTGAGCGTTACTATATAAGGACCAAAGCCATTTATTTGATGTGAATTAATAAATGCATTTTGAATATAATCCTTTGCCTGCTCAGATGTATAAATGCCTTTGTCTGCAATGTTTTCATAAAAACTGGGTTGATTCAGTAAAGTTAAGATAAAATAACTATCACTCAATTGCCCTGAACGCATTATTAGCCGTTGCGATTTAATATTATCCATAACATCCTTTAAACAAAAACCTCCAGACAGTGAGGCTTAATTACATTCTCAGATAATGTATTTAATTTAGCTCACCTGCACCACTTGCTTTCCGGTAAAACCACCTTGTAATTGTCTATTTAGCGAGGCAGATACATTCGAAGAATTAAACTCAACAGGAATAATACAAGGAATGGTCAGTGTATTATTTGCCAAACTTTCTAGTAGCAAATTGCCCATAAAGCTCATTCTTTGCTGCGCACATAAGCTATTTGCAAGCCAAGCACCGCCGAGTGAAACAATACCGATATTCGGAGCTCGGCGAAACATCAGCTCTTGCTCAAATGCTGGTAGAGGGTTTAAACAAGCAATACGTCCACAAAAACGCATTAACTCAACGTTTCGAATGGTCGTTTCTCCCCCAATTGAATCTAGGACAGCATCAAAACCTTGCGGCCCTAGCTCTCGACGAATTTTATCTACTAACTTTTTATCGTGATAATCAAATGCAACATCAGCTCCGAGCTGCTTAACAAGCTTATGATTGCGCTTACTAGCTGTCGTAAAAACTGTTGCACCACGTTGTTTTGCAAACTGAATTGCAAACTGCCCCACTGCACCTGCACCCGCTTCAATTAATATTGAATCACCTTCGCTTAATTGCAGTTTGTCCAGTGCAACTAATGCTGACATCCCAGCACAGGGGAGTGTCGCCGCATGACTTGATTTAACCGAGTCGGGGATCACTGAAACTGCAAAGTTGGGGACTTTTACGTATTGGGATAACACGCCTTGCTCACCCAAATTACCATGGAACATTACCCGGTTCCCCACTCCTGGGAAAACACCTTTATCCGCTTTAACTACCACACCAACGGCATCCAAACCCAAAGTATGAGGGTAATTCCATTTACAAAAACCCGTTTTAGCGAACTGTGCATCCGTGGGATTTAACCCCACATACTCCACTTTAATTAACAAATCATTCCCTGATACATCGGGCACAGGTATTTCACGTTCAGAAAGTAAAATCTGCTCGTTAGGCTCCTCGAGCACAATTGCACGCATAAGCCTTGGAATTGTTGATAAAATATCAGTATGTGGCATTAAAGACTCTATTTAACTAATTAACTAACGCGTAGCCCCACCGCCCATTGAATACTTGGTAAGTATCTACTTTGGCAAGTAATGACGAAATGGTTGAATCTACTGCATTCTCTTGCGCTATTAAAACATCCTGCCGCGCATCTAACAACTCTAAGTAGGGAATTTGCCCTTCTTGATACATAGCTTGTGCTTGTAAAAATGCATTATTGGCATACTTAAAACGCTCGTTTGCATACTTAGTTTGTTCGCCCTGTTTGACTAAACGCTGTAACGATAGTTCACTTTCGCTCATCGCATTTAATACAACTTGCTGATATTGACTGTACGCGGCTTGTGTTAAATAGTCTTGTGCATCACGCTGGGCAAGCAAAGCTGGGTAACTCAGTAATGACCACTGGATTTTTGGCGCTAACTGCCATTGTTGTTGAGTATCAGATAACTGATTATTACCTAAGCTAATTACTCCAGCAAAAGCACTCAAGCTAATATCTGGCAGTAAAGCTTTACTTGCAGCCACACTCAGTGAGCTTGCTTGGCTAAACTCAAAAAGCGCTCGACTGATATCGGGCCTAAGTGCAACCGCTTTGCTTGGGCTGGTTAAACTCACCTTAAAATTGCGGCTGAGTATATCCCTTTCATCCTGCAATTTTATATCACTAGCGAGCTGCCCAGTTAATAAAGCCAACATTGACAAGTCACTAAACTGAGCAAATTCAATCTCAGGCAACAAAGCTTGCTGTTGCTTTAGCTGAGCCAACGTCCGATTTAAATCAAGTTCGCTTGCAACCCCCTCTTCAACACGTGCTTTTAGTACATCAATACTTTGTAAGAGCGCCTCTATTTGCAAGTTGATTATTTGCTTTTTTTGTAAGCTACCTTGGTAGCTTACAAACCCTTTTACCACTGAGGATAGTGTTTCAATTTGCAATGCCCTTACTTGCTCAGCTTGGCTCATTGCACCGGCATTCGCAGCGTCAACCAGTGCAGTGACTTTACCAAACAAGTCTATCTGCCAATCTAAATTAACACCTGATTGCGATTGCCGTGATTGACTATTACCAATGCTAGTGCGCGTCGCACTCGCACCAATATTACCTTGTGGTAAGTACTGGGCACGTTCAGCACCTAAGCGCGCTAAAGCACTTTGCAATTGAAACTGTTGGGTCTTTAAATCAAAATTATTACTGCGCGCTTTGGCAACCAGATCATTGAGTTGCTGTGAGCCCAATTTTTGCCACCAATTAAGCTCATCAGTGCCCTGTAATTGCTGTGCAATCTGCGTTTTCTCAACAAATGATTGCAAATCGGATTGGTACTGTTGCTCATCAATTTTGCTCGCACAGCCAGTTAATAAACTAGCAATAACCACAGCGGCTAATCGTAAATTATTCATTAATTTGCTCCTGTGATGGGGCTTTAGGTGACTTGGTTACTAAAATATAAAATACAGGTGTAAACAATAAGCCAAAGACTGTCACACCTATCATGCCTGAAAACACCGCGTTCCCCATTGCATGGCGCATTTCAGCGCCTGCACCTGTGGCTAGTACAAGCGGAATAACACCTGCAGTAAATGCTATTGATGTCATTAATATGGGGCGCAAACGCATACGGCATGCCTCTAAAATGGCATCAAAATGACTCATGTTCTGCTTGGTTTTATCTCGCGCAAATTCAACCATCAAAATGGCATTTTTTGATGCAAGTGCCACTAAAACAATTAAGGCAATTTGTGTAAAAATATTATTATCGTCGCCCACTAGCCACACTCCCATTAGTGCAGAGAATATAGTCATGGGTACAATTAAAATAATAGCTAGAGGTAGCCTTAAACTTTCATACGTCGCAGCCAATACCATGAACACAAGTAAAACCACCAGTGGGAAAACATAAACCATCGTGTTACCCGCTAGAATTTGCTGGAATGTCACTTCAGTCCATTCATACTCAATCCCAGTAGGCAGGGTATCAGCTAAAATTGCCTCTATTGCATATTGCGCTTGGTCAGAGCTAAAACCTGGCGCAGGGCTGCCATTGAGTTCAGCACTTGGGTATCCGTTGTAATGCATAACTCGGTCTGGTCCAATGGTTGGTGTAGCTGTCAGTACTGAACCAAGTGGCACCATGTTCCCCTGATTATTACGTACTTTAAGGTTCAATATCTGCTCTGGATCGAGCCTATATTGAGCATCTGCTTGCGCATTAACTTGGTAAGTACGACCAAACATATTAAAGTCATTTACATACATTGAACCTAAGTATATTTGCAGCGCATTAAAAACTTCATCTAGTGGAATACCCTGTATTAGAGCTTGCTCACGGTCAATATCAATATCCATTTGCGGCACTTGAATGCGAAAACTGGAATACATCCCCATCAACGCCGGATCTTGTTGTGCTTTTGTAATTACCGCTTGAAGACTATTAAACAAAGCTTCAAAGCCTTTATTTGCGCGGTCTTCTATTTGTAATTTAAAGCCACCCGTAGTACCCAACCCTTGAATTGGCGGAGGTGGAAATACAGCAACAAATGCTTCATCAATAGCTGAAAAACGCTGGTTTAGTTGTGCAGCAATTGCCATGGCTGATAACTGTGGCTCTGCTCGCTCACTAAATGCATCTAAAGGAGTAAACACTATCGCGCTATTAGGGCTATTTGTGAATCCATTTACTGACAATCCCGGAAACGCAACCGTGTTTGCAACGCCCGGCACTTGCAATGCAATTTCTTGCATTTGCTTTACAACATCTTGTGTACGCTCAAGGCTCGCTGCATCAGGTAATTGCGCAATGGCAACCAAATATTGTTTATCCTGAGCAGGGATGAAACCACCTGGCACAGCATCAAACAACTTAATTGTGCCGCCAACTAATGCAATATAAACAACCAGTACGATAACACTCATACGCATTAACTTTTGCACCAGCTTTTGATAAACTTTTGCGCCACGGTCAAATAGACGATTAAACGGATTAAACAACCAGCGGCCAAATAAGCGATTTAGCAAACGTGTTAATGCATCTGGTTTTGCGTCATGGCTTTTTAGTAATAAAGCAGATAACGCAGGTGAAAGTGTTAATGAGTTAAATGCTGATATTACAGTTGAAATGGTGATCGTTAATGCAAATTGTTTATAAAATTGGCCCGATAAACCACTAATAAATGCAGTAGGAATAAATACGGCACATAACACTAAAGCAATCGCAATTATTGGCCCGGTTACTTCGGTCATCGCCACACGGGTTGCTTCTAAAGGTGATAAACCTTGGCCTATATTTCGCTCAACATTTTCAACCACTACAATCGCGTCATCAACCACAATACCAATGGCCAACACCAAACCAAATAACGATAATGTATTGATTGAAACACCTAACCATTGCATAACCGCAAACGTACCAATCAACGAAACGGGGACCGCAATCAATGGAATAATAGATGCTCGCCAAGTTTGTAAAAACAACACAACCACAATAACAACCAATGCAATTGCTTCAAGTAAAGTCGCTATAACAGCATCAATTGAACCACGCACGAATACTGTCGGATCATAAACTATGTCATACTCAACGCCCTCAGGAAACGCTTCAGATAGCCGTGCCATAGTTTCACGTACTTGATCAGAAAGCTCAATCGCATTTGAACCCGGTCGTTGAAAAATAGGCATCGCCAGTGCTGGTTGATTATCAAGTTCAGCGCGTAATGAGTAGGTGTTTTGTCCCAAGTCCACTCGCGCAACATCACTAAGGCGAGTTAATTGCCCTTGTTCACCCACTTTTATAATAACTTGCTCAAACTCTTCAACACTGTTTAAACGCCCTTTAACATTCAACAATACTTGAAACTGACTGTCTGTTGAGGCAGGTTGAGCACCTAAACTCCCCGCTGCAACCTGTTGGTTTTGAGCACGAAGAGCCGTAACAACATCCATTGCAGTCAAACCGCGTGCAGACAATGCATCAGGGTTTAGCCAAACTCTCATTGAGTACTGACCACCACCAAATAATTGCACATCACCCACACCCGCTAATCGTGCGATCTGGTCTTTAATATACAAATCAGCATAGTTTGATAGGTAGGCTGTATCGTGTGTTTTCTGTGGTGAATATAAATGAACAACCATGGTCAAATCAGGCGATGATTTTTCTGCAACCACACCCAAGCGTTGAACTTCTTCAGGTAGGCGAGGTAACGCACTATTTACACGATTTTGCACTTGTACTTGTGCTCTATCAAGATCGGTACCAAGCGCAAATGTGACTGTTAACGTCATTCGGCCATCACTGGTCGCTTGTGAAAACATGTACAACATATTTTCAGTACCATTTATCTCTTGCTCTAATGGTGTTGCTACAGTTTGAGCTATAACCGTTGGATTGGCACCTGGATAGTTAGCAGTAACAACCACTGTAGGCGGCACAACTTCAGGGTATTCGCTCACAGGGAGCTGAAACAAAGAAATACCACCAGCAATAAGAATTATTAATGACAGCATTGCTGCAAAAATAGGTCGCTGGATAAAAAAGTGTGAAAATTTCATAATCTGCCCTACTTCCTAGCCATTAAATTATGAGAAGACGGCTGTAAAGTAAATGCAATACCAGAGGTATCTAATGCCACATTATTTGGTGCAACAGGCATACCCGGACCAACTCTAGCAGGGCCATTTACGGCAATGACATCAGACTCAGATAAACCTGAAGTAACAACTCTAAAACGCCCATATCGCTCACCCACAGTGACTAGCTTGTACTGTAAAACATTGTTTTGGCCAACGGTTAATACAAAACGGTTTTTCAGATCAGTGCCAATAGCACGATCAGGCACAATAATGTGCTCTTGCACGGCATTCGCAGCAAGTTTAATCCTTGCAAATGAGCCCGCTCTTAATTCATTTTTTGACTGTTCAAACCGCGCTCTTACACGCAATGTACCTGTTGCTACATTAATTTGATTATCGATAAAGTCGATATAGCCTGCATGGTCAAATGTTGCTTCACCTACTTTTTGCATCACAACCGCTTGTTTATCTGAACGGGTAACATCGCTGAATGAACGATTCCATGTACGCTCATCTACATCAAAATACGCATACATTGTTTTATTAGAAACAATCGAAGTTAGAACCGATTGACCAGCTTGAACATTATTGCCTTTTGTAATGTTAGCGCGTGAAACAATGCCCTCTATCGGTGAGCGAATTTTAGTAAAAGCCAAGTCAAGTTCAGCAGCTGTTAATTGCGCTTCATAGGCAGCTAATTGCGCTTTGCGTTGATGCAAGGTTGAAGTGCGTGATTCAGCTTGTTCGGTTGAAATTGCTTTGCGCTGGGTTAGTCGCTCAGCTCTTTTGGCCTCACTGCTTGCTTGTTCCAATGCAGCTTTTGCACTGGTAACTTGCGCTTTTAAGCTTGCAACAATAGCTGCGTAAGGACGTGCATCCAGCTCGAATAACAAGTCGCCTTTTTTAACTACATCACCTTCTTCAAAAGCAATATTTTCAATAACACCCGAAACACGAGGCATTAAAGAAACCTCTTCGGGCGCCTCTAAACGAGTTGTGTAGGTATGCCAACTTTGTACAGGCTTTGTGATTACTGTTGCCACATCTATAGGTTGTAGCTGCTGTTGGGTATTTTTTTGTGCAGGTTCTTCTGCACACCCGCTTAAGGTTAGTAATACCGCTACAGTTGCGGTAGCTATTAAGTGCTTGTTCATATCGACGCTTCTCCATTTTATCTATATTTAAATGGTACGTAACAAATATGCGGACAAAAACCATAGATTTTCAAATTCATTAATGCCAATATGGCACCAATTATTATTGAGTGGATATATCATGGACACAACGAGCCGTTTATTGATGTTATTAGAAGTCGTCGAAAGAGGGTCATTTGCTAAAGCAGCCGAAACACGCAATATCGATAGGTCTGTTATTTCTAAGCAAATTAGTCGTTTAGAGGATGATTTAGGTGTTCGGTTACTCAATAGAACAACACGATCTTTTTCACTAACGGCTGCTGGTGCAGAAATGATAAAAAAAGCAGCAGAGTTAAGAGAGCTACTAGGTGAAACAGTTCGCCTTGCTGAAAATTACCATCAAGAGCCACGCGGAGTGCTAAAAATAACCTCTTCTACAATTATCGGCAGGCGCTACTTACAACCTGTAATCAACGACTTTCAAAAGCGCTTTCCGCAAGTAGAAATTGAATTGAGATTAGATGACAAATTAGTTGATCTAGTTTCTGAAGGATTTGATTTGGCTTTTCGTGTTGGCGAGCCTAAAGACTCTTCGCTCATTGCCCGTAAAATTGCACGCAATAGACTATTACTATTAGCGTCACCTGAATTTATAGATACTTACGGAATGCCTAAAAGTATTGAAGATTTAGCCGATTTACCGGCTGCTAGCTACTCTAGCACTTCACTAAGAGTAGAAGGCGTTCGCTATATTGACCAAAATGGTGATGCTCAAGAACAAAAAATAAAAAGTGTGTTTAGAGCAAACGATGCTGAAGTTTTACTAGAAAAAACGCTATCTGGTACAACTTATGTTTTAGCGCCCGCTTTTATAATCGATAACGAAGTCACATCAGGACGATTAGTACCCTTATTAACAGATCTACACCTTACTGAATACAGTGCGATGTACGCTGTTTATCCGCACCGAGATTTACCGGTTAGAACACGCCTTTTCTTTGATGCAATAAGAGAACATTTAGGCAAAGACACACCGATTTGGGAAAAGAACATACCAAATTTTGACAGTATGTATCGCAGTCGTTAGGAGGTCTTCTTTAGATAACTCAGCATAACAACATCCTCTGGTGGCATAACAACCTGGTTTCGGCCGTTTCGCTTTGCCTCATACAGCCTGTCATCTGCCGCTTTTATGGTGTATTTTAATGTTTCACCTGATTTATATTGCGCAACACCTACACTAACCGTCAGTGCAATTGTTTGATCATCAATCAAAAATTGATGTTCCTCAATACTGCTGCGGATCATTTGCGCACTGTGTTTTGCTTCATCAAAAGAGCAGCCATATATAAAAATTGCAAACTCTTCGCCACCTATCCTAAAAACATGAGCATCAGGTAACTTATCACGTAAGATTTGAGTAACGGCAACCAATACTTTGTCACCTACCGCATGACCATAAATATCATTAACCCGTTTAAAGAAGTCTAAGTCCATAACAAGGGTATACAAACCGAGCTTATTAACAAGCTCAGTCTCGAAAATATGGTTCATGGCTAGGCGGTTTCCAGTGCCAGTTAGTGGGTCAAGCAGTGCCAAATTTTGCAATTGTTTGTATGAGTTTTCTCGGCTGCTTTCAAATACATGAGCCAATACCCAAATAAGTACATAAGCCAGAGTGAGGTTCAAGGCTAAATTCAATACGGCAAATGGAAAAATATCGAGTTTATAAAATAATACCATACCTTCCAGCACTAAAGAGAGGCATGATAATGAAGCCCCCCAACGAACTCCCATTAACAAATAATAGGCAACTGGGAGCACTAACATCCAGACAAATAATGCGTTGTTCATTGCGGACAAATAAGTGCCAAAGACAACCAGTAAAGCTAGAAATAAACAAATACTTAGAGATTGCCAGAGCCTAACCTGTTTACTGGAAATAGTGATGTATATATAGAAGCAATAGAGTGCGAACACACCTTCTAGCAAACCAAGTACTAAAAAGTTGTTGATAAACACATTAAAATAGGTGAATGCTGCCGCAACAAAACTTAAACAGAAACACATCCATTTTAGTATCTTACTGCGTAAGACATGTGTACTGTTAAGTGCTGCAATAGTCATCTAAATACTTAATTTTAAATTTATAACATCAAGTTTAAACACTCTTTGTTATAACTCAAGCAAAATGGTCAATCTATTATTTAAAGCTGGCGCATGGACCTAGCAGCTATAAACACTTACCTCGAAAATAACCAAACCAATAAATTAAACATAGTACGTTAATCGACTGTTTAGTCTGCAATTAAGTCATCGATTTCTTCAATCATATCTTTAAATTTATCCTTGGCATGCTTAATTTGTTTAGGACTAAGTGTATGGCGTAATTCAACTAATAGCTTCGCATACAAAGCTTGGTTTTTCTCAGTTGCAGCAATAAACTCTGGACTCATAAACGCTTCACGTTGAGTAATAATATGCAGCAAGTTTTGGCTAAATTCAGCCGAATTTGTTGAAGGGGTATCAAAAACTGCAACCAAGGCATCTAACCGAGTGTTTTTGTATTTTTGCCATTGTACAAATCGTGGCTCATAGCCGTCATTAGCATTCGAAATAAGAGTAAGCTGCTGTTGCGAAAGCTTTCCTAACCACTCTTTGTAAGTGTCGGTTTGTTTCTCTAATCGTTCTTCACTTCGCTCTGTATCGGTTTGCTTTTCATATTCTTCCAATTCTTCATTTATGTCATCTCGAATCTTAGCAATGAATTGCATCTTTTGCTTTTTATCAAGGGATTTGGCGACGTCTATTAACGGTTGGGCAATTTTGTCGACCAAGGTCTGCCAATGCTCCCTTGAATTATTAAAGTGTTCGATGAGCGCCTGCTCAGATGGTGAATCACTGAGTATGTTTTGCAAATGAATTAGATCAGCTTTATAAAGTGGTAACTGACTTGTTCTATGCCAATCGCGCGTATCTTTGATCAATAATTTGACCGTCTGCGACTGTTGCTTATTTAAATCTACATAATCATCAATCCAGAAGCCTGAAAGCCAGCCAATATTATTGTAGGTAAAACTTGCAGAGCATCCGCTGACAAACACAATGAGCATAACCAACAGCCCATTTCTTAAACTTAACTTTTTATTGTTTTTGTACATGTAAGTAAAATCCCTTGTTATTCTACCAATAAATAAATTGGCTTTATTTATACTGTAGCTAAATTAATTACGATCACATTATTTGATAATAGTTCTCATTTAAGTGTTGACGAACCCCCACCTGTAAGTAATAATCATTTTCATCAACACAGAGTGACCAATTTATTTAAGTACCGACCTCAGTGCCTAAGGATAGAATACCCAGCATGGATGCTGGCCCCAATAAACTGTGTGTTGATGAAGAGCGTGCCGCTTCAGTGAGAGACTTTACTCGACCTAAAGTATTTCATTTTCAGATCACGTTTACTTGCTACATTGCTCATATCGGTGACGGTAGATATGAATCAAAAAGCCCCTAAGGGGCTTTTTTTATTTCTTTAATTTATCCCTTAATATCTGTATCTTACCCTCAATATTACGATTTTTAATTATAAGTTGGGTTTTTTGCAGCTTAGAACTAAAATTATACAGTTACAACTTATTGGAGGTTTTGTCATGTGGCAACCGAAATTAAAAGTATTGTTAATGATTGGTGCATTGAGCGTGTCTTGTTTTAGCCATGCAGGCCTTGAAGAAGGTATTAAAGCCGCAAATGAAGGGCAATTTGAAGAGGCCTTAAAAGAATTTAATTACCTTGCTGATAAAGGGTTCGCACCTGGTATTTATGAACTGGGGCAATTATACGAAAATGGCCACGGTGTAACACGCAATTACCGTAAAGCTGCTGATTTGTACCAGCAAGCAGTTAAAAAGAGCCACGTTGATTCTATGTTTGCCCTCGCTGTACTTTATGATGAAGGTAAAGGTGTTAAGCTTGATAAGCAAATGGCCGTGTCATTATTTAAGCAAGCCGCAGAAAAAAACTTGCCAGCAGCACAATTTAACCTCGGGGTAATGTACTCAAATGGCGATGGCGTCAAACTTGACTACAAAGAAGCACTAAAATGGTATGAAAAAGCGGCAGGAAACAACTACTCCTTAGCCCAGTTCAATATTGCACTTATGTATTATGAAGGTTTAGGTGTTGAAAAGAATATAGAAAAATCATATATCTGGAATTCAGTTGCCGAATTTAACGGAAACTTAAACGCAAGCCACAGCCGTAAGCTAGATGAAAGAAAAATGCTGCCTGCACAAATAACTGAAGCTAAAGAAAAAGCGAATGAACTTTACGAGCGAATTCAAGCAGGACTATATGCTGGAGAAGGTCGCATCTATTGACAGAAATTTGCACTCATATAGCAATTGCCCGATAAAACCATGTAAGAACAGATTTTTATCGGGCAACTTGAATATTCTTTATAAATATTTGGTAAGGCCGTGTGATTCAAATAGCGACCCAATATTTGTTAGTTACGCAAATACATCCACTTAAGCAGTTTAATAAGAAAAGAGTTTTGAGATAACACTAAGTTTAATCGTGGATTAAATTGACCACTCAATAGTTTACTTCTTTGGTGACTAAAAGTAATAAACCCTTCTCTACCATGATAGTTACCCATACCAGACTCTCCTAAACCACCAAATGGTATATCTTCCGCGGTTACTTGCATAAGCGTATCATTTACTGCAAACGTGCCACTTTGCGTTTGCAACTCTATGGATTCGTTAACAGCCTTATCATAACCCATCACATACAATGCCAGCGGTTGGGGATGGTTATTAATATACGTTAAAGCGTCCGTTAAATTGTCATAACCCATGATAGGTAATACTGGCCCAAATATCTCTTCTTGCATTATCAACATATCATCATTTACATGTGTCACTATGTGCAATCCCATGCGATGCTTCTGTTGATCGGTCATATTATCATCAATAGGCTCTATTACTTGTGCGCCTTTGCTTTTTGCATCCTCAAGTAAATTATTTAATCGCTCGTAATGTGCAGTATTTACCACTGATGTTAAATTTTTTCCCTCTACACCCAATCCATAATATTTTTTATACAAAGAGCATAAGCTTTGAGTTAGTTGATGTTTTAACTCGTTAGGTACTAAAACATAATCTGGCGCGACACAAATCTGTCCAGCATTAGACATTTTACCAAACAAAATAGCCTTTGCGGATTTAGTAATATCTGTACCAGGAGTTACTACCACTGGCGACTTTCCACCAAGCTCTAAGGTCACAGGGGTCAAATTTTTGCTTGCAGCGGCCATTACATGGCGCCCAACATTGGTAGAGCCAGTAAAAAACAAATGCGCGAATGGCAGAGCTGAAAACTGCTGGCTTACCTGCGTCTCGCCCTCAATTACTGTGCAATGCTCACTTAATTCGTCGCTAAAAAGTCGCTTTAAAACTTGATTAGTATGAGGTGTAAACTCACTCAACTTCAGTAACACACGGTTACCCGCAGTTAGCGCCGTTGCTACTGGTACGAGTGCAAGCTGAATTGGGTAATTCCACGGAGAAATAACACCCACGACTCCTTTTGGCTGATAACTTACCGAGACTTTAGAAGGTGCTAACGAAACACCTGCACGACGTGGCGTATCTTTCGCCCATTTAGGGAGATGCTTAATATTATAAGTAATGGCTTTTACTGTCGGTAAGATATCGCCTAAGACAGTGTCAAAACCTGTTCTGTAGCCAAAATCTTTTGAAATAGCAGCAACTATCTCACCTTCACCCGCAATAAGTTTGCTTTTAAGTATTTTTAAAAGATTAATACGATCTTTTATAGCGGGATATGGAGCACTGTCAAAGCGTGTTTGCATGAGGTTGAAAGCAGACGTTAAGTCAGCAGAAATACTAGCACTGTCAGTCAAAAGAAAATCCGTTCATTAAAATTACCAGAAAAATACTATAACTGTGTTTATACTGAGGAGCAATAAAGAGTGCTTATACTAGGGCGTGTTGACCTTTGTGGATTGAAATTTGTTCAATCTAGGGGCGATTTAATCGCGGCGCGAGGTTTGTAACCTAGCGGGCTAAGTAAAAACCGAGCAAAGCTACCGCGTCCTGCTCACGCCCCTTACCTACATCCATGTAGGCAACAAAGAGTAAATCGCTCCTAGGCAGCGCATGTTTGGCATTTATACTGCGTTATCGCCTATTTATGGGGAACAACCACACTGCATAGGCGCTGCCTTGCCTAAATACCAAACATACTGCTGCAAAATTAATCACGAAAGGTCAACACGCCCTAAAGTATAAGCACTCTTGGTTGGGTAATTCTAACCAAGGCAACTCAAGATACGAGCGCCGTTGGAGTTAAAAATTAAAGACTGATGCAGCTATGGTCATAGTAACTAATGTGATCAGCACGATTGCAATGATATTTAAAACAAATCCTGATCTAATCATATCTCGCATCTGTATTTGTCCCGAGCCAAACACAATCGCATTAGGCGGCGTTGCAACAGGCATCATAAAGGCACAACTACATGCTATTGCAGCAGGAATAACCCACACTAATGGAGTTCCAGTAATTGACTCTGCAACTGGACCTAGTAACGGTAAGAACCCTGCGGCCGTTGCCGTATTACTTGTTATTTCAGTTAAGAAAGTGATCAGTGTAGCTACCAATAATACACTCAAAACCAAAGGAATTGTGTCTGCACCATCAATCAGGTGTGCAATGTACTCGGCTAAACCTGAAGATTTAATTTGAGCAGCAAGGGTTAAACCACCACCAAATAACAATAATACACCCCAAGGAACACCTGATGTGCTTTGCCAGTCTAAGATGCGTTCATTACTGCCTTTGTTTGCAGGTAATATAAACAACATTAGCGCTGCAGCGATTGCAATACCTGTATCAGATATTTTTAAACCAGAAAAATCAGCAAGTAGAGGCCTGAAAATCCAGCAAATAGCAGCTAGTGCAAATACGGCTAAAACGCCTTTTTCTGCTCGTTGCATTGAACCAAGTTCCAGTAACTGCGTACTAAATAACGATTTAGTGTCTACTTTTACACTCCCAGCCTCAGTCTTATCTACTTTATAGGCAAATTGAGTTAACCAAACCCAGCAAATAACCAACATAACCAAAGACAAAGGCACACCTACCATCATCCATTGTGAAAAACCAATTTCAATTTGATAGCTATCAGACAAATAAGCAGCCATTAACGCATTAGGCGGTGTACCAATCAGTGTAGCTATACCACCAATACTGGCACCATAAGCAATCGACAGTAACAATGCTTTACCAAAGCCATTATTTTGTGGGTTAGATTGTTGCACTAAATGCGTAATAGATAGAGCTATAGGCAGCATCATTACCGCTGTTGCAGTATTTGACATCCACATTGATAAAAAGGCAGTCACAAGCATCATTGCTAAAATTTGGTAACTGGGTTTTGTACCCGCATAAAGCATAGTTTTTAAAGCAATACGTTTGTGTAACCCCCAACGCTCCATGGCAATGGATATTAAAAACCCACCCAAAAATAAAAAAATCAGAGGGTGAGCATAAGGTGCTGCAACACTTTTAATAGATGCTATATCCACTAAAGGCGAAAACACGAGCGGCAACAGTGACGTTGCAGGAATAGGCACTACTTCACTGACCCACCATGATGCCATCCAAAATGCTAAACCAGCGGTTCTAAAAGCCGCAACACTCAGCCCTGATGGAGGATCAATTAGGCATGTGAGTAACATTATACATGGACCTAGCAACAACATAATATATTGCATAAGCGGTGATTTACCTTGATCGTTATTGATTATTTCACTCATCACTTACTCCTTAAAATTTGTACTTAAGGCCTAGTGCAAGGCTGCTATCGCTTTGTTGATCAAGATCTAAATCTGTATAAAACAAATAAGCACGTGTTTGCTTATCAAATACATAATCTACCCCTGCGGTCCATTGACTGCCATCGTTATCATGGCGTAACTGAGAATCGTCGCTAGCAAATTGCACCTTTGGTACCCATTTATCTAATGTATAACTTGCACTAACCACATACCCATTACCTGATTTGCTGCCATCAAGTGATTCACTGCGCTGATAAATTGCACCAAATTGCCATTGTGCTTGTTTAAGCACACCCGCTACACGAGTAGCATTAATATTATTTAAAGAATCAACATGACTGATCGCGACATAGTAATCTTTATTTTTTAAGCCACGATCGCCGTAAATGACCGTTGCAGCATAGCCTGCTTCGTTATTAGCACTGTCATCTTTAGGTGCATAAGTGAGGGATAGTTGTGCACCAGAAAAAGATTTTGATGTGTACGTTAGTGTGTCACCCAGTCTATCTTGACCTGGTAAAAGCTGAGCAATATCCGCTTGAGTTTCATTAAAGTTATCTACTTTGCCTTCCGAATATTTAAATCGAGTATCATTACGTCCGATAACCACTTCACCAAAGTTACCTTTTAAACCTAAGTAAGTATTACGCGAACTAAATGGGTCATTGGTATTATCATGTTCAAACCCTTTGACTTGTACTTCGTACTTGAAAACGGCGCTAAGTGATTCAGTTAATTTGTGGTTACCTTTAACACCAATACGAGAAAAAGGCGCATCGATTTGCGTGCCTTCATTGGCGTAGCGCATTATGCCTTTGTCCGTGTTCGCAACTTGAACTTCTGCCTTGCCGTAAATGTTATATTCTGCGCCGTGAACATTTTGCCAAGGTGCAAGCAATGCAACCGTAGAAGCTGCAATTAGTAACGTTTGATTTTTATCTATTATAGCCATTGTGTGCCTTCATTATTATTAGGATGATTTGTTGTTCCTAGTAATAGAGGCAAATATGTTGCCAATCGGTAAATAAAAATTAATTTTATTTAAAATCAGAAGCTTAAACTTAATCTCCATAATAGTAGAAACTAGAATGGGTAGAAAGTCACACAATTAAAATACACAGCTGTCACCAAAACCACCCATTTTAGGTGGCTACTCTTTAAACATATCTTTATTCAAACCATACTTACTCATCTTGTCGTAGAGTGTTTTTCGGGCAAGTTGCAATGTTTGCATGGTCTCTTTAATACTTCCTTGATGACGCTCTAACGCCTCCTCCAATAATGATTGTTCATAAAAGCTAACCTTTTCGGCTAAACTTAGATCAACAGGAGGGGTTGCTTGATTGACATTATTAGCCTCAAAAGCAAGATCAGTACCTAACAACACTGCACGTTCAGCCTGATTTCGTAACTCTCGCACATTCCCAGGCCAATCATACTGCAATAAATATTGTTGAGATTGAGCATTTAATGGTGCCGGTGGTTTGTGAAAACGTGTTGCAGCTATCGAGCTGAAATGCTTAAACAATAAAGGGATATCTGGTTTTCTATCGCGCAATGCAGGAATGCTCACTTTCACCAAATTCAGACGGTAGTATAAATCAGCGCGAAACTTTCCTTCATCCACCAACGTTAATAAATCAACTTTAGTCGCTGCAACAATTCTAACGTCTAGATCAATGGCTTTATTTTCACCAACGGGGGTTACTTTTCGCTCTTCAAGTACACGTAGTAGTTTAATTTGTAATGACATTGGCGTGCTTTCTATTTCATCAAGAAAGACCGTGCCGCCTTGTGCAAACTCAAACTTACCTTGACGACTTTGCGTGGCACCGGTATAAGCACCACTGGCAGCACCAAAAAGCTCACTTTCGATTAATTGTTCAGGCACTGCACCGCAATTTATTGCTACAAAATTACAATTGGAGCGGCTACTTTGGTCGTGTAAGTATCGAGCCACCAGCTCTTTACCTGTGCCCGTTTCACCTTCTATCATCACATCTGCGGGAGTATCTATTACCGTGTTTAAAAGATGCATCATGTGCTGCATTTGTGGCGTTTCGCCTAAAATTCTAACCCCTGGTGCAGATGTTTTTTCAACCGCTAACTTTAAAGCTCGGTTTTCCATCACTAAGGCTCGTTTATCGCAAGCGCGTGCAAGGCAGTCCAGCAGTTGTTCGTTGAGTGGCTTTTCAAAGAGATCGTACGCCCCTAATTGCATAGCTTTGACTGCAACTGAGACATCTGCAAACCCAGTTAAAAATATGACGGGGAGCTCACTATCAAATGCTCGGACTTGCTCGAGCATCGCCAAACCATCCATTTTCGGCATATTGATATCACTGATCACGACACCGTTAAATCGCCGAGTAAGCTTAGATAAAGCGCTAAGTGGGTCATTAAAGCACTGAACTTCATAGCCTTCTATCTCAAGCAGCTGCTTGATAGAGTCTCGGATCATTGCTTCATCATCAATCACAATAACCTGTTTACACTGTTGCTCTAACTCAGTCATATACTTCCTTTATCCGAGGCTAAGGTAATAATAAATTGTGCCCCTCCACTTGGTCGGTTATGCGCAGTTAAGCAACCGTCAAATGAGTCTATAATTTGTTTTGAAATAGATAAACCAAGGCCTAGACCATTGCTGGACTTGGTACTATAAAATGGCTCAAAAATGGTTCCTAGTGCGTGCTGTTCAATACCAGGGCCAGTATCGAGTATTGAAAACTTCACTCGCCCGTCAAATTGCTCAAGCTCAAAGCTCAGCTCTTTAACGTTTTGATCTGCCATTGCTTGGCTCGCGTTTGTGATTACGTTCACTAAAACTTGTTCAAACTTAATACCATCGACCCAAACAGTAACCGAGTCGTCGATTTCGATGGGCCGTACTGTAATTTGATTTTGTTTAAGTTGCGCACTAGCAATCAACATCGCATTTTTTAACAATTGAGATAGGTTTTGTGAGCGTAGTTGTGTTTGTGCTGGTTTACTAAAGTGTTTTAATTGACCTACAATTTGATGTACACGCTCTATCAACCCTTGCACAATTACAATGTTATCTTGGGCTGCTTGAACATTACCCTTAGCAATCAGTTTTTTTGCACTGAACAAGTAGGTACTCATTGCACTAAGAGGTTGGTTAATTTCATGGTTTATGCCTGCACTCAATTGCCCAATTGTGGCTAACTTGGCAGATTGTACTAACGCAATTTGCGCTTTTTCTAATGCATCTGTACGTTCTATAACCTCTTGCTCAAGACTATGGCGCGAATAAAGTAACTTTTTATAGCCTGCAAAACGAGACATTAAGACATAACCAATAGCTAAAGTAATAATGTAAAAAACACTGAGCCAAAAAAGACGAGGGAATTGAGCAATGTTAACCGACGACACATCCACCAATACAGTCATTTTGGCATCAAGTTGCTTGATTTTCGATTCTGCAAACACAAACTGAGTGAGCTCTGTTTCTTGCTTTATATTTAATAACTCAATATCTTGGGCATTACTTATATAAGTTGTGATTTTTTTAGGTGTATGATTTAGGTAACTTCGTTTGCTATGTAATTTATCAAGCTCTGTTTCACTAAACGATTTCATTGTATTCAATCGCCACTTCGCTTTATTAGACATCGCAATAACACCATCACTGAGCGTCAAATAAAAGTGACTTGTTTGCGACGCACTCAATAATTGCCTATCACTTTCGAATTTTGATACGTTCACCTTCAACGCTACAACACCAATGATATTTTCACCCTTGTATATGGGCTCTGAAAAATAGATCCCCCGCTCATTTGAACGTAACCCAAGTGCAAAGTATGCCACCTTGTTACCTTCTATCGCCTCATAAAAATAGGGCCGAAAAGCAAAATTGTTTCCTATGTATGTATAGTCTAACTGCCAATTACTCGAGGCAATAACATCCCCCTTTAAGTCTAATAGGTATACATCAGACGCACCACTTGATTGCTGAATATCTGCTAGGTAGTTATTAACCGCATTGGTCGATTTATTATCATTTTGAATAAAGCCAGACAATAATTGATTGTCTGTCACAAGGTGGGGTATTGCAGAAAATCGAGCCAGTTCGGTATCTAAATATCGGCTTAACTGCGTGACTTGCTGTTTGGCTTGCCCTGCACTTTGTTGTAAATCATACTGACGCCCAAACCAAAATGCGCAAACCAGTAGTACAAGCAGAACACCTGAGCCCGCCATATATTTTTTTGAAATGCGCTGCATTATGTATCGTTTACCTAAAGAAAAACATGAGGGCGCTCGTCCCTTTTAAAAGTCCATTGAATAGTTTAACGATATTTCTCTAGATACACCAGCAACTGCACCATTGGCGACCCGAGGATCATAGGTATAATACTGCTTATCAAATAGGTTATACATTTTTAAAGTTAAATGACGTTTATCGTTTATCGAATATCGTGATGTTGCTGAAAATAACATATAGCTTGATTGTACAAAGGGGGTTGCCGCTAAAGTTTCACCTTTCACTTCCCCGCGCCATAAACCGTTTATACTGAATAACCATTGGTCCAACTGGTAACTACTTATAATGCTCGCAAACCGCTTGAAAGTCGGTTTTATAGGCTCATCAAAGTACTGGGTATAAGTACCTGTCAACGAAATCTCAGGCGTTATATTCCATCTACTATCAATCTCAACACCACGGTTTGTATCATCAAGCTGATTTGAAAATGTGAACATGTTGGTCTTATTTCCCTGTGGTATGGTGGAGATAAAATCGTGTAATTGGTTGTGAAATAGCACCATATTTGAATGCCATGATTTAGCCTCATGACGCCATACAAGCTCTGTCGTTTTAACATATTCAGAACGCAGCTCAGGATTACCTACAGTAACATCATCATTTGAATATAATTCATTGGTTACTGGGGTTCTGAATGATTCACCATACTGTAACTTAAATGTATTCGCAGGTGTTGGTTGATAAATAGTAGCAAAACGTGGTGACAACTTACTCTCGATATTTTTGACATCGTCAAAACGACTACCAAGAAAAACTGTAACAGATTCAGACAACGGGATTTTTAACTGCCCGTACACACTGTGTGTTTCAAATGAGGCTTTAAGGCTGGCAAAAGGAGCAAACTCTTTGATGGTGCTAATTTGGCCTAAATAATAAGCGTCATCAAGGATTATGTTGCCACTTGATTGATCATAAAAGTTTGTTCGTACACCAGCTGATTTTTGCTGCGCATCCGAGAACTCATACCCTGCATTAACAACCCAATCGTTAGTGAGTTGGTGTTTAAAGTCAATGTTTACTTTTAAATCAGACGTTGTCCACGCAGGACCATTTAAAAAGTCGTTTTCTGCGAAGGGGTTATTGCTAGCCGATAATATTAATCCGGCACTTTGAATATCATGCTCTGAATACGCCACTTTTGTTGTTAATTGTGTTGTTGTATTTTGCAGCCAATCATAGGCAACTGAAACAAAATGATTCTCACTTTGATGTTGATTTTGTTTAGAATAACCTGCAAGGTTGATAAATTCATCAAGCTCAACTTTATTGTAACGTCCTCTTATTTGAAGCTCGTTTATGTCAACACCCGCTTCAAAATATATTGACTCCAAAGGGTCTCGTACACCTTGAGGATAATAATCACCCTCTTTTTTATTAATTGCCAAAGTAGCAAATGCGTTTACATCTTCATTAAATTGATAATGAGCACTCAGCGATACCCCTCGTTTGGCGTTTGAACCTATCATCGCTGTGACTTCATTAACGTCGTGTTTTGTCACAACGTTCATCACCCCCATAAACGCATTACTGCCATAGAGTGCAGAGCCTGGACCACGGATAAACTCCACTTTTTCAATTACCTCGATGGGTATAAAAGGCATGTAAACAGATGCTTTGCCAAACGACGATTCATTAATACGCTCGCCGTTGATCATAACTAATACATTGCCGCTATCTAAGTAGACCCCACGCGCATGATCTTTTGGTACTGCGCCTACCCAATCTCCACGTGTAGATTGCATTCCTGGGACGAAATTCATTAATTCGTAGGCACTGTCGACACCTAAAAGGTTTATTTTTTGTTTATTGAATACGGTAATAGTGGAAGGAGCGGAGGCGAGTGTTTCTGAGGTATTAGAGCCAATGTCAACTTGGACGTTGAGCAAATCTTCAAAGCTCATTGAAAATAAATCTTCAGATTCTGCAGCTAAAATAGGGGCTGCGCTTAAGCACAAATACAGACAAAAAGTTTGCTTCAAAGTCATTACGCCACAACACCTGTAATTAATAAAAAAGGTCGACGGTGCATTATAACCATCTATTTACAATATTAATACAAATGTGTCACGGCGTACGGGTTTTTCTAAAATTTTTCGCTTGTTAAGCGTTTGAGGTCACTGGTTTTGCTTTTAAATATTTGTACAAGCCGATTAAAGACGCCGCTATCCAAAAAATCTCAATAACAAAACTTGCCAAATTGAAATTATAACAAAGGCTTATCAGTAACAATATCGCACCAGATAAATTCATTATGTTATAAAGCAAACCAGTCGGTGTTGCTTTGCCCAGTTGCAGCATAAAAAACGCGCCCACAACTAAAAAAGTACCTGTCATACCAATAATATCAAATAAAAGTGCAATCACGGGGTTTCCCTTGTCCATTACTATAATTACCCACACTACTGGCCCATTCCATGGGGAGGGTTGTTTTCATTCATTGAAACAGCAAACCGAGTAAGTTTAGCAGGGTAGAAAAATTGCCACAGGATAAATGTCCGCTTTTAAAATGAACTATATCTATAAAGCGTGTAAGTTTGATAAATAATAGCGTTTTATTTTTGCGTATCGCATTTACTTTGCCGAAGAGTCTATTGGCATCTGATTATGTGAATTCAGCAGACAGTTCAATCGTCTCGCCCAATTTTAAATACTTAAGAGAAAATACTTTTTTGTTCTATAGCTTTAGAACTTTGTCAAACATGGTAAAAATTCAGTAATAAACTAAGGGTCATTTAGCAATTAGTTTTATTGAAAGTGACGTTAACTGAAAAAATACACTGATATTCAAGTGTGCTTAAAGCGATATTTATATAATCTAAAAAACAAATACAAAGGCGAAATTAATGTGAGGAACATGCCAATAAAGAACGAATAAAGAACAACTTTTCTTTTCGATATTGAGTGCTCAGCTGATATCCATAGGTTTGAACATATGAATATAAGGCTATAAATAGTTAATATGGGTATTAAAACCGACGTATCAAAATTATATCCTTCCATACCCAAATACCTCACTGCAATTAAAAAATCTGTAAGGTAACCGTTCAAAAAATGTTACCACAATGTTTACTTTGTAACATGCCTATTAAGGCTTTGTACAGTCACTTAAACGTTACTTTACCGCCAATCATCTTATAAGCAGGTGCGCCGCGGATCATAGTTTCACGGGCAAAGGGACGCTCGCATTGAGGGCATATACACGGTGTGGAAGTGAAGTCTTGGCTTATGCGCTCAACAAAACACTTAACGAGTGCGCCTTTTCCCCCTTTGCGGTATTTATAAAGCTGGGTTTTACAATGCCCACAAAATATATCTACCGTTTTCGTTGGGCCTTTTTTATTCGGTTTTGCCATAGCTCACAAGAATACAGGTTCAAATAATAGGCTTTAAGTTTATCAGCTTAAGGCAGCAAACCCAAAATTAACCCCATGATTGTAAATTGTAAGATATGATAACCGCTGTTAATCAAAAACAATTTAAGTGGGCGTTGTTCAAACAAATAAGTGATCCCGTAAGCACTTCCTACCCAACAAAGCCCAATTAGAAAAGCAGCGCCTACACTCACGCCTAAAGTAGGGGTTGGTCCAAAAAAAAGTGACAAACTGAGGGCAATTAATAACGACAGAACGAAGCTCCCGCCAAAAACCTTTTTAGGGTTTACTGTTTTCAAATCTAATTCAGTCAATCCACATGCTTCCATCCAAGCGCGTTGAAAAAGTAATGGGGAATACCAAATCCCACCTAACGCAAATGAAGATAACGCGGCAATAAAAACAGCAAAAAGGTTAACATGGGAAATATCCATAAGGGCTCATCATGACAACTTAAATAAAATGAATATTTTTACTTTAGTTAATGAATCCCATTGCGGCAACAAATGCACTTAGCAAAACAATGTATACTTTAATGAGCTAAAAAAATAAAAGGTGTATCTATTTGATTTTAATAAATTAACCCCTAACTTATAAAAAATCACTGTCCCTGTTTATCCTGAAAATCTGACTTTTCTGATGCAGCTATCATAATTATGCAATTACTGTTTTACAGGTTTTTTTTGTAATTTGCGCTGCAATGTACGCCGGTGCATATTCAGCTGGCGGGCTGTTGCAGAGATATTCCCTTGATTGCAATGCAGAACTTGCTGAATATGCTCCCACTCTACTCTTTCAGCTGACATAACCGAATCAGGAGAATTAACGACCTCTTTTTGCAGTTGATTATTTGGGCACAACGCATTTACTAAGGTCGGCATATCTACCGGCTTGGTTAAATAATCATTAGCGCCCAATCGCATCGCTTCTACGGCTGTTGCAATACTTGCAAAACCAGTTAATAAAACAATTTGGCAATGAGGTATTAAGCCCCGCAACACAGAGAGAAGATCCATTCCATTGTCATCAGCAAGTTTCATATCTAATAAGATATGGCTCGGTGTGACTTGCTCCGCTAGCATCAAAGCCTGTTGCCTATTATGCGCCACATTGCAAGTAAACCCTTGTTTGGTTAATCGTCTTGATAAAGTGCTGGCTAGGCTTTCATCATCCTCGATTATAAGCAGTTTCATTATTCACCTTCGCTTGTTATTGCCAATTTTACTTTTGCCACAGCACCGCCTTGTTGATGATTAAAAAGTGTTAATGAACCCTGTAAGCGCTCAAACGTAACATTTGATAACATCACGGCTAACCCCATTCCTGAGCGACTTGGCATAACTTGCCCCCCAAGTTGACTCAGTTGCTCTTTGGTGAAGCCCTTACCATAATCGCGGATCAACAGGTTAAGCTCTGGCTCACTACCTTGGTTGGAAAGTTGCCAGCTTAACGATAGCTGGTTTTGATTGTTTTGTTGATTTGCGGTTGTCGCGTTTTGTAATAAATTTAATAACGCGGGTAATAACATCGCATCGCTTTTAACACTGACATTGGGCGTTTCATTTTGCCATTTTAGCTGCTGATCTGGGTAGTGTAACAGCATAGTGTCGTGAATTTGTTGCGCTAGATCTAATAACTTTACAGCGTTTATTTTACTGTGTGTCCTCAGTTGCGCTGACAGCTCTCTGAAATTATTTAATTGTGCTGTGCACTGCGCAAGCGGTTTTTGCATTTCAGTAATCAATTCATTATTAGGCAGCTCTTCCTTTAGCTCTTCTAAAATCAACTGTAGGTTAGCTATCGGACTCGCCAGTTGATGAGTTATTTGCACCGCCGCACCATCAAGGGTGACAATCTGTTCAGAGCGTAACTGCTTTTCTCTCACACTAGCGATGGTTTGTTCTCGAAAACGCAAAGCACGATTCATTGCCCCAACCACCAAAGCAATTACGCTGGCACTGATCACAAAATTGACCCACATGCCGATAAAATGACTCGTCATATCCATATCATGCATACTATGCTGAGGCACTTTTAATAGTAGCAAACTGTAAGCCGTGATAGCCAAAGCTGCAATGTATACTAAGCCCTTTGCACTCACACTCACCGCAGCAATCATAATGGGTAATAGTAATAGCGACACAAACGCATTCGTTGCCCCGCCACTGAGCGATAATAATATGGCTAAAAATAATACATCCGCAGTCAGCTGCATTAACATGCCAATTTCTTTGGCTTTGTTCACATTACGATAAGCAATTACGCTAAAAATTTGAAAAGCGGCTTCTAGTGAGATAACAAGCAATAACTCATAAAGTGCAATTTGATGCTCAAGCAGAAAATAAACAGCAATGACTGCAAGTAGTTGTATTGCAATTGCACCAGAACGTAGCATTAACAATCGGCTAATAGCGGGATCTGTCCGCGTTAAAAATGCCATATCAATAAACCTAAAAAAAGAGTTAATCTTCATCCATTGAGATAGAAAAAACAGCACATGGCGTTCCTTGATGAAACACCATTTTCCAAGACGAATCCGTATAGCGCCATAGTGACATTCGAATGGAATAATTAAACTCAGCCCGTGCTGAGCGTCTATAAGCTGCTTGATAGCTTAATTGAGCGATATCGTCACTGAGCATGCGGCCTTTAAAGTTTTGATTATAAAACTGTGGAACTACTTCTGTGGGAAGGCGTGTTAATACTTGAAACTTATTAAAAACCGTTCCATTACTGGCGATTTCAATAAAATCATCATCGAGTAAAGCATCTAAAGCGTTGGCCGATTGGCGAACCTCTGGCTCAAGTAATTGCCGTTCAGACTCGATTAAATGATTAAATAATGACGCCTTAATTTTGCTACCCATAGTAGCTCCTAGTTTTGTTTAAAACCCTTTTAGTGGGTTAAATCGTCACTGCCCTTTATAAATTAGCAGTTCACTTTTTTATAGATAATAACCAGTTACATACTATTACTCAACAAATCGCTAGCACAGCATAAAATGACATATGCCTAGATTGATGTATTAATTTATAGCATTACGTTTAAACGACCTAGATTAATCATATTTGTATGAATAACAATAATATCAGCCGAATTCATTTTATATAGCTAACTTGTCTACTACCATTGATGTAAATTGTTTTAAATACCAGTATTTACAGTGTAAACATGCTTCAAACTAGTGTTATAAGCTGAATTTTGGTATAAACACATCATTAATGACAGATGTCTGACCACTTAAAGAGAACACACTATGTCTTACGCACATATCACTGGTTGGGGTAAATGCATTCCACCAGCACGCATTAGCAACGATGAAATAAGCCAATTGGTTGATACTAACGATGAATGGATCACATCTCGTACAGGTATAAAAGCGCGCCGAGTCAGTCATGTGAGCACTGCTGAACTTGCAACGGTTGCAGCTAAACATGCTATTGCATGTGCTGGTATTGATGCCAAAGACATTGATCTTGTTCTTTTGGCAACGTGTACGCCGTCAACTATGGTTGCAAACACCGCTTCATTGGTTCAAAAAAATATTGGTGCTATCGGCGCCGCTGCCATGGATACAAATGCTGCATGCTCTGGCTTTTTATATGCAATGCAAACAGCAACAGCACAAATCCAAGCGGGTATGATTAAAAAAGCAGTGGTGATCGCTGCTGAGCGCATGACCTGGTATGTAAACTGGGATCGTCGAGATAGTGCAGTATTATTTGGCGATGGTGCAGGTGCCGTGGTTTTAGAAGCCGCCGATACGCCTGCAGGCTTACTAGCAACCAAAACGGGTTGTGATAGTGAAGATCGTGATATTTTACACATTACTAACTTTGGCAGTGATATAGATAAATACAGCCCAGCAGGCCCATCAGATTTATTGTTTGAAGGCCGTGAAATATTTAAACGTGCCGTTAAAGGTATGAGCGAAGCTTGCGATGACGTACTTACGCAAGCCGATTTAAAGCTGGATGAAATCGATGTATTAGTCCCTCACCAAGCAAACCTTCGAATTATTCAAGCAATTCAACATCGTTTAAAAGTCGCTGATGAAAAAGTGATGGTGAACATAGGCGAGTATGGTAATACATCCGCTGCAACGATAGCGATTGCGTTATGTGAAGCTGTTGAACAAGGTTTAATTAAGCCCCACGCAAATATTATGTCTGCAGCATTTGGGGCTGGTTTAACTTGGGCTGCTAGTTATATAAAATGGGGTGATCGGGTAACGCCAATTGCAATAAGCGATGCAACTTTACCACCTTGTGATAAAACAGGATTAGAGCTTGTTTGTGCAGCGGCGGCTGCATGTAAGCAATAAGTAAAATTTAGCTCGTTTAAAGCGCGAATATTCGCGCTTTTTTATTGGAACAGTATGAAACTACTCGCGATTCATCACGTTGCTATTATTTGCGGCAACTATCAACGTGCTAAACATTTTTATACTCAAATACTTAAGTTGCCCATTATTCATGAGCAATATCGTGCTGAACGTGACTCTTACAAATTGGACCTAGCACTACCAGATGGCAGTCAAATAGAACTTTTTTCGTTTCCAGATCCACCTATCAGACCTAGCTACCCCGAAGCACAGGGACTAAGGCATCTAGCATTTTCAGTCAATGATATAAAACAAGCAAAACACATACTAGAAGCGCAAGGTGTTGATGTTGAGGAGATCAGAATAGACGAAATCACCGGGAAGCGTTTTACATTTTTCGCCGATCCCGATGATTTACCAATAGAACTTTATGAAGTTTAGTGAAAACGACTTTCTAAATAACTGAATACAGCACGCACACCGAGTGCCTCGCCGCCTGCTGGGCGACCAGGTAATGCACGTAAGTTCCATGCCATGACATCAAAATGTACCCAGTCAGTTGCAGGTTCGACAAATTCTTTTAAGTAAAGTGCTGCTGTAATTGCACCACCAAATGGTGTACTTGAGCAGTTTGACATATCAGCCACATCACTCTTTAAAAAGCTTTTGTATTGTTCAAATAATGGAAGTTGCCAAACAGGATCACTCACCCCCATGCCAGAGTCGATAATACCATTGGCCACATCACGATTTGTTGAGAAAAAGCCTGGTAGCTCCGTTCCTAATGCTACACGACATGCGCCAGTAAGAGTTGCAAAATCGATCAGTAATTCCGGCTCATCATTTTGAGCTTCACTGAGTGCATCACATAACACTAAACGGCCTTCTGCATCTGTATTATCAATCTCAACCATTATGCCCTTACGGGTTTTAATCACGTCGCCTGGACGAAATGCGTTACGCGACACGGCATTTTCTACAGCTGGTACAAGTACACGAAGTCGAATTGGTAAACCCGCGGCCATAATAAGCTGCGCTAGGCCAATAACATGGGCAGCGCCCCCCATGTCCTTTTTCATATTACGCATACCTGAGCTCGGCTTTAAATCTAACCCGCCAGAGTCAAAACACACCCCTTTACCAACAAGGGTTACTAAAGGTGCATTTTTGTCGCCCCATTTTAAATCAAGCAAGCGTGGTTTATTTTCACTCGCACGGCCAACCATGTGAATCGTTGGGTAGTTTTGCTCAAGCAACTCATCGCCAACCCACTCGCTGAACTCCCCTTGGTAGGTGGCTGCAAGATCAGCCATAACTTGTGATAAATGCTGTGGCATCATATCTGCAGCTGGAGTGTTCACTAAATCACGCACAAGATTAATTGCACTTGCCTGTTGGTTTAAACGCGTAAATACGTCTTTGTTTTCGATTGCCAATTGAGCTTTAACTGCTGTTTTAGCTTTATATTCGTTAAATTCATATCCACCTAACATAAAGCCCAACGCAATTTGCTCTAATTTATCATCAAGACCTTGTATCTTGTAAAGACCCTCAGGTAATTTTGATGCAAGATCGCCCGCTAGCCAGAAATCATCTAGACTCTCAACTAAACAGTAAGCATGAGCCAATGAACCTGACTGCTCATTAACAACTAAAGCTAAACCTTGTCTTTGGAAGTCACAACTTTTCAACCAATTTTGTAAAAAAATGGATTGCTGATCTAACCACTCTGAAAGGTTACTTTTAGTAACAAAAGATAAAGGTATTCCAGAAGGAGTATGACAAATTAACGCACTCATTTAACGACTCATTTAGTAAAAATTTATACCTAGCATACCAACAACCCTAAACAAAAGGTATAGCTTAAGCGTTTACTCCCTTAGTTCTGGCATTATTTTTTTACAGATTGATCATCTGAGTGATGTTTTTGCTCATCTTCAGCAATTTGTTGATCTATTTCTTTTAGCGGTTTATTAATATTAAAAGAACTAGGCAAAACATCCACGCCTACCCACTTACCAAGTTTTACAACTAAAGGAATAGTAACGGGAGCAAATGGTAAAACAGCGAACACCCCAAGCCCTAAGCCTTTGAGAATATCAATAAATTGATTATTCGCCTGGGTTAATTCATCTTTCGTTACATTACCGTGGGTGTAACGACGATAAATAGAGAGCATCTCTTTGGTTTCTTTTTTTTCTTGTGCTAAAGCAATTTTTAACGCGACCATAGCGCGCTTAAAACGCAGTTGCTGGCGTCTTTTACCTATTTTAACAACTCTAATAGGTGCACGGTGAATTACTTTATATAGTCTCATGGAAGCATTTTCACACAGGCACTCGCGTTCACAAAGTAGAATTTACATTTGCTGTGATATACTTGAGTAACTTAAAACAAAAAAATTGTACCCGTGTAAATGAAGCCGCAAATGTGTGAACCAAAAACGCAAGAGAAAACAATCAAACCACAAAGACCCGCTCCCGACGAGTGCTGTGGCGGCGGCAGTTGTTGCCCGTGTGTGTGGGATGAATACCGTGAGGCGCTATAGCAATGGCGTGATTCAACAAATAACGACGGCCAAATTTCTTAATATGGCAAATTATTCTTATGAGCCACTAAATAAATTAAATTAATTATTTTAAAAATCAAGCCTTTTAGCTCTAATTTCGAGCAATTCGTAAAATACCCACTAGAAAAAATCGTTATTTATCATGTGGGTTAGCCACATTCAAATTTCCTCTATAGAAAAATAAAAAAAACCGTTTCTTTTTAACATCTTGCACAACTGGTTAACAATATGTATAAATAAATTACACCTATTTGATTTAAAGACTAATATTGGTGTGGAAATTATAATAATTCTAACTGGGGAAATTAGAATGAAATTGAAAAACAACATGTTGAATAAAGCTGTTAAGCTTGCCTTAACTACCACAACAGCCGGCCTGTTTATGTCAGGCACTGTTATGGCAGAAGAAGCACAAACGACCGAAGTTAAAAAAAATGTAGAAAAAATCGCCGTAGTTGGTACCCGTTCGGCACCACGTTCAATTGGTGATTCACCTGTACCTATCGACATTATAGGTGGAGAAGAATTAGGCAAATCAGGTAACACTGACATGCTAGAACTCCTTAAAGGGTCTGTGCCTTCTTTTAACGTTCACCAAAATCCTATTAGTGATGCTGCATCACTCGTTCGTCCTGCTAACCTACGTGGTCTTCCATCTGACAGCACATTAGTTTTATTAAATGGTAAACGCCGTCACCGTGCATCAGTTATTGCCTTTTTAGGAGGTGGTATTAATGATGGCGCACAAGGCGCTGATATTTCAGTTATTCCAAGCATTGCGTTAAAGCAAGTTGAAGTACTGCGTGATGGCGCTGCTGCACAATACGGTTCAGATGCCATTGCTGGCGTAATGAACTTTGTACTAAAAGATGCCTCAGAAGGCGGTAGTTTCGAAGTTCGTCAAGGTGAATACTACGAAGGCGACGGTGATACAACGCAAATCTCTGGTAACGTCGGCTTACCGTTCACTGATAGTGGTTTTGCAAACTTAAGCTTCCAATATAAAACAGCAGATGCAACAAGCCGTTCAGTACAACGCCCAGATGCAGCTGCACTTGCAGCTGCAGGTGTGCCAGATGTTTCTTCTTTAGCACAAGTTTGGGGCGCACCTAAAGTAGATGACGATATCTCTATTTTTGGTAACGTTGGCCTTGAGCTAACCAATGATTCTGAATTCTATATGTTTGGTAACTACTCTGAGCGTGACGTGCGTGGTGGTTTCTATTATCGTAATCCAACAACACGCCCTGGCGTTTACGGCGGTACTATCCGTGACGTAGGTGGTGTAAATATGCGCCGCCCTGGTGATGATGATCCTCAAGGCCAAGAAGCATGGGATGCAGCAACCCCGACCGTATTAGTTGGTTCTCTGGATGGTTATGATGAACAAATTAACTGTCCTCTAGTTGAACTTCAAGCCAATGGTGCACCAGATCAAAATGCACTGGATTCATTAACAGCTGCAAATTGCTTTGCATTCAACGAAAAAATACCGGGTGGTTTTACACCAAATTTTGGCGGTAATATTGTTGATACCTCATTAACAATTGGTACAAAAGGTGAATTTACTGGCGGCTACCTTAAAGGTGCATTTTATGACCTAAGTGGTACCGTTGGCTTTAACGAATCACGCTACTTTATTTATGATACAGTTAACGCCTCTTTGGGTTTAGATAGCCCTCGTGATTTTAGTCCAGGTAAATATTCACAACTCGAGAAAAACTTTAATTTTGACTTATCAAAAGGCTTTGATTGGGGTTTAGCGTACGATGTGAACGTTGCAGGTGGTCTTGAATGGCATGAAGAAACCTTTACTGTCACCTCTGGCGATGTAGCCTCATTCACTGCAGGCCCATTTACGGATCAAGGCTTTGGTATTGGTTCAAATGGTTTCCCTGGCTTTAAACCATCAGATGCAGGGGAATACACTCGTCGTAACTACGCTGCATATATGGACGTGGAAGCGCCGTTTACAGAAGAGTTTTTACTGGGTTTAGCACTTCGTTTCGAAGACTATGATTCATTTGGCTCTACAACAAACTACAAGCTTACAGGCCAATACCACCTGACTGACGACTTAAATATTCGTGGTTCAATAAGCACTGGTTTCCGCGCACCTACCGTTGGTCAAGCCAATGTTAGTAACGTACAAACAAACTTAAGCAGTGGTGTATTAGTGGATTCTGCGCTTTTACCACCAACAAACCCAATTGCGGTTCAACTAGGCGGTACAGAGCTACAACCTGAAGAATCACAAAGCTATACGTTTGGTGCTGTTTACACTATAGGCGACTTATTCTTTACAGTTGACTACTATAATATTCAAGTTGAAGATCGTATCAGTCAATCAGAAAAAATCGAGCTTGACCAAGCTGATAAAGACACACTGGAAGCCGCAGGTGTACCAAATGTACAAAGTTTAGCACAAGTTAGTTTCTTTACTAATGACTTTGATACTACCACTCAAGGTGTTGATTTGGTTGCGAACTATTCTGCTGATTTACTCGGTGGAAGCTCTACATTTAGCTTAGCGTACAACTGGAATGACACAGAAGTTACGCGTTCAAGCCCAATTACTGGTGAATTTAAAGTAAGCCGTCTTGAAAATGACTTACCTAATCATCGTTCAACACTTAGTTGGGCTCAGCAGTGGGAAAGCTTTTCTGCATTCACTCGCCTAAATTATTACGGTGAATACCAAGGCGTGCATGTAGATTATGATGCAACGGCTAAAACAGCAGATGCTGCGATTACATTAGATGCAGAAGTCACTTACTTCTTAAATGATTCTATTAGTTTATCAGTGGGTGCACAAAACTTACTTGATCAAGATGCTGAGAAGTTAGATTTCTTTGATGCAACGAAAATCCCTAATAATAACTGGGGTGGTAAGTACTATGAAACATCGCCTTATGGGATTAACGGTGGTTTCTACTACGTAAAAGCGACGTACACTTTCTAATCTAAAGTTAAAACGTTAATTAATGTATCTGGCGAAATGTGTAAGAGTTCTCTTTCACATTTCGCCTTTTTCGTTTTATAGTGACTAAAAAACAAATACGTAATCGCATGCTACTTAAAAAAGCCAATGAACTTTTAGCACAAAACAAATTAAAAGACGCTGAATTTCATTATAAAACAATACTAAAAACCGATCCTCAAAACGGCAGCGCCTTATTTGGTTTAGGCCGAATAGCACTTCGTTTAGAGCGTTTTGATGCAGCCGTTTATCTTTTGCAAAGAGCGTGTGAACGCTTGCCAAATATGCTCGAGCCACTGCATGCACTAGCAGATGCATTCAACGGTGTGAACTCTCCTGATGATGCATTAACAGTATTAGAGTATGCAAAATCTTTGGCAAGCCACAACCCTGATCCACACTACTACCTTGCACAGCATTACCTAACCCATGGTGAATTAGATAAAGCCCACACTACATTTGCCCAAGCACTGAGTATCGGACTTTACCCTGTCACAGCCTACATTCTATATGAACTTGTGCAATTAGGTCGCTTTGATAAACAACACAATTACATCAGTAATTTGCATCATTTGCTAACGCAAACAAATAACCTACGGCTGAAAATGGTGTGTTATTACGCACTCGCTAAAAGTTATGACAAGCTTGATGATATCGACCAAGCTGCAAATTATTATACCCTCGCTAATAAGCAACAGTTTCAATTAACTGATTTTAAAACGCAGCAGTTGAGTGGCTTTTATGAGGCATTGATTGAAAATCATCCCCCTTCAATTTTTACTGATATAGATAAAAACTTTACCGGCTCCGTGACTCCTGTGTTTATTGTTGGCATGCCACGCAGCGGTTCAACATTATTAGAGCAGATTATTGCCAGTCACAGTGAGTGTGCCAGCATTGGTGAGGATATAACAATCAGCAGAGATGTTGTGCCATTTATTGAGCATAAAACACAACTTTCATACCCAGCCTGTGTAATGGCATTGACGCCTACAATAATAGAACAAGCTCGCGATATTTATACACAAAGGTTAAAGCAGGCTAAACCTATTCGCCAATTTATGATTAATAAATTACCCGCAAATTATCAATCAATGGGGTTAATAAAACTGCTTTACCCAAATGCAATATTTATTGATATGCAACGTAACTTTGACGCAACGGCGTGGTCGGTATATAGCAATTATTTTGCAGAAAATGAGCCTTACTTTTGTTCATTACCAGAGTTCAAAACATACTATGGTTTGTATCAATCGCTGATGGAACATTGGCATCGCTCTTTTTCACATTCCATACTTACAGTACAATACGAAGAGCTTGTGAATGAGCCTGAAGCACAGCTCAAAACCGTGTTTGACTTTTTGGGCTGTGAGTTTGAACCCACCTGCCTAAACTTTTATAAGTCCAAAAAACCCGTTACAACACTCAGTAAAAGTGCTGTACGTGAGCCCATTAATACCAAAGCAACGGCACAGTACAAACGCTTTGAGAAAACGTTGCAGACCTTACTTAATGAGCCGCAAACCAATTGAGCAAATCAGTAAACTGATCTTGTTTTGCACTTGGGTGAGTTAGCATATTAATGTGATCATAATCATGTTGATGACCATGCTTGCGCCCATAAATTTGCAGTGATTGTTTGCCTTTGCCTGACTCATCCATAAACTTTTGGATATCAATTGGCTGAGCCAGCGCTTTATCTTTTACACCCGCAATATGCAAAGTAGGCGGTAAGTGCATATTACTAACCACTTTTGCATAGTCAAAGCCATCATCAGAATCTACCCAGGGTCGTCTTTTGGCCCATTGCATACTTTGATAATGCGATTTTTGCGTTTCATCGTCACTGCCCCACTTTAATTTTTTTGCGGGCAAGTAGCCGTATTTCTTAGCTAAAATAGGTGCTAAAAAGTACCAAATAACATTACCTTGGAAATATTTTTTGGGGTGATGATTATATAAAGAACGTTTAGTACCAAAATATGCACACGCTTTTACATCATTTATATAATTTGGGTAACGCGCGAAAACACTATTCATCAATACGCCTCCCCACGAATGAGCAACCCAATAAGCCGGTGCTTCCCCTTCTAACTCTTTAATTTTAGCGACAAATGCGGGAATATCTTCGGTTATTGCCTCTGTTTGCCCATATTGAGCCTGAGATGAAATAGCTGGGCGGCTCTCTCCCCTTCCTCGTAAGTCGCCGACGTAGCAGACATATCCTTGCTCAGCTAAATAAGGCGCTAAGCCTTTATTACTGTGAGTGTAAAATATTTTGCCGTTTTCAACAGCGCCGTGAACAAACAATACAGCCGGACCTGATTTAGCTGCATTATAAATGCGCCTTAAATGCAATGTTTGCTGTTCGTTGAGCTTAATAAATACAGATTCTTGGGTTACAGACATAGTCACATACCGTGTTATTATTTTATCCTTTTCATACAACTCATCCTACCAGTATTTAAAAAATATAACACCGCTAATTTTACAGCACTTTTGCAATCAAAATGATAAACTACATGCTTGTTCTCTCTGCAAATAGTACCCATGAAATCTGCGCCTAAAAAAACAAAACTTCATCCTCGTAATCGCCATAACCAAGGATATGACTTTGCGCTTTTAACACACAATGAGCCTGCACTATCCCCTTACTTAGTTGAAACACCTTCAGGTCAAAATAGTATCGACTTTAGTGACAACAAAGCAGTTAAAACGCTCAATCAAGCTCTATTAAAAAGCTATTATAATGTTAATTTCTGGGACCTACCGGCGCATAACCTGTGCCCACCAATACCTGGTCGTGTCGATTATATACACTACCTCGCTGATTTAATTGCAGATGATAATAACGGCGTGATCCCTACAGGAAAACAAGTAAAAGTTTTAGATATTGGTACTGGCGCCAGTTTAGTTTACCCGCTTACAGGCAGTGCTGAGTATAATTGGGCATTTACAGGCACAGACATTGACCCCGTTTCAGTTAAACTAGCAAAGCAGCTAGCGCAATTTAATAACCGCAAAATAAGTATTAAATTACAAAATAATCCTAAACACATTTTTCATGATGTCATTAACGCTAAAGATTTATTTCATTTAACACTGTGCAACCCGCCTTTTCATGCAAATGAGCAAGCAGCATCACAGGGCAGCGAACGCAAATGGCGTAACCTTGGCAAAGCCCCTAAATCAACGCTCAATTTTGGTGGCCAAAATAATGAACTTTGGTGTGAAGGCGGCGAAGTACAATTTATATCAACGATGATCAACGAAAGTGCTGATTTTTCAGAGCAATGTTTGTGGTTTACCTCTTTGGTATCAAAGAAAGAATCCCTAACAGCTTTACAGAAAATATTAAGCCAGCATCCAGTGGCCGATGTTAAAGTAATCGACATGGCTCAGGGGCAAAAAGTAAGCCGTTTTTTAGCGTGGTCTTACTTTGATAAATCAACACGCGAAGAAATATGCCAAACATTAAGCTAAAGCAACGATAAGGAACTTAACAATGATCGACTTTCGTTCAGACACGGTAACCCAACCTTGTGATGCAATGCGCCAAACTATGAACAATGCCCCACTAGGTGATGATGTTTATGGCGATGATCCCAGTGTCAACGCACTTGAAAATTACGCCGCGCAAAAACACGGATTTGCCAATGCATTATTTTGTAGTTCAGGCACTCAGGCCAACTTATTAGCCTTAATGGCACATTGTGAACGTGGGGATGAATATATATGCGGCCAACGTGCCCATAACTATAAGTTCGAAGGCGGTGGCGCTGCTGTTCTTGGCTCAATTCAACCTCAACCTATCGAAAACGAAGCCGATGGCAGCCTGTGCTTAAACAAAGTAAAAGCGGCGATTAAGGCTGATGATTTTCACTTTGCTAAAACCAAATTAGTCAGCCTTGAGAATACCATTGGTGGCCAAGTTCTCTCTCTTGAATACCTTAACGAGGCGCGTGAGTTTGTAGACGAGCATAACCTTGCGCTGCATCTAGACGGCGCAAGAGTGTATAATGCAGCGGCTAAACTGGGCGTCGATATTACATGCATAACGAACCACTTCGATTCAGTATCTGTGTGTTTGTCTAAAGGGCTTGGCGCGCCTGTGGGCTCGGTGCTGCTTGGCAGCGAATCACTTATTGCTAAAGCACGCCGTTGGCGTAAAGTACTTGGTGGTGGTATGCGCCAAGCAGGTATGCTCGCAGCGGCTGGACAGTATGCGCTTGAACACAACACAAAGCGCTTAGCCGATGATCATGACAATGCTCAGTATTTAGCTACGCAACTCAATACTCTGAGCGGTTTTAATGTCGCACTTAGCACAGTTGAAACAAATATCGTTTATGCTCATGTCGATAATGAGATTGACCTAACGGCTATCAGTCAACGCTTAGCAACTCAAAGTATATTGTTTTCGCCCGGTGCACCGCTTCGTTTAGTGACACACTTGGGTATCACTAAAGAATCCATCGATACATTTATACAGGCATTAACGGCTGAGATTTAACGCCGCTTTGTAATGTTTGCGGCAAACCGAAACATATCGGTCATTGCCGCCGATTTCAACTTGATTACCATCAGCAATCGCTTGACCATTTTCATCTGTACGCAGCACATGGTTTGCTTTTCGGCCACAATGACACACGGTTTTAAGTTCGATTAATTTATCAGCCCAGGCCAATAAATATTGTGAGCCAATAAAAAGCTCCCCCCTAAAGTCATTACGCAACCCATAGCACAACACAGGAATACCCAGCTCATCAACCACATCCGTTAATTGTAAAACCTGCTCTTTTGATAAAAACTGACTCTCATCGACTAAAACACAATGGCGTTTTAGCTCAGTATTGAGGCTTTTTATCAATTCAAATACATCTTTATCTGCATCAAAAATATGCGCGTCAGCTTGCAGCCCTATACGTGACGACACTTTACCCACTCCAGCCCTATCATCAATAGCTGCTGTTAATATCACAGGCTCCATGCCTCTTTCACGATAATTAAATGCCGATTGAAGTAATGTGGTTGATTTACCTGCATTCATTGCAGAGTAATAAAAATACAGCTGAGCCATTTAATTACCTTGAACTGAAATCCAAAAAAAGAGCGAGTATGCTAGCGCATATTCGCTCTTTCATCACCTTTTATATGTCACCTTAAACAAAACCTGTTGTTAATTGGCTTTTTGAAGTCTCGTTAATTAAGCAATATGCCTTCGTGTTTTAATAGCCACTGTTTACGCTCTAGCCCACCAGCATAACCGGTTAATTTTCCACTGGCGCCGATAATACGATGACACGGAACGATAATACTGATTGGATTTTTGCCATTTGCAGCGCCAACGGCTCTGACAGCTTTAGGGTTATTTAATGCAATTGCGATATCACTATAGCTTTGCGTTTTCCCATAAGGCACTGCTATTAACGCTTGCCAAACAGCTTGTTGAAACTCGGTGCCTTGGGTATCCAAACTTAATGAAAAACTCTGTCGTTGTTTATTAAAATATTGCTCGAGTTGCTTGGCACATTCAATAATATGAAGGTTAGTAACTTGCTCAATACTTGTTTCAGGGTATTGAGTGGGTGGATAAAAACCAACATAACTCACACCTTTGGTGGTTGCTTGAATAATGACATTATCAAGCGGGCTCATTATCTGCGTTTGAATAGTGTGTGGTGTTGTATTCATATAAGTTGTTGCCATAGTTGAAAAGTTAAATAACTACGAAATGGTGAACATGCCCCGCTCTCAAAAGCTGAGGCATTTGCTTGCGCTTTTTTAACACCTAAATCACCATCAAGTAAAATGTCTGGCTGACTTTGCCCCCGTAACTTAGCGTAATTAACCGTCCACGGGCCGATACCTTTTAATGCCAGCCATTGATCTAAGTCCGTACAATGCGGATGTTGCTGGCAAAAGCTAGCTAAGTTAATCAATGCATTTTTACGCGCCTGCGGCATTTTAAAAAAGCTCAATTCACTGGTAGCTACCGCTGAGGGTGTAGGGAAATAAGTACACGCTTGGTCTTTTTCACCTAACTCACTAACTAATTGCGAGACTAAGTTATGGGCAGCAGTCACGCTAACTTGCTGCCCTAACACTGCCCGCATTCCTGCTTCAAAAGCAGACCAAATACCCGGTAAGCGTAAGCCCTCCGTCAACTTAAAAGCGCCGTGAACATGGGTTTTCAAATGTTGTTCTATCAAAGCAGTATCTGCATCTAAATCAAGTACACGGCGTATATTGGTCAATATAGGATGCAAAAAGCGGGGATCACTTATGTCTATTTCCACTGAAAAATAATGCTTATCTTTTACAAATGTGGCCGTAAACTGACCATGGTATTGCTCAGTCTTAAAACTACGGCCATAGCTAATGTCGGATAACCACTCAATCGGTGCAATCAACCTTTTTGCTAAAAATTGCTGTAATGCTAACCAATTATAAGGCGGCCTAAAAGGCAACTTTAGCGTTATTTTGCTGGTATTAGGCTTAGACTTGGTGCGCATTTTACTCGGGCAAATATGTAATTGCTGCAAAAACGCATCGTTAAAACGTCGAATACTATTAAACCCCGATGCAAAAGCAATATCAGCAATAGGTAAACTGGTTTCTTGTAACAACCTTTTGGCAAAATGGCATTGATTAAATATACGATATTGCGTTATTGAAATACCAAAGTGTTGACTAAATAAACGCCGAAGGTATCGGCTGGTTACACCTAATCGCTCTGCTAATTGTTCGCAACTTTGCGGCTCGCTAAAGTTACTGTCAATAAGCTGTTTCGCACGCAGTGCCGTGGTTTTTACGCCTTGCCACGCGCTACTGCCTGGCGCACTGTCGGGTCTACAACGAATACAAGGCCTAAAACCAGCGAGTGCCGCACTGTGAGCATACTGAAAATACTCTACGTTATGTTCTTTTGCGGTTGGGGCGGGACATATAGGCCGACAATAAATGCCAGTGCTTTTCACTGCAATAAAAAACAGCCCATCAAAACGATGATCACGACTTTGACGGGCACGTTGCCAATGGCTGGTATCCATAAATTAAAGCTCAAACTAACTGCGACTAACAACTAGCTTACGCGAAAAAACTTAGTTTACTAGCCGTTTTCGGCACTCAACCCTTAAATTGCAGCAAGGAAGCGACGCTGCACTTCGTCCCAATTAATAACATTATAAAACGCTGCAATGTATTCAGGCCGACGATTTTGATATTTCAAATAATATGCATGTTCCCACACATCTAGTGCTAATATGGGCGTATTGCCTTCCATTAAAGGGCTGTCTTGATTCAAGCTGCTCTGAACCACTAGTTCTTTGTTTGCATTAACACATAACCACGCCCAACCACTGCCAAAGCGGCTTACAGCTGCATTGGTAAATTGCGCTTTAAAACTATTAAAATCAGTAAACGCACTATCAATTGCCCGAGCCAATTCGCCTTGCGGTTCGCCTCCCCCATCAGGGCTCATAATAGTCCAAAATAATGAATGGTTGTTATGACCACCAACATGCTCTTGCACCGCTTTTTGTAATGACTCTGGTAGTGTGTGTATTTTTCGTAATAACGTTTCTGTGTCTTGCTCCGCGTAATGAGTCCCTTCAAGCGCAGCATTAGCTTTATTTATATAGGTTTGGTGATGCAATGTATGATGTATTTCCATAGTTTTAGCATCAATATGAGGCTCCAATGCATCGTATTCATAAGGTAATGGGGGCAGTGTATATGCCATGATTACTCCTTTAAGGCCTGTGGTTAATTGATCAATGCACGGTTGCTGTTTGATCAGATGAATAACTTAATGTGTAATTTATTTGTTCAATCAAATGTGGGTGATTGCTGTGCATCTGAGCAAATTGGACAAGTTCTAAATAGGTTTTATGGTGATGATGTACCACCACAGCTCGGACCGAATTACATGGATGCTCAATAAGGTGGCTCAAAGTAAGGTGTACATTGCATAACCATTTACAAGCCTGTTCACATTGATTCATAGCACGGTAGGTATCGGCTAGGTTATGGGCTGCAACCACCAATGCCGGACAGCAATGTTCAATTGCACCGATAACCGACTGGCAAACTTTTGCTCGACTAAACTGGCTTAATAGATGCTCTGCAAGGGTGTGGGCTGTGGTGTATTTATCTCTTGCTTCAAGTAAAGCACCGCGTTCAAAGGCATAGTTGCCCGCCATTATATTGGATTGCCAAGGAGTCAGTGCTTGATCGACTTGAGGTAAGTCTAACTTGTCATTAAGTTGAGGGCGTGACATTAAATCACCTGCACAAAATTATATTGATGCGTTTAATTTACACAGCAACACAACTTAATGCAAATGATTTTTATTTATATTGTTATTTCATCTTTCAGCAAAGTCGACGAGGTCTTTTCCAGTCAAACGATAGATAATCCATTCATCTTGCGGTTTTGCATTAATACTATTATAAAAATCAATAGCGGGTTTATTCCAATCTAAAACAACCCATTCAAAACGGCCACAATCTTTACTGATCGCCTGACGAGCTAAGTGTTTCATTATAAGCTTACCGGCCCCTTTACCTCTACTATCTGGGCTTACGTACAAATCTTCTAAATACAAACCGTTTTTACCAAGCCAGGTAGAGTAGTTATAAAAGTACACGGCAAAGCCAATGGCTTCATCACCGTCTAAACAAATAATGCTGTGTGCTGTTGCCCCTTCACTAAACAAGGTTTTTAAAATTGCTTGCTCATCAGTTTTTACTGCATCAGGTTCTTTTTCATAAATGGCAAGTTCGTTAATAAAGTGCAAAATGGTTGCTGCATCTGATGGTTGTGCATCTCTAATTGTGATTGTCTGTGTGTTATTCATTTAAAATTGCTCGAGTTTCTCTTTTAATATATCTAATTGAATTGGTTTGGCTAAATAATCATTCATACCGGTGGCTAAACAGTAATCGCGATCGGTATCCATGGCATTAGCCGTCAGCGCAATAATGGTAATATCTTGATGTTTATAACCGGCTTCACCTGCGCGAATCGCGCGAGTGGCATCAAACCCATCCATTATAGGCATTTGGCAATCCATCAATACCAAAGCAAAATGGTCGCCGGGCACCTTTGCTAATATAGACAATGCTTGTTGCCCATTTACTGCCAAAGTGACTTGATAGTTTAGCTTACTTAACATTAGCTTAGCGACTTGTTGATTGATTGGGTTATCTTCCACTAGCAGGATGTGATTATTCTTCTTTATACTGCGTAACGATGAAATGTAGCTTGAAGTAACAAGCGGTAGATCAGTTTCATCGCTGTTATTTGCGATCACTGCCATCGTAGAAATAAGATCCGCCGTTGTGATAGGTTTAGGAAAGTATGCCTGAAAACCGGCATCATTGTAGCGCTGCGCCCCTTCCATGCCCGCTATACTGGTCATCATCACTAATGGCATAGCCTTAAATGCTTCATCTGCTTTTAATATTCGACATAATTCGATGCCATCAATGTCAGGCATTTGCATATCAAGGACTGCAATATCATAAAGCGGTAAATTGTCACTAACACGACTTTTGCATAAACGAATAGCTTGATTTGCATCGCAGGCAAGCTCAACTTTTGCTCCCCAGTGTTCTAATTGCTGGCTGATCACTATCCGGTTTGTTTCATTGTCATCAACCACTAGAATACTCAGCTGTTCCATATCGATACGAGGAATACTTTGTTGAGTTTCAATTCCTGGTAGTAACATAACACTAGCGGTAAACTCACTGCCTTTACCGACTTTACTGGTAACACTCACTGAGCCCCCCATAAGCTCACAAAGTTGCTTACAGATAGCGAGACCAAGACCTGAACCGCCATATTCACGAGTTGTTGAGGCATCGACTTGCGAAAATGGGCTAAATAAGTCTTTTTGTTTGGCACTATCAATTCCTATCCCTGAGTCTTTAACCGAAATAGTTAATTGATACTGCTCATCTAAACGTGCTAGATTGGCGGTTATGACAACCTCGCCTTGTTGGGTAAACTTAACAGCATTACTGATTAAGTTTGTCAGCACTTGACGGATCCGCCCTGGATCGCCTCTAAGATCAGCAGGAACCACACCAACAACATCAAGAATAATCTCTATGTTCTTTTCTTGCGCCCGCAAAGCTTGCGATTCAGCCACTTGGCCTAATAAATCACACGCATTAAAGTTAATGCTCTCTAGCTCGATTTTTCCTGCTTCTACTTTAGAAAAGTCTAAAATGTCGTTGATCACCGACAACAAAGAATGAGCGCTATTTTTCGCAATCGAGACCTTCGTTTGTACTGGCTTGTTTAACGGCTCCAGCTCAATTAGTTCTAACATCCCTAAAACACCGTTCATTGGTGTACGAATTTCATGACTCATGGTTGCCAAAAATTGGCTTTTCGCCAATGCAGCATCATTCGCTTTTGCCAGTGCAACTTTTAATTCTTCAGCGGTTTCTTTTTGGTTTTGCGACATTAATACACTGCCAACAAGGGTAGCAAGTGAACGTAAATAAGTTTCTTCGTTCTGACTCCAAGCTCGGTATTCCCCCACACTCTCAGCACAAAGTACACCCAAAATCCCATCACCTGTAGAGATTACGGCATCGAGCATCGACTTAATATTTAAAGGCGAAGTGTAATCTTTAATAAACTCAACCGTAGCGGGGTGGGTATTAACATTGTTAATGGCTAATAAGCCTTGGGCAAAAATCGTTTTAAAATAACTTGGGTATTCATCAACTTTTAACACAAAGCTTTGCTGCTGCACGCCTTCTTCGGCACTGTATAAACTCATGCAGTGCATTTCTTGATTATTCGAATCAAACAACCACACTGATGCTCGTTGTACATTCAGTACTTCGCACATGGATTGCGCAACTAAATCTTTTACTTTACTAAAATTACCAGAGAGTATTTGCGGTGATACCGTTAGGCTAGCTAAGTTTTTGTTGTACTGATTTGCTTTAATACTCTCTAATTCAAGGCGTTTATACGTATCAACATTTTGAAAAGAGCCGTAAACACGAATACATTTACCCTCTGAAAACTCAGCTTGCCCTATTGACTTAACCCAACGTTCTTTACCTGTTTTAGTGATTATAATCAGTTCGACTTCCCAACTTTGCCCATCTGCAACGGCCTTTTCAAATAGCTCACTAATTTTATCTCGGTGCATTCCTTCTTTGTAAAAATCAAGCGCTTGTTCAATTTTAGGTTGATAATCATCTGACACTTCATGAATTGCTTTAACTTCTTCTGACCAATAGATTTTTGCACGCTCTAAATCAACTTCCCAAGCACCGATTTTCCCTTGTTTACTCATGGTTTCAAGTAGGCTTTGCTGACGATACAACTGCGATTGGGTATTATATTGCTCGGTAATATCTAAAATGAATCCATCAAGGTAGAGTACATTCGAAGCATCATCAAACACTGCTTGGCCCTTTTCATGTACCCAGTGCGTGCTTGAGTCCGATGCAATTAACCGGTATTCAATAGACCAAGGCTGCTGTAACGCTACTTGCTTGGCAATTTCTTGTTCAACTTTAGTGGTATCATCTGGATGAATTAACTGAGCAAATTCAAGGTGATAGTTATGAACCAAATCATGAGGTTCATAGCCTGTAATCGTTTTTGTTTGGTCACTCATGTAAAGCATGGTCCATTGCTCGTCATATTTGCAGCGATAGACAATGCCCGGGATATTTTCAACCAGCGATGCAAACCTATCCCGCCCTTGTTGTAATTGGGTTTCGATCTCTTTACGCTCGGTAATGTCTAAATGGGTACCGATCATACGTTTTGGCGTACCATCCGTATTCCATTCAACAACACGGCCGGTATCTAAAATCCAGATCCACTGACCATTTTTATGCTTCATTCTCGACTCAGCAGCATAGTAATCAGTATGGCCACAAAAGTGCTCCGTCAGCTTTTGCTCTGACACTATAAGGTCATCTGGGTGGGCATTGTCTTGCCAAGTATTAATATCGGTTGGCTCGAGCTCCGCTAACGTGTAACCAATTATTTCAGCCCATCGATTGTTAAAGTAAACCTTATCGGTGTCTATATACCAATCCCACACCCCTACAGCGGTGCTGTCGAGTACAAGTTGCAATTGGGTTTTGTGTTGCTCAAGTTCAATTTCTTGATGCTTTAATGCGGTAATATCGGTGCGTACGGCAATATAACTTTGCGCGTGCCCCTGTTCATCAAAAAAAGGTAAAATGGTGGTATCGACCCAATAATAAGCGCCATTTTTAGCTTTATTACATATTTGCCCATGCCACACTTTGCCTTGTTTTAAAGTTTTATACATTCCTTTAAAAAAGCTTTTATTGTGTCTGCCTGAATTCAGCATACGGTGATTTTGCCCCAGCAACTCATCTTCACTGTAACCACTAATTTCACACAATTTATTATTAACAAATGTAATACTGCCTTTGATGTCAGTAATAGCCACAATGGCGTGCTCATCTAAAGCATTTTTTTGTTCAGTTAATTGTTTTAAAGCATGTTTTAGGGCATCACTTTGTTGTTGTAGACGCGCTTGTTGTTGCTCTTTACTGTTAACTAGCAACTCAAGATCGATAGATAACTGATGTAGTTCAGCACTATCAGTTAAAATTGGCACATGATCTTGAGTTCCATTCGTTATGTTTTCTGTGGCTTTAGCTAGTTGCACTAATGGCCGTGATAATCGCCGTGCAAACCACAGCGACAATATTAAAATACTCACCAGTGCTATGCTGCTTGTTATTACTGCCATTCGTTTATACTGCCTTGCACTTAACAACATGACATCACTTGGCTTTTCAACAAGTAGTTGCCAGCCTTTCGCATCAGCAAAATTAAGATCAGTTAAAATGGCATAATATAATTCATTGTTATTTTTAGAATAAGTAAATACTCCCTGATGTATTTCAGGGCTTTCATTGCCTGCAATGAAGCTCAAAGATTGATTTTTTCCTTGAATAACTCGGTCTTTAACAAGGTAAAAGTTTAAGCTGGGGTTTGCTTCATGAATACTTTCTAGACTCGTCAACAGCCCCTGAAAATTAACTGTAACCAAAACAATGGAGGTTAATCTTTGTTGTTCATCGTGAATTGCTACACCAATAAAATGCTGTGCTACTGGCTCTGAGCTGGAAATAAATACGTTTCTTTCACCTTGTTCTAACTTAGCCAGCATGGCGATAAGTTGATCTTGATTTAACTGACTAAATTGCCCTTTAGTTCGTGGACTAGGCGTATTTTGAGGATCAAACAATATATGAATATTATCAACGAACTTGTATCGTGCGATAAATTTATCAATAAACAATTGTTTTTGAAGCTGATTGTGCTGGAGTTGATCGCTTAATAAATAAATATCTTTAACATGATCAGTAAACCATATATCAGCAAATTGCTTACCGATATGGCTTAACTCTTTAAGCTCTACTTCAGCATTTTGTTCTAAAGACTGGGTAACATGGTTAAAACTAAACCAAGAAAGCAAACATAAAGGCACTAATGAAATAATAATAAATGTAACTATCAACTTACTGCGGATAGATTGGCCTTTATAATTACTCTGATTTTTTTGCATTGTTATTTTTAACCAAAAACTTTTCCATCTATATCTTACTAATAATGCACTAAATAACACAGGACGCAAGTTTATGCGCCTTGTGTTATGAATTGCACTCTCACTTTACAACCTGTTTTATAAGTCGTTCAATGCATTGTAAATTTTACTCTCAGCCTGTTAGCCCTGTGACTAAGCTAGCGATGCTGTGTTTTATACTGACGGCTAAATTTTGGATATAACACAGGTAAAACAAAGAGTGTCAAAAATGTTGCCGTGAATAAACCGCCTACAATTACCGTTGCCAATGGCTTTTGGATTTCAGTACCAATGCCAGTTGATAGTAACATAGGGATCAAACCAAGTGCTGAGGTTAATGCCGTCATCAGTACGGGTCGTAATCGCGATAATGCGCCATTAAATGCAGCGGTATCTAAACTATCACCGCTTTTCACACGGTTATTTATACTCTCAACCATAACCACTCCGTTGAGTACCGCTACCCCAAACAAGGTAATAAAACCGACTGAACTGGGAACTGATAAATATTGGCCTGATACGTACAGTGCAATCACACCACCGATCACAGCTAATGGCACATTTACTAGAATAAGCATAGCTTGGCCTATTGAGCCAAATGCAAAATAAAGCAACAGTGCGATTAACGCTAAAGAGATAGGTACCACGATTGATAAACGCTGTTGAGCTCGTTGTTGGTTTTCAAACTGGCCGCCAATACTTATGCCATAACCTGCTGGTAAATCGACTTGCTCAGTAATCGCAGCTCGTATATCTGCAACCACAGAGCCCATATCGCGCCCTTGAACATTGGCTTGGATCACCACTCGGCGCTGTACATCGTCACGGCGTACTTGTGGTGGGCCAGATTCAATATTAACCGTTGCCACATCGCCAACTCTAACCAATGCACCAGTCGGTGATGATAAGCGTAAATCTGCAATGGCTTCAGGGCTGTCACGAAACTCAGCGCCAATGCGAACATATATATCATAACGCTCATTGGCATTAATAATTTGCCCTGCTGCTGTGCCGCCAATACCATGTTGAACAATGGTCATTAAATCACCCACCGATAACCCATAGCGAGAAAGCGCTAAGCGGTTTGGTTTGATCACTAATTGTGCCTCACCGGCGATTTGCTCCATTGCCACATCTTTTGCGCCAGCTACACCTTTTACAGCTTGTTCAATAGCTTGACCTTTACTGACCAACACAGCTAAATCAGCACCAAACAGCTTAATCGCCAACTGCGCTTTTACCCCAGACAATAACTCATCCACTCGCGTGGCTATCGGCTGTGAAAAGTTAAATAATAAGCCTGGAAATTGCTCTAGTTTTGTTTCCATTAACACTTGCAGTTGGGAGCGGTTGTCAGCAGATTGCCACTCACTTACGGGTTTTAAGCCTAAGTATATTTCAATATTATTGACTGGCTCTGGATCGCCACCTACTTCAGGGCGACCAACACGACTCAACGCATAGTCGACTTCTGGAAACTCAAGCAATATTGCTTCAAGTTTTGGTGCAACCGCCAATGCCGTATCTAAACTGGCAGACGGCGCCAAAGTTACTCGTAAATTAATGGTGCCCTCCTCAAGCTCTGGCACAAACTCGGTGCCTAACTGTGGCAATAACACGCCCGCAATTACCACCAGCACACCCGCTATACCAATCACTGTTTTACACACATTCATTGCCCAGCCCAAACACAGCTTATAAGCTTTATCTAAAGGCGCTAGCACCACACTGCGTCTCAACGTGACGCCATTGCCAAATAAGTACACCGCTAATGCTGGCACAATCACCAACGCAACAATAACAGCCGCAATAATTGCTAACATTATACTGATTGCCATAGGCTGAAACAGCTTAGCTTCAACGCCTTCAAAGCTAAACAATGGCATAAATACCACTAAGATGATCAACGCTGCAAAGAATACCGGGCGGGCAACTTCTTGAGCAGCTAGCTTTATGCGCTCAACATTACTATGCGATTTAGTGCTTGGCTGCGTTAAATGACGAAAGATATTTTCTACCATTACCACCGAGCCATCGACTAACATACCGATCGCAACAGCAATCCCGCCCAATGACATTAAATTTGCAGAAAGCCCAAACCACGCCATCACACACAGTGCTAAGCCAATTGAAATTGGGATCGATAATAAAACCAATAATGTAGCTCTCAGATTCATTAAAAATAATGCCAACACCACCACAATAAACACAAATGCCAACAACAACGCATCAACAACCGTATTGACCGCTTTGGTGATCAGATCAGCTTGGTCGTACAAAGGCTCAAATGTCACACCATCAGGTAATGCTTGATTAATTAATTGAATACGCGAGGTTATGCCATCAATGGTTTGTTTCGTATTAGCGCCAATACGCTTTAACACCACGCCTGTTACCACTTCACCTAGAGAAGTAATATTACCTTGTGCATCTTTAACACTCATGGTTGCCGCACCTTGGCGGATTTCGCTGCCTAATGACACCTCAGCCACATCAGCAATAGTAACAACGGTGCCACTAATGGTTTTCAGCGGCGTTTGCGCAATTTCTTGTAACCCCGGTTTGCCCGCATTAAACCAGCCAGTACCTCGGATCACCAATTGTTCTTGGCCGCGATTCATATACCAGCCACCCACATTGGTGTTATTTTCTTCAAGTGCGCTCACGACTTGCTGCTGATCTAATTGATAAGCAAGTAACTTATTTGGGTTGAGGTTAACTTGATATTGACGAACATCACCACCAAACGACAGTACTTCTGTTACGCCATCAACAGGTAAAATGAGTAGTTTTACGATCCAATCGTTTAAGCTACGCAGCGCCATACTATCAAGCCCAGACTCAGGAGATGCCGCCAATAAGTATTGATACACTTGGCCAAGCCCTGACGTGTTCGGTCCCATTTCTGGCAAGCCAATTCCTTCTGGGATAAGCTCTTTAGCCGCTTGCAGACGTTCAAACACAAGTTGCCGCGCAAAATAAATATCCACCCCTTCTTTGAACACCACCGTTACGCCAGATAAGCCTGTTTTTGAAATCGACCTAACTTGGTCGACATCGGGTAACGCATACATAACCGCTTCAATGGGATAGGTGATAAGTTGCTCAACTTCAACGGCAGCTAAACCTGGCGCTTCTGTATTAATCGCAACTTGTACATTGGTTACATCAGGAAACGCATCTAAATTCAATTTAGGGATCGCAATAGCGCTTATCGCAGCAACCACGCAAAGCGCTAAAAAAACCAGTAATCGATTGCCGATAGCAGCATTAACTATTTTATTAAACATACTCGTCGCTCCTAATGGTTATGCGGATCGAAGCTGCCTTTGGCTTGCTCTGATGCAACAAAAAAAGCGCCTTGTGTGACGATGCGAGTTCCTTCTGCTATCCCTCTAATTTCTTGCAAGCCAACAAACTTAACCCCGAGCTCGACCTCTTTTTCTACAAATTCTTCATTGTCATTAACGGTAAATACAGCCCAGTCACCATCTTTGGTTCTTACCAAAGCTTGCTGCGGCACAGCTAAAAATTGCTCTGTTGTTGGAAACGAAAAATAAACATCGCTAAACATACCTGGGTGAAGTTGATGCTGTTCATTAGCGACATTTAACCTGACAACTCTAGAGCGAGTCACTTGATTGATAGTGTGCGCCTCTTGCGAGACCGTTGCAGGATAGTGTTTTGAATTAACCTTAATTTGTACGATGGCCCCTTTAGCAATTTTTACAGTTTGATTCGCTGATAACTGCGCTTCTACCCACAAATTACTTTCATCTGCAATCAACATTAACTCAACCCCCGAATCAACACGTTGGCCTTGAGCAAAATTATCACTCAAAATTGCGCCAGAAGTTTGTGCGTACAACGTATATTCACCAAGTTTATTAGGTGGAGTATTTATTGACTGCTCAATATCTTTACTTATCAAACCATACGCTGCCAATTGGCTATAAGCGACTTCATACTCAGCCTGCGCGGTTAAGTAATCTTTTTCACTCACAGTACCCGATGACATCTTTTTTAAGCGTTGCCACTGTGCTTGTGCTAGTCGATAGTTCGTTTGTGCAGTGGCAACATCAGCGCTAAATAGGGTTATTAAAGGAGCATCTTTTTCTATATGCTGACCTAAAGTAGCGTGACGCTTGACAACAATTGAATCGACCCGTGGTGACAATAAATAACTCGTGTACCCGTTTGCTTTAATTTCTCCCGGCGCATATATCTGAGAGTGATAAAACTGTTTTGTGAGTGGAGCTATTTTGATATCTGCTAGAGTCATTTGCGTAGGGGTTAAACTAAGCCCTATCTTTTGCTGCTCGGTGACGTGTGGTTCGCTTTCATCATGTTGATGCTGCTCATTTAGCGCCGATTGAATAGAAACACTTAAAATAAGCGCGCTAAGGTAAAAAAACTTCATAATGCAATTCCCATAAACTAAGAATCTATCGCTGATTTAAAAGCATACAAACCAGTCTTCTTCGCTTAATACATATACAATGTATGACTTAGCGTTAAGACAAGCTAATACAGACTTTTAAAGCGTTAATTAATTCTCAAACTAATAAATTAATAGCCAAAAGGCTAAACAGTGTTAACTTATTAATGAAAGGATGGGAGGGCGTAAGTCAGGCACGATTAAACGTGAGTTGAGGCGAATATCAGAGAGTTTTATTGTCTCATATTCAATTGCAGAAACGGGGTAGTGCCATAAAGTGCTGAAATATACGGGCACATGACAAACATGACAATGACTGTCCTCAAGCGCATCAGATAAATCTGCGCTAAGCTGTTTATGCTCGCTTTGATGAAGGATATGATCGCCATTACTAGTGCAGTGTTTATCTAATTCAGATTGCTGCTGTAAAATAGAAGAAGTCTGTTTAATAGCACCGTTATAATCAGCTACGTCAAAGCTATCCAACATAGGTTGGAGTAACATAAAGGCTAATAATAACACCACTGAATGCTTCAAATAAATTACCTTAGTAAACGGATCGACTAAACAATAACAGATCTTATTTAAACAACAAAGCCTCTTTACCGCCATCAGGTTTTTCTTATATGGTCAGGCAATCGCTCATTCCCCCCCTAGGTTTAATTAGAACCTCATGTTATAAACTTAACTTTAGAGTAATAAGCAGGAACTGTAATGGGACACAGTCATGATCACAGCGCTGAAAATAACAATAAAAGTGACTACCAATTAGCTTTTGCTGTTTTTATTAATGTACTCCTTACAGCTGCACAAGTTGTAGGAGGAATTTTTTCGGGCAGCTTATCCCTCATTGCTGATGCATTGCATAACTTAAGTGATGCAGCGGCAATTTTCATTGCTTTAATCGCACGAAAAATAGGGAATAAAATAGCAGATGATAACTACCATTTTGGCTATAAACGTGCAGAGATTTTAGCCACATTACTAAATAGTACAACGCTTATCGTCATCGGTGGCTTTTAATTATTGAAGCCATAAAGAGTTATTTTAACCCCACCCCGATTGATGGTTGGATTGTAGTGTGGATTGCAGCAATTGCGTTAATAATTGATTTGGCAACAGCAGTGCTTACCTACTTTGCTGGGGCAAAAAAAAGTATCAATATTCGAGCGGCTTTTATTCATAATGTTTCAGATGCAATGGCTTCGGTGGTGGTTATTGTTGCCGGTACCCTCATCATACTTTATCAATGGTATATAGTAGATTTGCTAGCAACAATATTGATAACTGCTTATGTGATTTATCATGGCGTAATTTTACTTATGCAAAGTTGTCGAATTCTGATGCAAGCAGCCCCCGCTGACTTCGAACGCCAAAACATAATATCAAATTTAAATAGTGAGTTTTCATTAAGCAAAGTACTTAGTTTAAAGGCATGGCAATCTGATGATAATACAACACACTGTGAACTAGTCATTTGCGCTGACAAAACCCCAGACTTAGATGCTATAAAATCCTATTTACACAATAACTTTGCTATTGAGTACTGTATTATCGAAATAAGATAATCACAGCTCTTTAAAATGTATTTAATTAGCCAGTTCGATAGAATTGAAAATGCATCGTACTATCATTTATACTCGCTCATCTTTATTTAACAAACTATAGGTGAGCAGTTGAAGCTGTGGTTACGTCGTACTCATTTAATACTGACTTTGATCAGTGGGTTATTTTTAATATGTTTGAGCGTGACGGGTGCATTATTAATTTATGCTAAGGACATTCAACGCCTAATCAACCCTGATTTTTGGACAGTGACTCCCGAAAAAACCACAATCGCCTACCCAGCTCTTATCAATACGATTGAAGTTCACACTAAGCAAAAAGTCACCATGCTTATGCCTGAGCAACAACCACAATTTGCTTGGCAAATACAACTGTCTAACAAACAATATGTAAGCGTAAACCCTTATAACGCTGATATCCTTCTAAAATATGATTATTATTCAACCACCTATGGTTTCACCATGGCTCTGCATCGTTGGTTACTTTATGAAGATAGTGATGGTCAAAAGCCACTTAAAAATTGGGTTTCTATATGTGCATTGATTTTCATCATAAACATGCTCATTGGCGTATATCTATGGATAAAACCTAAAAACCGCATAAGGCGGCTTGTCATTAAACCTAAAGCCAAATTACGAATTTTGCTGTATCAGTTGCACACAGTACTGGGCGTTTATTTATTTTTAGTGTTAATTTTAATAGCGTTCACAGGAATGGCGTTTAATTTTAAAGATGAAACAAAAGCAGTACTTGAGTTCACTACGCAAAACACTGTTGAAGGTCGGCCAACAGCACCAACTTTAACGGTACCAAAGAATATTAACCGTGATCAATTCGCAGTTGCGCTAGAAAATGGTTTATCAGCGTTTCCAAAAGGAGTACTTTTTCGTATTTATTTACCAAAAGAACCACATGACGCAATTGCTTTACGAATTAAAAATCCTTATGAGAGTGACGCCTACAGCTGGGTATGGGTCAATCAATACACAGGTCAAGTGCTTCAAAAGTATGACGCATCAAAAGCTAACTTTACAACACAAGCCTGGAACTTTAAGTATAAATTTCATATAGGTGATTTTGCAGGTTCATTGCTACAAGCACTGTGGTTGCTGCTTGCATTATTGCCACTGTTGTTTTCGATTTCAGGTATCTATTTTTGGTATAAGCGGCATTATCGTTAATACCGCTTATACGCACTGCATACTTACAACGTTGCAGATATCGATGTCACAAAGGGCTTAAGTAATGTTTCTGCTTTTTCAGTTCTTTCACCCGAATCCGTATGAACGATTAGCACCCATTTTCCTGTGCTAGTTGCTTTTCTAACGTTGTTGATCAACGGGTCATGATCTGGACGAATTGACATAAGACCAGCCACTAATAGAGCAATAAAAATAGTCACAGTACTTATACCTGCGTAAGTTTCGAAAACAAAGTTTTGAATAAACCCCACCCCAATAAATAAAAAGGCTGTGCTTATGACTAAGCCTACAACTAAACCAATAACACCAAACACTATGTGGGTTTTGAGTAAGGTTTTACCTATATTTTTATCCTCTGGCTCTACCTTTTCGCCAAAATTGTTATCATGAGGAGCAATAAAATTTATGTTGCTTTGTTCAAATTGCGCATCTTGACTTAAAGTTTCGAATCCCCTGTTAGCCTGTTCTTCACTTTCAAAAACAGCGGCCACTTTAGTCGCATGATCTTCATTACTACTGGTTAGCATGTTTCACCTCCAAGTGAATTAGAGCAACTTTAAATAAAATGACACCGCGACCTAAATAAAATCTCGAAGATTAATTGTAAGCCATTGTTTATGAATAACATTAAAAAAACATTTAAATATCAATAACAGCTAAGTCTTTTTTTAAATTGTCGCTTTACAACAATCTTCAGTCATAACATCAAGTAAATCATACACAATAAGGTAAATGTTGCGTTATGTATCAACCCCGTTGAAATAGTTAAAAGATACTTATCAAACACCTTTAAATGCCAGTAATAAAAACAATTATCATTCATCTTGCCTTTACAGTTCTTTGCATTTACTATACCGCCCATCAAGTTCAGCCTATTAAATACAGTAATAAGAAAATATAAGGATCTTCATGTTTAAAACCTCTCTAACCTTACTGGCACTTGCTGTTAGCAACACAACCTTTGCTGATGACACTCTTAAAAAAGAACAATTAACGGATGAACAAATGGAGCGTATTGTTGTTTCCGGTAGCCGTGTTTTTGAGAGCATTGATGAGGTCCCTGCATCAATTACCGTTATTAATCAAAAGCAGATTGAAGAGCATTTAAAAGTTAACCCTGAACTACAAAGCCTGCTTGCGCAAATGGTGCCGGGCCTCGCGCCTGATACTGGGAGTTCAAGTAACACAGGTCAAACACTGCGCGGCCGCGCTCCACTGGTGATGATTGACGGTGTGCCGCAATCAACACCATTGCGTAATGGTTCTTTAGGCATTAAAACGCTCGACCCAAGTGCCATAAGCAGAATAGAGGTTATCAAAGGCGCAACCTCTATCTACGGCAATGGCGCATCCGGCGGTATTATCAACTACATAACCAAACACGCTAAAAGTAATGATAAAACACAGGGCGAAATCAGCCTATCAAGTCGTTTTAGCGCAGTAAAACTAGAAGAAAGCGCTGGCGCAAGATTGTCAGCTGCCATAAACGGTCGCGCTGACAAATTTAGCTATTTAGTAACGGCAAGCTATGAAGAAAACGGCGTTCAGCGTGATTCGCAAGGCGATATTCTAGGTCTGCAATACGGCTTGTCCGATGCGGTTACAGAAAACTATTTTACAAAACTTGGCTATGATTTTGACGACGAAAAACAGCTACAATTTAGCTATAACTACTTTAGTTCACAGCAAAAAACAGACCTTGGTGATGTAAATGGTGATATGAGTTTAGGTGAAAAAACCTACGCAATTCATGTACCACCAGAATTACAAAAAAAAGGTAAACCACAAGGCCCTGAAGGCAACGAAAATATTACCCTAAAATACACAGATTATGCATTATTTGAAAACACCCAGATGACACTAGATCTCTATATGCAAGATATAGAAAACGTATTTTTCTTCTCACCAAACCTTGCAAATCCTGAGGAAAACTTCGATGGTGGCCAATCAGTCATCAGCTCAGACAAAAAAGGCGCGCGTGCTACATTTAATACACAAGTAGACTTCGACACAATTGAAGCTTCTTTTATTTATGGCATTGATGCATTAAATGATGTCACTTCACAGCCTCTGGTAGATGGCCGTGTTTGGGTTCCTGAGATGGATATGAAAAGCGTTGCTGGATTTCTACAAACTAAATGGGTAATTGCGAATGATCTTATTGTCAAAGCAGGTGTTCGCCAAGAAAGCATTGATTTAAGCGTAGACGATTACCGCACACTCAAACTATGTAAAACGCCAACTCAATGCTCAATACCGATCAATGTTAAAGGTGACACCATTGATTACGACGCTACAACTTATAACTTTGGGATTAAATACAACCTTAGTGAAAAATTCAGCCCGTTTATAAGTTACTCGCAAGGCTCTGATATCTCAGATGTTGGGCGCCTACTTCGCGCTGCAACAGTAAACGATATTGGGCTTATTCAAACCCAGGCTTCAATTATCGATAATTACGAAATTGGCTTTAACTCACAGTTTGAAAACCTACGAATTGAAATCGCAGCCTATCGCAGCACCTCTGAACTTGGCACAACTAATAAATTTAACGAAGTGACTGGTGTGTATGAGCCAGTGCGTGCACCACAAGAAATTTGGGGCTACGAAACGCTAGTAGATTACACAATTGCCTCAAACCTTAAATTACTGGCAACCTATAGTTATGTTGAAGGTAAAAATACCGAAGCGGATGTCTACTTAGGCTCAAAACAAATAAGCCCGCCAAAAGCGACAGCAAACTTAAACTGGCAACCTGATGATAAAACATCACTGACACTGAGTTACCTACATGTTAGCGATAGAAAGCGCTTTGCACCAAATGACGATGGCAAGTATGTTGGCGATCAAGGTCCTGTCAACAGTTACAATATTTTTAACTTAATCGGTCAATACAAATTTGACGATAACTGGCAAGGATTTATAGGCATTGAAAACTTACTCAATGAAGACTACTTCCCTGCCCGCGCTCAGTCATATACATACGGCGGCTATAATATAAAAGGCCTCGGTACAACCGCTACTGTCGGTGTTAAATACCAGTTTTAATACTCTGCTTCTCTAACTCGTTCATTACACAGAGTAAAGAACGAGTTAGATTGGACCTTAAGCAATGCAGCAGAAATATAAATCGTAATCTGTTCATAATTAAACCAACAATGCAAACTTAAACGAGAATCACACTCAATAGTAACCAACTGATTTAAAAGGAAAATACTTGCAAAAAGTGATTTTTATACTACACTACCTACAATCAATCTTTTAGAAGGTCACAATTATGAAAGGTAATCAAAAAGTTATCGACAGCTTCAATAAGTTATTAGCCAATGAGCTTGCAGCCATTGACCAATATTTTATCCACTCTCGCATGTATGACGATTGGGGTTTAGATAAACTTTATGTTCGCCTAAATCATGAGATGGAAGAAGAAAAAGATCACGCCGATTGGCTTATCAAGCGCATCTTATTTTTAGAAGGTGTTCCAAATATGACAAAACGCCGTGACTTGATTATTGGTCATGACGTTAAAAGCATGATGCAAAACGACTTAACTCTTGAACTTGAAGTTGTTGAATGTGTTAAAGATGTTATTGCTGTTTGTGAACAAGAAAAAGACTATCAGTCTCGTGAAATCTTAGAGAAGCTGTTATTCGATACAGAAGAAGATCACGTTTATTGGTTAGAGCAACAACTTGGCTTAATTGATAAAATTGGTAGCCAAAACTATCACCAATCACAAATGGGCGAATAGGAGCAAACACATGAAAGGCGATAAAGACGTAATTGTTGCACTAAACAAAATCCTAGCAAATGAACTGGTAGGAATTAATCAATACTTTTTACATGCACGCATGTTTAAAGATTTTGGTTTTAGTGTACTTGATAAAGCTGATTACAAAGTGTCGATTCAAAAAATGAAAAATGCCGATCGTTTAATCGAGCGTATTTTATTTTTAGAAGGCTTGCCTAATTTACAAGATCTTGGCCGTTTACGCATTGGTGAAAACAGCGAAGAAATGATAAACGCTAATATGAGCTTTGAACTCGATTCACTCGATGATCTTAAAGATGCAATTAAACTTGCTGAAAGCAAACAAGATTATATCAGCCGCGAAGCACTTGATAACATTTTAAACGAGCAAGAAGAGCAAATCGATTGGCTGGAAACCCAACAACAGCTTATTAAAAGTACGGGTATTGAAAACTACTTACAATCGCAAATGTAAGCAGATTAAAAACAAAAAAAGCAGCTTAGGCTGCTTTTTTTTGCTTTGCAACTAATACTGTAGCTACGCAACTTGATCTGTAATATCAGCTATTTCAATAAGCTTACGATTAAGGATTTTTTTAGTACAGCAACAACATTTACCGCACTGACTCCCGACCTTAAGCTCTTTACTAAGCTCACGCATCGTCATCGCACCTTCGTCGATTGTTTGTTCAATTTTTTTATCTGTCACACCGTGACATAAACAGATATACATGAATACAAACCACTCTCAATTACATTTGAGCCTGTATATTAATCTAAACGCTAACTGTTCGCAATTAGTTTTTAAAATAAATTGAGAATTATTTTTATTTGTAGGCAGGGCCACTTAAAATGAGATTTTACTGCAGCTTGAGAATTGTTTGAGTTTTATGCAAATAATGCCACTCAAAATGAGATTTATAGATCTTATTAAAGCTTTCTGCTGTGCCATATAAATCGAGATTCATTTATCTTATTAAGCCTCTAAACTGTACCCTTCAAGTCGAGAATTATAAATCTCCTTAGGTTCTTAAATTAAGTAAGATTAGCTTTAGGTAAATAAGTCAGTGAGTTTATAAATTGATCACATAAAGGCTTTAAAAGCCTTTATGAATAAATATGGGGTTTATTGAAGTGTTTTTATTTCCGGTTTGTGCCCAGACTGTGTAAAAACTAATTTTTAATAAATTGTCTTGAGTATGTTCTTAGTTTGAAACCATCTAAGATGGTTGCGATCGATTTTTTCTCAGTATCACAATTTTCTCCGCGCGGGCGAAACTGCTATGGCAACGCTACTCTAATCGCTTTACTTAGACCATTAACTCCCATAATTGTTATCATTCTTCTGAAGTTGTAAGCCAGAACATGAAGACTTATTTCTGTCCCCACGCTTTTTAAACCTCGTGTTAGTAAGTGGGTAGCTCCCATCCAGAGTTTAATTGTGCCAAAGGGGTGCTCAACAGTTTGCTTTCGATGAAGCATCAATTCAGGTTCATTCTTTAGCTTTTGAAGCATTTCTTCTGTCAGAACCTCATGCACCCACCGCCTTATTCGCCTAGGGTCTTTTTTAGAGTTAGTGCACTGACTTCTTATTTTACAATCTCGACAAGCAATGTGATTGAAGTAAACATCAAGGTATTTACCTTGCTCAAATACTTGCATTCGATTTTGAAGTTCATTTCCAGCGGGGCATAAGTAAATGTCTTTATTTGCATCGTATTTGAAGAGTGAGCGGTTAAATATCCCTTTCTTTTCAGAGGACGATGTATCCGTCTTGGGCATGATTGGCTCTGCACCCAAATCGATAGTGTCTTTTATATCAGGCTGACTGAAGTAACCTTTATCTGCTAATACCCGTATATTTTTCTTGCGCAATGCTTCTTGTGCGAGTTTTGTCATTGATGCAAGCTGGCCTCTATCTGGCACGTTGGTCACGTCATGTGCCACTATGAGGTGGTGCTTGGTATCAACCGCACTTTGTACGTTATAACTCACAACTCTTGTAAAACCTTGAGTTTTCATTAAACGTGAATCAGGATCAGTAGTGGATATTTGCTTGTCAGGATGAGCTTCAACTTGTTCTTTAATCTCGTATAGTTTTTTTAACTGGCTGCGAAAGTCAGCTAGCCTCTCTTTTGTGGCTTTAATTTTTGTGACGTTAGCTTGCTCTTTATCGGCTTCATCAAGTAATTCAAGATAACGTTCAATGTTCTTTTCGACTCGGTCGATGTGAAATTTAACTTTGCTTGGCGTAAAATTATTGCCTTTGTTGTTGCTAGCTTTAAACTTACTACCATCGATGGCAACAACTGGTTTCTCAAACATATTCAGGCGACGACAGACTTCAACAAACGTTTTGCACACATTTTTTATACCGCCTCCGTTGTCTTTTCTAAAATCAGCAATCGTTTTAAAGTCGGGTGCCAACTTACCAAGTAGCCACATCAGTTCAATATTGCGTTGGCATTCGGTTTCTAATCGGCGAGATGATTGAATACGGTTGAGGTAACCATAAAGATAAAGCTTTAATAGTGTGGCTGGATGATACTTAGGGCGGCCTGTGGACTTTAAGATTAATCCTTTAAACCCCAATTCAGCTAGATTTAGCTCCTCAATGAAAACATCAATCACTCTGACCGTATTATCTTCACTGACGTAATCTTCCAGCGATTCTGGAAATAACGTTGATTGGTCACGACTTTCACCGCTTATAAACTTTGACATATTGCCTCAACCCTCGACTGAATCAATAGTCTTATTATATAAATATCAGTATATTAAGTGAACTAAATGTATAGATTAATCGATCATAAGCAGCAGATACTTAGACCAAAAGGTGATCAGAGTTTTCACACAGTCTGTGCCATAAGCGGACATTCAAGCGTAACTCGTTTCTGCCCCATTCCTTGTTAATGCATTTACTCAGTGGTAGATCGTGCCACTGGAAACGCAGTACCTTTCCTCATGGCTGGTGGTAGAGGCCCATTGCCAGAAAACCTCCAGAAATTGTGTGTGATAGCGATTGCTCGTACGCTAATAGATGTTCTTCTTTGACTCAATTAATCTAAATCTCTTAATATGCAATAATACGTCTATCATATTGATGCTAATTTACAGGTGCTAATCATTGGATACTTCATTCGCTAGCAGCATAACTGCCGATTTGTCTAACGCTTTCTTTTACTGTCCTAAGGATGGGGTTCCATGTATTCAGATAGGTAAATCCATGACTGGAGATATCATTTTCTGGCTTAAATATAGTGATGAAGATGTAAACAAATGTGCTAGCAGACTGATTAAAGAGTTAGGTAGTGAATTAGGTATCAGTAATATCCAGAGTGCAAAGGAGATACTTCTAAAATTCTGCTCGTATGCATTTAATACTATTGATGCGGATTTCTTATCGTTAACTAGCCAGGATGAGCCAGTAAGTACCATATTCTCACAACAGCATCGCAATAATCTAAGTACTTTGTTTGTAGACCACATCGACTCTCAAAAGGTTCTTAAACCATACGTCTACACTATTCGGTATGCTAATACAGACGGGATGCATAGGCTCACTAATAACTTATGTATTTATGGTTCAGGTCAAATAGAAAGCCTACTTGGCGATATGAGAGCCCGAACAGGAATAAACTTTCCTTTAGAAGCACTTGATGATAAAGATTTGCGCCGTAATCCTATCGGGAGGTATAAGCTACTGCCTGATAGTTCTGCTGTTTTGGTTTATGCACGCTCAATAAATGAAGCTGTCGAAGAGCTAGACAGGTTATTTGGCGCACTATGCGTGACTATCGATGCTCCTTTGAAAATCAATCAAGATACAGTTGATTGTAGAATAAATTCTTTTGATTCTACGAGCATTACCACTCGCCAAATAAGATCTAACCTACCTTCTGTTTATGAGATAAATCTGAGCGATGACGTTGTTGGCAATCTACGGAAGATTTTTTCTTCTCCCACTAAGAGAATGAAATCTGCATTATCTTTTATCGCTCATGGGTGGACCCATTATAAACGAGAGAGGTTCTTAAACCAATTTATTGCGTTAGATGCACTGTACGGTACAGAAAGAAATAACAAGGCTTCTATAGTTGGTGGGGTGAGCAGAGATGCTTGTGATATCGTAGGAATCGAATCAAAAATAAAAACTATTTACGAATTGAGGAGTAAGTTTGTACATGGGGAAATATCAATATTCTCAAACCATGGCAAATACCCTAAATTTGTTGATGAACACGGTATCGACCCGATTGAATCATTGTTTGAGATTGTAAGAGTATGTGCTCTCAACTATCAAGGGGTATACAAGGTAGAGCAACCTGATACGGTTAACCTTAGAGTACCCAAAGGGCTAGTTAGAGAGTTTGAGAAGAAGATAAGCGAATATTCCAGAACGTAGAATATTCACAAACTGAACTGTACCATCAACACTAGACGGTATGTCAAATTACTTTGCTATACCTGAGTTAATTAATTGGTTGCTAATTTAGCAAAGTCACTGACTCATTTCTGTCCATTTATGAGTTAGTGTAAATGACTTCAATTAGCTCAAAAAGCCCCTGAAAGGTTGCTTATATAGCTATTTAGGTTATCGCTATTAAAACAGAAGTATATTTCCGATAATGACCTTTGAAACCCTAGAAACGGAAGTTTGCCTCCAAAATATAGCAGTACAGGCTTACAAACCGTAAGTTTACTTCCGTTTTGTAATTTAAGAATACAAAGCCAGTGTCTAGTGAAAGCGGAGAAGTCCAGAGAGCTAAAACTTGTAATGGCTCCTAAAATAAAGTGTTTTCTGGTAATTTTTAATCAATAATTGAGCAGCTGTCCTCAAGCATAGGAACTCTTGTTAACTCCCTCGGCAATAACACCCCTGCGCTTGTGTAACTGTTAAGCGTGAATTAAACCCCGCTTGCAAATTATTCATTACAAGCTCAACAAAACCACTGGCAGATGAGCACGCAATGCCCTCTGAAAGCGGTCCCGCATAAGCAAGTGCTCCGACAGAGTCAATGAGCACAGCTCCCGGCACATTTGGCAGTAGCTCTTTGTTCATTTTAGCGGCATCTAATACCTTTACTTTAACATCGTAAGTATTTGCTAATGAGGTTAGCTGCTCTACATGGTCAGCTGAACGTTTAGAACAACCACATTCGGAATCAATAACAATAGTTAAAATAGCATCGCTTGGGTTTTGCCATTGAGTTTGTTTTTTAAAGTCATCAAGCCAACCATTTTTTAACAGTTTTTGTTGCGGATCAAAAGTACTGATTGATGAAAATTGAAAGTAGACAAGCCCTGCTACAACGCTGATGAACCATATAAGAATAATGGCGTAAAGCTTGATGTTTTTCTTACTTGAATTTTGCAATGCTTTGCTCTAAAACATCGATGCTTACATCAATCATTTGCACTTTAGCCGTTAGCTTAGCAACAATCGCTGAATCTTGCTCCTGACTCATACGTAACGCGTCTGCACTCGCTGATATCTGTTCTGTATTACCTACTTGCTCAGCGACAACTTTCGCCACAGAGGTCGTACTGCTAGCAACCGTTTCAATTTGCTGCGACATGCCTAAGATATTCTCTTTCATAGTGAAGCTGATATCTGTTAGCTCTTCTACCACATTCATACATTGGTTCATCGACTGAGTTGATGTTTGACTATTACTTACTAAATCTTTAAGTGTATTTGAAATTTTATCTGTAATTTTTTTGCTGCTATTTGCAAGAGAACGCACTTCATCCGCAACGACCGCGAAACCTCTCCCCTGTTCCCCGGCTCTAGCCGCTTCGATCGCTGCATTTAAAGCAAGTAAATTAGTTTGCTCTGCAATGCCAGATATCTCATTGAGGAGGTTAGATATTACATCCCCAGCTGCAACAAGTAATTTTATTTGTTCATCTGTATGATTTAAGTGACCACGTAATTCTTGGCTTTTGTCATCTGTTTTTTCAACATCACTTAACGTGTCTCCTGCGGCCAATGTAATTGCGTCAACCTGTTGTTTCAATACATTGCTTTCGTGCTCTACCGACGTAAAACCATGAGCAACGGAACTGCCTGAGTGCGCTATATCATTAGTTTGCTGGGCACGTTTATCGGCAGCAGCGGCAAGTTCATCATGGACCTCAACCAATTCTTTGGAATTACTCTTCAACGAAAAAGACTGCATCTTAACTTGTTCAATCACTGTATTTAAAGACTCCAAAAGCGAGTTAAACCCTTGAACTGTAGTATTTTTTGTTTCATCGGCGCGGGTTGAAAGTAGAACATGCTCAGGATCATTCATTATTTTATCAGTGGCTGCGGTAAGTGATAGTCCTGCACGGCGCTCTCTTTGCAAAGTGATAGCAATATAGCCAGCAACCAAAGCCTCAACAATAGCGTAGGCAGCATGAATGATAACCGTGCTAAACGCTAAACGGTCTGGATCAAAAACGTAAAAGCCTGAGTTTTGAGTCTGCAAGAAATAAAATGAAAGGTGATGAATGGCTACTAATACAATGGCAGTTATGAATACATGCCATTGCACAAACATAATTAAGACAGCCATTAAAATAAATATTTCAAAGTGCACCTCAATTAAGCCAAACGATTGTTGAATGTGCAAAAATGAAAACATAATAAGCGCAGCGCTTGCTACATGTGCCGTTAACTTGCGTTCAGGGTGTGTCCTTAGCAACCAAATAGGCAATATACACAGGGGAAGACCTATTAAAAAAGCAGGCATCAGAGTTGAAAAATAAATGCCTAGAGCGACTGACTCAACAAAAAGCAAAACAAATAAAACTGTAAAAAGACGGCTTCTATCAGTCATGTATACCCCTAAAAAATAGTAGTTTAAACGTTTATTACATTCTTTTAAATCATTTGATGATAAAAAATTCGAGGTACCTTACTGCGCACAGTAAAGTTACTTTAGTATTATAGGTTACTTTACGATATTAAGTATTTTTTTAAAGGTTGCAGAATTTGCCACTTCTGCCCATTGAAAAATAATACTTTCTGCACTTGTAATCACCGCACCAGCATTTTGCAATTGATTAAGCGCAATATCACGATGGATTTCTTTGCGTGAGCAAATACCGTCAGCAATCACAAACACATTGTAGTCATGAGCAAGTAAATCTAAACATGTCTGTAGTACACACACATGTGCTTCCATTCCAACAACAATAATCTGGGGTTTATTGTAATCTGCAAGAAGCTGTTTAAATCCATTTTCTTTAAAAGCACTAAAATGCGTTTTATCAAAATAAGTTGCCCCATTTAACACTGCTTTTAATGCCTCATCCGTGGTGCCTAACCCTTGTTTGTACTGCTCTGTTACAAGCTGTGGAATATCATACAGCTTAGCAGCGCTAGCAAGCTGTTCGGTCACATGTTTAATTTGCTCAAACTGAGCCATCACAGGACTTAACTTACTTTGAATATCAATTACTAACAGAAGGCTTTGTGAACAACTTACTGAGAATGTTTTTTTCATGTTAGTTCCTTATTATAAGCGTAATTTATTGGCGCATTTTTTTTACACTTGTTAAAAACACACTTATAATTCACTCATTAATACACTATTGCTATGCTATATTAGTCTGTAGTAACGAATTGAGCAGGGTCAACTTATACGTGCGCTTCAGTACTTTTTTTATGCTAATCTTAGCCATGATGTATGCTATTTGTTCCCAAAAGGCATATGCTAACAACTATGCCCAACAATTGCAGCGCTTGTCGCCTGATGAAGGCCTTTCACAAGGTTATGTCACTGATATTCTTCAAGATGATTTAGGCTACATTTGGGTTGGCACCCTCCAAGGCCTTAATCGTTTTGATGGCTACAAAGTCAATATCCTCCCTGTTTTTGATCAATACTCTATCGTTTTACTTAAGAAAACACGCGATAACAAGATTCTTGTATCTACAGAATTTTCTGGTGCCTTTATAATAGATCCAATCACATTGGCCGCAGAACAGATTTATTCAGGTAAATTAAATAAAGAAGATAAAGCGTTTTCACCTATCCTCGCGGTGGCTCAAGACGAAAATGCATTTTACTTTGCAATTAATCACCACGTTTATGTTTATAACACGACCACAAAGTCAATGTCCCGCGAGTTCTCGATTAACAAAGAAGACCATATTGTAAGAGCGCTCACTGTTAATAAAAATTACCTGTACATAGGCACAAGTAACGGCCTTTACTCTAAATCAATCATTGATGATTACACAACAAAAATCCCATTTCTGCCCGAAGCAAAACAAAATGATTACAACACAAACGTTAAATATCTATCCATCGATGAACAGCTTAGTTTGATAATCGGAACTGTTGAAGGGCTTTACTCCATCGACTTAATCCAAGGTACAAAGCTTGACTTAGCAAACGTTAAAACACTGGTGAACGACAATAACATTTGGGACTATACAACAACACAATACGGCGACTTCATAGCAACTGAAGCTGGCCTTTACCAATACCACAGCCAAAGCGGCCAAAAAGAGCTAATCCTTAAATTTGACCAAAGTAAGTTTCACTTTACAGATAACACAATACTTAAAGTATTAGTCGATAAATCTGGGGGTATGTGGTTAGCATCACGCTCTCAGGGGGTTTTTACGTGGCCAACACTCGCTCGACGCTTCAGTAATATTCAAATAACCCATAATGGGAAATTACACAACAACGTTATTTATAGCGTGTTTCAAGATGAACAGAATTCAATTTGGTTAGGTACAGAAAATGGGATATCTCATCTTGATAGTGATTATAAAAGCACTACTTTTTTAGATACCCTAGATGAGAAAGCATTCTATGGTGAGTTTAGTGTGTATGGCATTACAAACGCAGATCTAGGTGAACCTACTCGCTATTTATGGCTGCTGTTGTATGAAGGCCTAGCTCTTTTTGATAAACAAACTAAACAGCTTGTGCCTCTTCCCTCACAAGGACTAACAAAAGATGTTATTAATCAGCCGGGTGTGTTTGGTTTTCATCAAATAACAGCTGACACTTTCGCATTTTTCAATAGTGAAAATTATTACCTATATGATGGAAAAACAGGAAAAACTCGCATTATTAAAGGTCTACGAGACCTACTCGACCCTGAAACTTCTTATGCATTTTTAAAACCTCTTTCAAATAAGCCTGATGAGTTGCTTATTAGTGTTTCTGGTGCGCTATACCGCTATAATGAAACAACACAAAAACTGACCTTAATATATGAAGTTGAGAACTATAACCCCCTCACATATGTTGTCACCTACGACACTGTTATCGACTACAATAATACACTTTGGCTTGCTTCTTCGCATGAAGGGCTCATTGCATTAGATGCAACAACATATGAAGAAAAAACGCGCGTCAATTTTGCTCAGGGTATTAATACAAAGTCTATTTTTGCATTACAAATAGATCAGTTTGGCTTTCTATGGGCAAGTAGCCAGAATGGTTTATATCGCGTAAATCTAAACTCACTGCAAATAAACGCTTATTCCGTTAAAGATGGGTTAACAGTTAATGAGTTTAACCTTGATTCACATGCTTTACTTAATGATGGCCGCATTGCTTTTGGTACTACTCTTGGATTGTTGACATTAGCACCGCAGGATTTTTTAAGTGTTCCATATTCAGAAGAAAATTTAAAAACACAGATCACTGCAATTGAATTATTTTCTAGGGATCTTAATTATCACCCTGAACAATATAAAAACGACGTATTACAATTAAGTGCTGAAGATATGGGCTTGGAAGTTAGCTTCTCTAACTTTGATTTTTTAAATACAGACAAAACAAGCTACAAGGTAACTTTGCAAGGCCCTACTTCGTTTACTTATGATAAGTACAAAAAGAATAAAGTCTTTTTTACAAAGCTTGCACCAGGAAACTATCAACTCTCTATTGCTGCTTACCTTAACAATAGCAATGGTATGAGCAAACCCACAAAGCTTAATTTTAATGTTGCCTATGCACCATGGCGTTCGCCATTGGCATTATTTGTATATGGACTAATTTCTTTATCTATTGTTTTTATTATTGTTTGGCAATACAGAACAAAACGCAACACAATCGAAAACTCCCACAAGCGAGTTTTACTATCTCAACAACAAACAGACTTGGCACTAAACAGTAGTAATAGCGGGGTATGGGAGGTTAATTTAAGCACAAGTTCAGGCTCACTAAACCGTTTAACCCAAGAGCTTGGGTATCAGGAGACAAGTCATGAAGTAGGTTTTAAAGAATTTGGTCAACTAGTACATCCAGATGATAAAGCACACTTAATAAAAGCATGGAACGAATTCGTCTCTAATAATAGTAATAATCAATGGCAAGCCACATACAGGCTTAAACATGCAAAAGGGCATTGGCTTTGGTATCAGGATACAGGCCGTGTATCACAAAGAAACGAACAGGGAGAAATAACCAAGGTCTCTGGTATTTACACCAATATTACCCAACAAAAGGCCAACGCTCAACTCGCAGCCGTTTTGGGTGAGGCCTTTAGCCAAATAAATGATTGGCTACTCATTTTAGATAGTAATTATCAGCCTATTTCTGTAAATAACAGCTTTTCAGACGCATTTTCTATTAATTCTGATGCAGATAAACTCAATATAAAACGATTTTTATCCGCTTTGGGTAAACGTCAATATGTTGAATATATCAATGTACTAAAAACATTAAAAGCAAAAGAAAACTGGCATGGCGATGCATATATAAAAAGTAAAACAAACCCGTCACACCCTATCCATATCAGTATTACTGCTGTTGCAAAGGAAGCCAAAGCAATCAGTTATTATGTAATTGTTATTTCAGACTTAACTGAACAAAAGCAAGCAGAGAACGAGTTGCGCTATTTAGCGAATTACGACCCTTTAACAAAGCTACCTAACCGTACTTTGATGTACCAGAAAATCAATGAAGCCATTCAAGATGCCAATAAGAATGAAACTCTAGCAGCATTACTATTTATTGATTTAGATAAATTTAAGCCTGTAAATGACTCCTTTGGGCATGCAGTAGGAGATCAGCTTCTTTGTAATATAACCCAGCGTATTAATAATATGTTGAGTAAAAATTCTATCTTAGGCCGACAAAGCGGCGATGAATTTTTATTATTAGTACAAAACTTGAAATCACCCCAGTCACTGAGTGCTTTGGTTAAATCCGTTTCCGAAGAGTTAGGAAAAAGGGTCGAAATTAATGACTTTGCTATTAATATTTCAGCAAGTATAGGTGTTGCTCTCTACCCTTTTGATGCCGACTCTGCGGATATGTTAATTCGCCACTCTGATATTGCCATGATGCATGCTAAGCAAGCGGGTAGAAATGGCTTTAAGTTTTTCACAGAACAAATGAATGACAAAATCACCCAAAAACTCCTGTTAGAAAATGCTTTAAAAGATGCATTTAAAGATGATTTATTGTTTAATTATTATCAACCCATAGTTAATAATAAAACTAAAAAAATCAATGCCGTTGAGTTATTGATGCGCTGGAAACACGAGGGCAACTTTGTATCTCCCGCTAAGTTTATTCCTATCGCAGAGGAAGCAGGCTTAATTGATGTGTTGACTGAACAAGCGTTAGACAGAGCTTTAAGCGAGCTCTCTTCGTTACTGCGATCAAATCCGCGGTTTTATCTTTCGTTAAATTTATCACCCGTACATATATTAAAATCGAATCTAAGTGAGCGACTGCTTCTAATTTTAGCCCGTCATCATATTAAGCCATCTCAACTGCGGTTAGAGATCACAGAAAACACCTTGCTAGAAGACAAAGAAAAAGCGTCAAAACAATTACACTCACTAAGAAATGCAGGGTTTAAGTTATTACTTGATGATTTTGGTACTGGCTACTCTTCATTGACTTATTTAAGTCAATTTCCAATTGATGTTATTAAGATAGACCAAAGCTTTGTCAGAAATATCGGATCTGACGCTTCAAATGAATCAATTATTAAAACAATTTACTTACTTGCTGAGAACTTAGGGCTTTATTGTATTGCAGAAGGCGTTGAAACACTTGAACAGATAGAGTTTCTGAACAAACTGGGCTGTCACGACTTTCAAGGCTATTACTTTGCCAAACCGATGCCAGCAACTGAACTCTTAAAAGATTCATCGCTAAATCAAGTCATAAAGCAATTAGACTGTATTTAATTGTTCGCCCACTTAACTAAGCAGTTATACAATTGAGCTCTATCAACGGGTTTTGAGATGAAGTCGTTCATACCTACTTGTAAGCATTTTTTCTTATCTTCTTCAAAGGCATTAGCAGTGATAGCAATAATTGTGACTGGGCCGAACTGTTGCGCATTTTTGCGTATTTCTCTGGTACATTGATAACCGTCCATATTCGGCATCTGACAATCCATCAATATCAGGTCAAATTCGTTCTTGCGCATACACGAGAGCGCTAATTCACCGTCTCCAGCAGTTTGCAGAGAACATCCAGTGTCAGCCAGCATTTTAGATATTACAATTTGATTTATGGGGTTATCTTCTACTAACAAAATACGAAAATTTAATAAGTCAGGTATTGCCATCTGCTTTTCTACAATTTCAGCTGACTGCGCAAGCGTTATTGGTAATGATAAAGAAAAACAGCTCCCCTCGCCTTCCACACTGCTTACCTCAAGCGTACCACCCATCAAGGTTAAAATACGCTGACAAATGGCTAAACCAAGCCCTGTGCCGCCATAGTGCCGGGTAGTTGATATATCAGCCTGAGTAAACTCCTTAAACAAGGAAGCTTGTTGCGATTGTGAAATACCTATACCAGTATCTCGAACTGCGACTATTAAATTTCCGTCTTTATGTTCAACCTGTAATTTAATTTTACCTTTTGCTGTAAACTTACCTGCATTGCTTAATAGATTGTTAATGACTTGGCTTAAACGTAACCCATCAACCAGTATAACCTTGGGAACATTAGGCGCAATAAGCAACTCAAAAGTTACGCCTTCTTTAACGCCTGTATTACTAAATACTTGCCCTGCTTGATTAAATAATTGACGCACGTTCACACTTTGCTCATCAAGTTTCAGTGCACCTGCTTCTATCTTAGAAAAATCTAAAATATCATTTAAAATCATCAATAGGTTGTTCGCACTTTGTTGAATCATTTGTAACTGCTCACAGTTTTCACTTTCTAGCGTACTGTCAGTTAGTAAAATATCCGTCAAGCCAATTATACCATTTAGAGGAGTACGAATTTCATGACTCATATTAGCTAAAAACTGTGATTTTGCTTGGCTTGCCTTGTTGGCAAGGGCCACCGCTTTGATCAGCTCATTTGTTTTTTCGTTTACTTGCTCTTCCAATTTATAATTGAAGTCTTTCAGCTTTGAATTAAGCGCTTTATTCTCAATGTTAGCTTGTTCTAGTTCATTGAAACTATTACTAAGCTTAATCGCCAGTACGCCAAATTGCTGTTGAAGGTTATGTACTTCAAGCCATGATCGATTGTCATGAGACAAAGTGACTGAAGAGTCTTTGGGATCAAACTCATCAATCTGCGTACTTAAATCCTCTATTGGTCTTACTAGCCACCTAGACAAACGCGTCACAAATATACCTATGAGTACAATAATGACCACAGCTAAAACAAGGGATTGAAGCCATGCACCAGCTGCAACCAAATTAGCATGCTTTCTATTGAATAACGTGATGACATACCACTGCTGCTCTGGAGACTTAAATAATTGAGCATAATATTGCTCACCATCAATTGTCTGCTCCATAATAGCTCGCTCATTACCTTCAAGTTGCGCCAAATCAGAATTACTGAGCGCAGTTAATACTGGGTAATTTTTTGCCATTGTGCTAAATACAACTTGTAAACTTGCATCCAAAACAATTAGTTCGCTTTCAATATCAAAAAAGCTTGGCCTAAATTGCAGTAATGAACCAAATACAAGTGAGCCTTCAACGATACCTTGGAACTCACCATTTTTTACAATGGGTGCAGAAACCCCAACAATAGGAACATCGCCCAATCCACGACTCTCAAATATATTTGAAATATAACCGTTTGGTCTTTCTTTACCAATAATGTAGTAATCTCTATCTGCAATAGAAGGAGCGTCATCATTTAAACTTTCTTTGAGGCTTATGGGGTTGAATACTCGGGCAATGGCATTTGCATCACTAATAATGGATGAACGCAAATTTGGGTACTGAGCCATTAAATTCTCAAGTGCAATCTCTTCATCCATTCCATGTTCAATTGCTTTAGCTGTTAGCACCACACCACGTCTAAAATCATTTAAATATAGGTCTATTTTAGCCGCAATATCTTTTGATTTGTGGAGAAGTTGTGACTTTACCTCGTATTCAATACGTGTGTAATGATTATTAGTTAGTAATATGGTGGTCAATAGCACAACGAGTACCACCAACAAACTGACGATATAATTTAAGATTTGATACAGAGACAAACCACTGCGTTGCCAAGTTTGTCTGATAAAAAAGAAGCTTATTAAATCGATAACAATTAGTGTAATTGCTGCATTTAAAAAGTATTTAACAAGTGCAGTAAAAACCCCTAGTGAATGTATATCTACAACAAAAAAGCCTATTAAGCCAAGCGCAGGCAAGCCAATTAATAACCAATATACAATTCCAATTAAAAATAATGGCTTAGCGCGGCAGTAGCAGAAATAATAAAGCCAAAAAACTTCACCCATGAAAACGATTGAAGGCCAGCAATGTCCCCAGCGATAAAATATGAAAGCCGCACTAACACAACAAGCAAACAAGGCATAGCGCAAACCAAAGAACAAAAGGGAGAGTAAAACAAAAAGCTGGCCGAACAAAAACTCTGAACTGTCTAAAAACCAAAATGGCAACAGATTTGCAAAACCAGCTAGCACCGCCAGTATAATGGAGCAAAAAAGTACAAAATAACGATGCTGAAATATAACCAAGAACATGTCCTAATTATTAATAACTACCACTAAAAGTAAGGGAAAAAACCTTCTTTGCCAAGTTAAAGTTATTAAAAACTGTCCAATTTCAGAGTTAATGAAGGCATCCATTACTTTCAATCTGTAAAACGCTTTCTGCGATATTAAACCGCTTAGCCAACAGCTGCTCTACTTTCAATCGACAAGCTTCATCATGTTTTTCTTTAGTGCAATGTTGTTTCAATACGACATGGGCACCTACAACTAGCTTTTCTTCGCGACGTGTTACTGTCACATTATGCACGTTTTCTACATGTTCAACTTGGCTAATTGATGATTCAATATCATTGACGTCTGGTAATTTGGCGTTACTTTGCGCTAGCCCTTTAACACAAGAGATTATGACTTTAATTCCAGTGAAAAATACAAACAACGCAATAAGCATACTTGATAATATATCTATAATTGTCCAACCAGTGAGATAAATCAGCACACCTGCAATAAAAGTCGACACAGTTGAAATAAGATCAAAGAATGAATGAAGAAAAACAGCATATACATTAATACTTGCTTTACGTCCTTTATATAATACCCATGCAGCAGCACCATGAAATAAAAATCCAATCGCAGCGATTACAGACATTAAATAACTATTAACGGCAACACCTTCTCCCTCATGATGATGAAGTAATCGCTCACCTCCCTCAAACAAAATAACCAAGCTGATCGCTAAATAAAGACAACCATTGATTAAGCCGCCCGTTAACTCAGCTTTTTGATAACCATCGTTATATGTTTTGGCCAAATGGATTGCTAAGCTAGATGCTAATAAAGCAATAAAAAGTGAACTATTATGTACAAATAGATGCCCTGCATCTGCAAGCACGGCAAGAGAGTTTGCATAATAAGCACCAACGACTTGGATGATCATAAAAGAGCAAGTGATTGCAAGTGCAATTAAAAGGCGTCGCCGAGAAGCTTTATGCGTCGTAATATCGGTCATGAAGGTGTGGTTTACCTGTATAAAATAGAAGGAAATAGCATCATTTATGAAAGAATCAAACAGTAATGATATACAATATCAATTATAATACTTCCCGTGCCCAAACGCACTAAAAAAGTCCCTCGCATAATACAGTGGGTAATAAATTAATCAATTTCGACTAAAAAGTACCATTTTTCAGTAATTGATTGTAAACTAACAATGTTAATAGGAAGTTATAAGGTAGTTTTACCATCGTGTCGTCAGCAAAAAAGCAACAGGACCCCAAAGTTATATGGCGTACTTTGCAAGCTCTGCCCTACGCTATCATCATGCGCGACTCCTCGTCATCGGTGCACTCTAACGCACTGGCAATGAATATGTTTAACCTTCCTGAACAAATCGAAATTACTTCTGAAAAATTAAAGCACATTACTATTACATCAACTTTATCACGCAACACAACTACACTGGCTACCTTTCTGTCTGCTAAACACGCACATGCGGATGATGATTTTTTAATAAGTCCTATGCAAAACAAAGTCTGTATTAAGCTCACAAAAATAGATAACTGTACAAGCATTTATATCTTCGACCTATTGAACGATGCCTCAAAGTCCGATAACTTTGACGAAGTCATCGCTAAAATATCAAGCCAACTCATTGATATACAATCAGACAATATTGATAAAAAAATAGAAGATGCGCTACAAACAATTGGTACATTTTGCCAGGCCGATCGAAGTTATTTGTTTCAATTTAGCCAAAATGGGATGCTGATGAGTAATACTCATGAGTGGGTCAATCACACCATAATTCCCTTTAAACAACGCTTACAAAATATTCCTCAAGAGGCGCTTCCGTACTTTTTTAATAAGCTTAAAAGCGAGGGCGTTTTTATTGTCTCTGATGTAAATAAGCTGCCTCATGCAGCTGCTGCAGAAAAAGCAGAATTTCAAGCTGAAGGTATCAAGTCTTTATTATGCATAGCATTACACTCTGAAAACGCTTTATTTGGATTTATAGGGTGTGACTGTGTAAGCGATGCACACGATTGGACAGAAACAGATTTAATTAGAATAAAATTAGTTGGCGAAATACTCACTAGCGCATTGAAAAATGCATCCTACAAACTGCATATTGAACAAATGCAACAACAGTTACTTAAAGTAAATAAAGAGCTTGAAACACAAGCTAATATTGATAGCTTGACTTCAATAGCAAACCGGCGCAGGTTTGATCAAACCCTAAAAACTGAAATCCTTCGAGCTGCACGCGCTAACCAACCTCTCAGTTTAATCATTTGTGATATTGACTACTTTAAACCCTACAATGATAATTACGGCCACCAACAAGGTGATCAGGTTCTTAAAAAGGTAGCAAAAGCACTGCATACGCTATGTAAGCGCGAAGGAGATTTAGCAGCCCGTTACGGAGGCGAAGAATTTGCAATTATTTTGCCTTGTTTAGCTCAAGAGCAATGCAGTCAATTTGCACAGTTACTGCAAAAATGTATTAGCGAGTTGCAAATAGCCCACCTTTTTTCGACCATATCTAAAAACCTGACTCTAAGTATCGGTTGTTATACCTGTATTCCTGATAAAACAACCACTGAGGACTCGATGATCCTCGCTGCAGACAGCGCTTTGTACATCGCTAAAAACTCTGGACGTAACACCATCAGCATATTTGATAAATAACTTGTAAGGCCTTTTATATGCCAGGTTGCTTAAACAACTTTTACTAGTCGAATTAATACACTAGTGGTAATCTGGCATTAGTTGCAGCTGTACACATTTTAAAAACAAGCCTCGTTGCTTGATTCTAAGGAGAACATTTATGGACCCTATTACGCAAATTCTCAACATGGTTTTCACTGTTGAAGCATTTTTACTTATCTTTGTTTTAGTATTGCTTAAAAGTAGCGTTAAATTTGTTCCACAAAATCGCGCATGGTTAATAGAGCGCTTTGGTAAATACCAATCAACCAAAGAAGCGGGATTGAACTTCATTGTACCATTTGTAGATCGCATTGCCGCCGATAGAAGCCTTAAAGAACAGGCACAAGACGTTCCTTCTCAATCAGCTATAACCAAAGATAACATCTCACTTATTGTAGATGGTGTATTGTACTTTCGCGTGCTTGACCCATACAAAGCAACCTATGGTGTAGACGACTATGTGTTTGCAGTTACACAGTTATCACAAACCACCATGCGTTCTGAGCTTGGTAAAATGGAGCTTGATAAAACCTTTGAAGAACGTGATTTGCTTAACACCAATATTGTAACAGCGATTAACCAAGCTGCTGAGCCTTGGGGTATTCAAGTTTTACGTTATGAAATAAAAGACATCGTGCCACCGCAGTCAGTTATGGAAGCGATGGAAGCACAAATGAAAGCCGAGCGTGTTAAGCGTGCACAAATTTTAGAATCCGAAGGTGACCGCCAAGCAAATATCAATGTAGCTGAAGGTAAAAAGCAAGCGCAGGTATTAGCTGCTGAAGCTGACAAAGCTGAACAAATACTGCAAGCAGAAGGTGAAGCAAAAGCGATTATTGCAGTTGCTGAAGCACAAGCTGACGCACTGCGTAAAGTAGGTGAAGCTGCAGACACTGAAGAGGGCCAAAAAGCGATACAACTCGATTTAGCAACAAAGGCGATTGCCGCAAAAGAAGCCATTGCGCGTGAATCATCCGTTGTTTTGTTACCTGATAATGGCACCGATGCAAGCTCATTAGTCGCGCAAGGCATGTCGATTATCAACTCATTAAACCAAAAGCAAAAAAGTTAACACTGTGGAGTAACTGATGGAGTATATTGTTAATAATTTACCCGAAGCCTTAATGATTTTGGGTGTGATAGCTCTAATTATCGAAGTGGCAGTGCTTGGGCTATCGACATTTATACTGCTTTTTTTAGGCATCTCATTATTTTCAACCGGTTTAATGATGAATGTAGGCTTGCTTGAAGCATCACTGACAACAGCTCTTTGGAGTAATACACTGATCACCTCAGCGTGTGCTGTATTATTGTGGAAACCTCTCAAGCGCATGCAAAACAACGTAGACAGCAAAGATATAAACAGTGACTTTGCTGAGCTAAATTTTATAATTAAAAATGATGTTGATGATTTAGGTTTAACTACACATGCGTACTCTGGCATTAATTGGAAATTAAAAAGCTACCAACCATTACCAGCTGGAACCCATGTAAAAGTAATAAAAAAAGAAGTAGGCGTACTTTGGGTTGAAGCAATCTAACTTTGGTTTTTCAAGCTCAATAATACAAGTAGCGTGGTTTAAAATACACGCTACTTAAGCAGACATTTATGATCCCTTATTAACACACTTCAACGCTAATATTATACTCAAAAAAGCAACAAACAAAATATTAACAATTGATTTTATTGAAAAAATAAATACTTTATAATTCCACTTACCATGCAATTTTAGCTTGTTTATTGTCATATTTATCGATAGTTTATAAATCCAAAGCTATAATAAAAAGTAACAATATGATCAGGGTTGAAAACCTTTGCCGAACTTACGGTGCCGGTGAAACAAAAGTGATGGCATTAAAAAATGTCTCGTTACACATCAAGGAGGGTGAGTTTGTTGCTGTTATGGGCGCGTCTGGCTCAGGTAAATCCACCCTAATGAATATATTAGGCTGCTTAGATACTCCTTCATCTGGTAACTACCTACTTTCTGGAGAAAGTATAAAAGAAATTGATGATATAAGTCTTTCATCAATTCGTAACAAAAAAATTGGGTTTATTTTTCAAACCTTTCATTTGCTAACCCGTTTAAGTGCACAAGACAACGTTGCTCTTCCACTTCGTTATACTGACATACCCAAACATCAAGCCAACGAGAGAGCCATGGCCATGTTGGACAAAGTGGGTCTTAAGGCACGAGCACATCATAAGCCTTTTGAAATGTCCGGTGGTCAGCGCCAGCGCGTTGCCATCGCAAGAGCTCTTGTAAACGAGCCTAACGTCATATTTGCCGATGAACCCACGGGAAACCTCGATAGCAAAACATCACATGAAATTATGGAATTACTCTGTACGCTTCATCAACAAGGCCATACCTTAGTCATGGTTACGCACGAAGAAGATATTGCAGCTTACGCAAAGCGTATTATCAGGATGAAAGACGGCGTCGTTATTGAGGACAGCGGATGTTAATTAATCAATACATTAAAACCAGTTTAGTATTGTGGCTGTGCTGCGTTACATATTCAACACTAGCACAACCTCTGCTATTGAGTGGTGAGTTAAAGGCAAGTGAACAACAAACTTTTTATGCTCCTAAATCTGATAATTGGCGAGTACAAGTTCAGTGGATGATGGAAGAAGGAGACATTGCTCAACAAGGTGAAATTGTCGTTGTATTTGACAGTGGCACTATCGCGACCAACATTGAACAAGATGAAGTAAGCCTGGAAGCAGCAAAAGAAGAGTTAGTCCGAATTACCACCAGCAATGAAGAAAAGCAAATTGAAGCTGAGTTTAACTATAAACGCACTGAACTATTAGTTCAACGAGCGCGCATTGATGCTGCCATTCCGCAAGATAACCTGAGCACATATGATTATCAAAAAAATCAACTTGAATTAGAAAAAGCATTAATTAATCGACAAAAATCTTCTGAAGAACTTATTCAAGTCAAAACTGAAAACATCGTCGCACATAACAAACAACAGCTTATAATTGAGCAGCTAAAAACCGACTTGCAGTACAATAAAACTCAACTAGAAAGTATGACTATTTCAGCACTGCGCACTGGGCCTGTGCTCTATGCTAATCACCCATGGAACGGTGAAAAAGCGTTTGTAGGAATGACTGCGCAACCGGGTTGGCAAATTGCTGAAATTCCTGCCATGAGCGAGCTGTATATTGAAGCTTGGATCCACGAAATTGATTATAAAGACCTTAAAGTCGGGCAACAGGCTGATCTTCTCTTTGATGCTTATTTGAAATACCCATTACAAGCCACACTTACTGAAATATCCACCCAACCAGAAGAACGCTTACAATGGGGTAAAGATGCCTATTTTAGAGCGCGTTTTGACTTTACCGCACCTGGTTTAAATCTGTTACCTGGCATGAGTGCAAAATTAACAATGGGAGCTACTGGGCATGAATAAACAGGCCAATTATTTTAAACCGTTACTCATTGTGACCGCGCTATTTCTATCAGCCTGTAGTGAACCCGACAACCAGCACTTTAATGTAAAAAGCAGCGATGTTGTGCTCACTGTAAAAGCTAATGGAGAATTAGAGTCATCTTCAAGTGCAATAATTGCCCCACCCTCTGTGGCTCGTATGTGGCAATATCAAATAAAAACCATGCAACCAGAAAATAGCCATGTAAAAAAAGGCCAAGTAGTTATCTCATTCGATGATAAACCTGTTAGGGATAGGCTAATCGACAAGCAGGGCAAACTGGAACGAGCAAAAAAACAACTCGAAAATGCGCAAAACAAAGAGTTAATAAAAGAACAAGAGCTGGCTCTTAAAGTTGCTGAAATGAAAATGAATTACGATAGAGCTAAGCGCAGAGCCCAGATAGTTGATAACTCTCGCTCAGAAGTTGAGCGTAAAAAATCACAGATTGATTTTACTATTGCCGCCAATGATCTCACTCTTGCTAAAAGTAAACAAGCGTATCAACTTCAAAGCAAAAAGCTCAATTTAAAAACTGCAGAAAGTAAGGTTGCGCGCCTTCAAAGCGAAGTTAACGGTTTCTTAAAAGATATTGAACGGCTTAAAGTCAAGGCGCCTATTGATGGTTTAGTCACTTATAAAACTAATTATGAGGGCGAAAAGTCATCAATTGGAGAAAGCGTCCAGTTTGGTCAACCTGTTATTGAACTTGCAGTACTACAAGACATGCAAATTAAAGCGCAAATAGATGAACCTGACAGCGGTAAAATAGCGCCTGGCCAAATTGTAAAAATAACGATTGATGGCAGCTCTGAAATCGTTGTCTCAGGTAAAGTTAAACATTTAGGGCGTGTTTTCACTGAGAAATCGCCTCAAGATAAGCGCCGTATTATTGATGCCATAGTGAGCATTGACGATCTTGATACCGGCATTATTCGTCCAGGATTGACTGCACGACTCGAAATAACAACCGAGGAACTTTCGCAGGTACTTAGTATTCCATTAGCGAGTATTCGATACGACCAAACAGGCCCTTATGTAACAACTACTGAAAACGATAAACAGTTTATTACGATAAGTCACTTTTCAGATAATATTGCTGTCGTTACAAGCGGTTTAAAAGTCGGTGATGAGGTGAAATTATGAAAATATATTTTACACTGGTTGTTTTTTCATCAGTATTGTTAATTGCTGGATGTTCAAAAGAAAATATCGCACCAAGCGCATTGACTTACACGGTTGAGCGACAAGAGTTTTTAACTGAAGTACAAGCTAAGGGTCACCTGATTGCTGCAAATGAGACCATTATTAGTACGCCAGCGTCATCAAAAGGACCACAAACAATAGCTTGGCTCATGCCTGAATACAGCCAAGTTAAAAAAGGGGATGTTATTGCCCGTTTTGACGGCGAATTAATGCGTCGCCAAAGCCAAAAGAACAACAATAAAGCGGCTCAAACAGCACAAGATTTAACGCAAAAATCAGGGGCTATTGGTAAAGATAGAGCCATCCTAAATCACGATATTGTAATGGTAAATCAAGAAAAGCAATTTGCTGAAGATTATTCTATAGAAGATGAGCGCATTCGTTCAAAACTAGATATCTTAGAAACCCAACAAAACGTTGAATTTTTAAATGCTAAACACGATTATTTCAAATGGCAAACTAAGCGGTTTGAACAAAGTGCTGCGGGGGAGATCATGCTATTAAAAATGCAGGAAGATCAATACACGCAAAAATTAGCTATGCTTAATACTAACCTGTCTCAACTTGAAATCATTGCCCCCCATGATGGACTGTTAACCCACAATACTAATTGGCGTGGTGAAAAGCCTCGTGCTGGCGAGACTTTATGGCCGGGTCAAAAAATTGCAGCCCTACCTGATATCAGCCAGATGCAATTAAAGCTGTATGTTCCTGAGCGAGAAGCAATCGATTTAGCGCCAGGCCAATCACTGCAATTTCAACTGATTGCTTTGCCTGAAAAGCAATTTAACGGCGAGGTCATTAACGTCTCCCCTTTTCCTAAGTCAATAAAGCGCGGCGACCCACAAAAGTATTATGAACTAAAGGCTAGCATTACAAAGCAGGCGCCTATTTTGCGCCCAGGCTTAAAGCTTGATGCCCGTATTCTCGTTACTCCACGCAGTGAACGTTTGGTTGTACCTAAGCAAAGTGTATTTACTGAACAAAATGCACACTATGTCTACCTTGAACAATCTGGAGAGTTTGTAAAAACAACGGTTAAGTTGGGTAAACATAACTTAAGTCATGTTGAAATAGTAGATGGTTTAACAAGCAAAGATGTTATTTCACTGATAGATATAAAGGACATCCAATGAAGTATCTCAGTTTATTTATCGACACAACCATGGAGCTTACACAGCATAAATTACGCACGCTGTTAACCTTGTTAGGCATGATCTTTGGTGTGGGCGCCGTTATAGCCATGCTGAATATTGGTGAAGGCGCTGAACGAGAAGCAATGAAAATGATTGACTCCATGGGCTTATATAACTTAATTGTAAATACCAAGGAATTTAATGAAGAAGAGTTAAAGGAGCAACGTAAGCATTCGGCTGGTTTGAGCTTACGAGACGCACAAGTTGCCCATGAATCACTCCCATTTATAACCGATTTTGCATCACAAAAGAATGTTAAAACTTACCATATATTTAGTCAGTACACAGACAGCGATAGCCAAGCTATCGGAGTCAGTGCAAATTATTTTGCGTTGTCTCATTTTGAGTTATTTCAAGGCCGTTCGCTAAATCAAGCCGACAATAAGCACTTCGCACAAGTTGCATTACTTGGCGCAAACACGGCTAAACAGCTTTTTCCACTAGGCGATGCACTTGGTCAACAAATAAAGATTAATCACTTGTGGTTTGAAGTTGTAGGGATTTTACAGGCGCCTTATTTGAAAAAGAAAGAATTCCAAGGTATTAAGTTAGGTAGTGAACAAAACCAAGTATTTATTCCATTAAGCACCGCATTACACCGCTTTGAAAATGGCTTACTTGAAAGCGAATTAAGCAGTTTGAAATTTGCAATTGATAAGTCTGTAGATCCAATAGTCGCGGCTGAAGCACTTAATCACTTACTCAAAAATCGGCACAGTGATATTGATGATTATGAATTAGTGATACCCGCAGCATTACTTGCACAACAAAAACAAACTCAACAAATTTTTAATATTGTGATGTCGTGTGTAGCTGGCATCTCTTTATTAGTTGGCGGTATTGGGATCATGAACATTATGTTAGCAACCGTTCTAGAGCGCACCAAAGAAATTGGCCTGCTTCGTGCTGTTGGTGCCACGCAAAAAGATATTCGAATACAATTTATTGCCGAGAGCTTTACCATTTCCATCTTCGGGGGCTTACTCGGCGTTGTATTTGGGATTGCTTTATCTGAGATTATTTCTATCTATTCGCAATGGGCTGTATCGTGGTCTATAACTGCCATTTTATTATCATTTAGTATTTGCGCGCTAGTAGGCTTAACTTTCGGTGTTTATCCTGCAATTAAGGCTTCACGGCTTGACCCCATTGAGGCATTACAAAGTGATTGATAGTTACTTTAAATAAATACCTAAATAACCTGAACGCTAAAGACGAATAAACACATTTGTTATTTAATATCAGCGCATAATAGTACATTTCTCAACCAGATTTTAGGTTGTATACGCTCGCAGAGAATATGAAATAGTAGAGGCCGGACATAATGAACTACCAAATAAGCTGTAATCAATCACGTTTAAATATTGAGCTCATACATGCGTTCATTTGTGGCACGTATTGGGCGAAAGGGATTCCCATTGAGATTATGCGTAAGGCTATACAAAATTCTTTGTGTTTTGGCGTGTATCATGAGCAAGATGGGCAAGTTGGTTTTGCCAGAGTCATCTCAGATTGCGCAACTTTTGGCTATTTAGCAGACGTATTCATTCTAAAAGAACACCGAGGCAAAGGTTTAAGCAAAATATTACTAACGGAAATTATGGCTCACCCTGATCTACAAAACCTCCGTCGCTTTTGTTTAGCGACAGCGGATGCCCATACATTGTATCAGCAGTTTGGTTTTACACCCTTAACTGCCCCTGAAACAATGATGGAAATTCGTGTCGCAGATGTATACCAGCAACTCTAATCAGTAAATCAGATCTTAAACGCTCCTACTTGCTCTTGTAATCTTGATGCAAGTTCAGCAAGTTCTTGTGAAGCTTGAGCATTTTGCTGTGAGCTCTCACTTACCGACGTAATACTTGAACTAAATTCATTGATATTGCTACTTAATTCATTTGCGACTAATTGCTGTTCTTGGGTCGCAGTTGATACCTGCGTGTTCATATCAGATATTTCAGTAACTTCATGATTAATATCACTTAACACTTGAGACGAGTACTGAGCATGATCGACACTTTCTTTCGCACTACTTTCAGCATTTTCCATTGCACCAACTGCTTGCTGCGCCATGTTTTGCAATTTAGTAATCATTTCATTGATACTGGCTGTCGCTTTTTGAGTATTGTGAGCTAGCTGCCTGACTTCATCTGCTACAACAGCAAAACCGCGACCAGAGTCACCAGCTCGTGCAGCTTCTATCGCCGCATTCAGAGCAAGCAAGTTAGTTTGCTCAGCAACCCCTTGAATCATCATTACTACTTGGTTTATTTCATTGGTTTGGGCGTTTAAATCCGTTATTAATACGGTATTTTGATTGACCAATGCAGATAAGGTATTAATCGACTCAATATTATCTGCTACGGCTTGCTGCCCTTGTTGCGCTTTTGTGTCCGCATTGACTGCTTTCTCTGATGTAGCATTGGCATTGTGCGCGACTTGCTCTATAGCACTGCTCATTTGGGTAATTGCTGTTGCAATCATAGCTGACTGCTGCTCTTGCTCAGTGGCTGTGCTGGCAACTTGTATACTTATAGAGTTCATTTGTTCAGCAGCCGATGAAAGCGTTAAAGTCGCCCCTGCCATATCGGTTACTAGCGTATGAATTCGCGATAGCATAGCATTAAAATTCTGTGCAGTATCTGCTATCTCATCGCTTCCTTTTACCTCTGCTCTAAGCGTCAAATCGGCGCCACTCGCTATTTGAGTAATAGTGTGACGCAAACACATTACAGGGTTTTGTATTGACCGATAAATAAAATAAGCTACAACTAATAAAAGCAAAATGAGTATTACAATGGCTGCTATCATGGCGAATCTAATTAGTTGATAGTTTTCATCTGCTTGTTGTTTAAAGCTATTTGCCTCTTTAAGCTGTAAATCTATTAAATCTTGGTAACTGCTGCTAAGGGGATCAAAAAGCGTATAAAGATCTGCAACGAATTGCTTTTGCGATAATGATGAAAATTCGCCGTTGTTAATCGCCTCTAACAAAGCACTTAAATGCTCTTGCACTGGTAAAAGTTTATTTTCGACATTAGACACAAGCCGTAATTCTTCACTTGTCAGCGTTGTTTGTAAGTAGGCTTGCCATTGTTGCTCTGCTGTACTTTTAGCGTCGTTTACTGCAGATATAAGCGAAGTACGCTCAATAGTCCCTGCACGGTATTTATGCAACAAATCAACAATATTTACAGCATAATTATCTGATACCGTTTTTATCTGTTTAAGCGGAACAATACGGTCATCATATAAACTATCAATCCCTGATACTAATCGCCCCATGGTGCTTATTGAATAAATAGACACAATGGAAAATATTATTAAAGGCAGTAATGCTAATACAGCCAGGCGAGTACGAACTGAATAGTTATTTAACATCTCTATCTCGCAATACTTAATTGATAAAATTAGTATAATAGCAATTCTTAGTTTGCGTTATTTTTTATGCAATAAATTACACCTGTTAGGCTGAAGTGGTTATAATTAAAGTATTTAAACAAGGTAGGTATAGCATTATGCGCTTGCGTTCGTTCACAAAGTTTGTTGGTTTTGTATTGCTATATCATGTGTTTAGTTTGTGTGCGCAAGAAAACGTGATTAACCTTCACTTAGCAACGCCGAGTGATATCAATTCGCCAAGAAATGATTACATGCATGCATTGCTGCGTGCAAGCCTGAAAAAAGAAAACTTTGATGTTAAATTTACTTACTCAACCATCCCGATGAATCGTAAACGAGCCATTGAAGAGCTAAGCCACGAAGGCAGCATTAATTTAGCCTGGTTTTCTATGTCTAAAAGCGCACATTCAAACCTTGTTCACACCACACTCCCGCTGTACAAAGGCCTTCATGGAAAGCGATTGCTAATGATCAATCAGTCGCAACAACACCGCTTTGCAAATATCAATTCACTCGATGAGCTAAAACCACTCGTCGCTTTGCAAAAGCATACTTGGTCTGATTACGATGTCCTAATAAGGAATGGCCTAACAATGAATGGCGAACATGACTATGATGTAATGCTTAAGTTATTAGCCACAGGATTGGCTGATTACTTTCCTCGTTCAGTCTCAGCAATTGCAACTGAAATAGCAAAACAACCTTACAAGCAGCTTATGATAGAACCTACAATAATGTTGCAATATGAAAATTTCTATCACTTCTATGCCCATAAAAAAGACCAGTTGCTCGTAACAAGACTACAACATGGTTTATTAAAACTGCAACAAAGCGGTGAGTTCGACGAACTCTATCAACGTTATATTAGCCGCTCATACAGTGCTTTGAACTTACCTTCTAGAAAGGTATTTAACTTAAAATAAGGCAATTACGATGGTTCTTTTAATTCGTCTACTCAGCTACATCATTGTGTTTGGAATTGGTTTTGCTGCAGGCATGTATGCCTTGCCAATTCTCACAGCACCCACATCACCAAGTAAACTAGAGCTTGCTAATCATGCGCAAAAAGCGATGTATACAGGAGAGTTTAAGGCCGAATTACCGGGCTCTGATTTTCTGCATTTCGCACAAGGTCAGGTAAAATTAAGCAATAGCCACATTTCGTTTGAAGGGGAAATTAGCCCTGGCCCAGACTATCAAATTTATTTGGCTGATCGCTTTGTAGACAATGAAACTGAGTTCCTTGCATTTAAAGGAACATTCACAAGAGTGGCAAGCATCAAAACGTTCAACAGCTTTATGGTCAAGATACCTCAAGACGTTAATATTGCTAATTTTAATACAGTAATCATTTGGTGTGAAAGCTTTGACGAATTTATTAGTGCAGCCAAATACCAATAACCTTATCGCGTTGGTTCAAACCCGTCATAGTGAGCGAGCTTTGCATCAAAGTCTTCCCAATTTGCTTTAGAGCTGCAAAAATTATGACTGAGTGGCCGCTCATTAATATCACTGTCTAAAATACCTAAACGTAACCTCAAGCGCACTGGGTCATCGAAATTCTCACTGTAAACTGGACTGCCGCAAGCTGTGCAAAAGTGACGAATACGACCCGGTTTAAATTCAAAAGCCGTTAAACTTTCTTGGCCTTTAATAACTTGAAAATCATCACGTTGAACAAAACCATTAGTAGCAAAGGCGGTACCGCTAGACTTTCGGCATAATGAACAGTGGCAATGGATAATACTGCTTATTGGGCCATAAACCTCTATCTCTACTTTTTTACACAAACAACTTCCTTGGTACATGTACTTTCCCACTAAAGTTCTCCAATTTTTTTAGAATATAGCATAACTATACCCAAACCACCTCAAGATGTGAGCGTCGCTTTTAAACCAATCCATAGGGCGCTTCACAGAGACTTACTCTCATCGTTGTTACTTCTTAAAAGGGACAGTTATTGCTGCAAAGTAACGCCTTGATATTAAGCATCTGTGAAAAGCTAAATTCTGTCTCTTGAGGTGGCTTGGGTATATCAGACACAAAAAAAGTCGCCTTTGGAGAGGGCGACTTTGGAGAATAACAGTCATGGGTGTATGGCTGTTAAAACATAGACATAGACTGTTAAATCAAGAGTCGTTAAGCAGCATCACTGTTTTGCTCACTGTGACGAATTAAGTAATCAAACGCACCAAGGCTTGCGGTTGCGCCACTGCCCATAGCAATGATAATTTGCTTAAATGGTGTATTAGTTGCATCACCGGCACCATAAACACCAGGTAGTGTTGTAGCACCTTTTGCGTCCACTAAAATCTCACCAAATTTGCTAAGTTCCAATTCTGAATCTTTCAGCCATTCCGTATTTGGGATTAAGCCTATTTGGACAAAAATACCGGCTAAATTAAGGTTTTTACTTTCACCTGTGACACGGTCTTTATAAGCTAGCCCTGTCACCTTTTTTCCATCACCCAGTACTTCTGTTGTTTGGGCGTTTTTGATGATAGTAATATTGTTTAAGCTATTTGCTTTACGAATAAGTACTTCATCGGCGCGGAGTGTATCTGCAAACTCAAGTACCGTTACATGCTCAACAATGTTTGCTAAATCAATTGCGGCCTCAATACCGGAGTTACCACCACCAATTACAGCAACTGGCTTATCTTTAAATAAAGGACCATCGCAGTGTGGGCAATACGCAACACCATGGCCGCGGTACGCTTGTTCGCCTGGTACGTTCATTTCGCGCCAGCGAGCACCGGTTGCTAAAACAAGCGATTTAGCTTTTAAAGTAGCCCCATTTTCAAGTGTAATTTCGTATTTGTTTTTAACTTGTTCAAGCCCAGCAGCACGTAGGTTATGCATTACATCTACATCGTATTCTTTAACATGCTCTTCAAGCTGTGCAACAAGCTTTGGCCCTTCTGTAGCTTTAACAGAGATAAAGTTTTCAATGCCAAGTGTATCTGCAACTTGGCCGCCAAATCGCTCTGCAACAATACCTGTATTTAACCCTTTACGTGCAGAATAAATAGCTGCTGATGCACCTGCTGGGCCGCCACCTACTACTAATACATCAAATTCGTCTTTTTCACTCAGTGCCGCAGCTTGACGTGCTGCACCTTTACTATCTACTTTGTTTAATATGTCGGTTAGGCTTACTGCACCTTGGCTAAATGGTTCGCCATTTAAATAAACAGCCGGTACTGCTAAAATGTTGCGCTCTTCTACTTCCTCTTGAAATAGCGCGCCATCAATCATTGTTGCTTTAATATTGCTATTAGTAGCCGCCATCGTGTTTAGCGCCTGAACTACTTGTGGGCACGTTTGGCAACTCAAGCTGATGTAAATCTCAAAATTAAGTTCTTGCTCAAGTGATTGTATTTGTTGAATATCTTCACTTTTTGCTTTATTTTCGTGTCCGCCGGTATGCAAAAGTGCCAACACTAAACTTGTAAATTCATGTCCCATCGGTACGCCAGCAAACGTAATGTGGGTATTTTTAGCCGATGAGTGTACAACCATAGACGGGCGGCGGGCGCTAGTGTCGGGGTTGTTAATCACCGTAAATTTGTCGCTTAGTGACGCTAAATCATTTGCTAAGCTTTCGACCTCTGCTGATTTTTTGCTGTCATCCAAGGCAATAAGCAGCTCAACAGGTTGTGTAAGCGATTCAAAATGACTTTTTAACTGGTTCTTTATGTTGTTATCTAACATGGCTTAATCCTTACGTGGAAATTTGAGCAGCAGACCTCCCACACCAAGTTTCGGATGTGCTTAATAAACGATATTAATATGGGAGGACCAACAGCGATCATTGCTGGCTTAAGGGCAGTTGCCTGCCCTTTTATTGCAGGTAAAAACTATATTTAGATTTTACCAACTAGGTCTAGTGAAGGGGCAAGTGTGTCTTCACCTGGCTGCCAAGATGCAGGACAAACTTCACCGTCGTGAGTGGCAATATATTGAGCAGCTTGTACTTTACGTACTAACTCTTTGGCACTACGACCAATACCTAAGTCGTGAGTTTCGATAACCTTAATTTCACCTTCTGGGTTCATTACAAATGTACCACGAAGTGCTAAGCCATCGTCTTCAATCATTACACCAAAGCTACGTGTAATGCGGCCTGTTGGGTCACCAATCATTGGGTAAGTGATTTTACCGATTGTGTCTGACGTATCATGCCATGCTTTATGAGTAAAATGCGTGTCAGTTGATACTGAGTACACTTCTACGCCCATTTCTTGAAGCTGTGCATAATGATCAGCAAGGTCACCTAGCTCAGTTGGACATACAAATGTGAAATCTGCAGGATAAAAGAAGAAGATTGACCACTTACCAAGTACATCTTTTTCAGATACTTCTACAAAATCGCCATTGTGGTATGCAGTTGCGTTGAAAGGTTTAATTTTTGTGTTGATTAATGAAGTGCTCATAGTATTCCTCATTGGTATTTAAAATTAAAGTTGCCCAACGCAAGCAAAATGTTTCGCCTGTCGCGTTGGCTTGATTAATACAATAGGCCCATTCATATATTAAATAAAATTGATTGTTTAGATTAAAACAATCAACTTTTCAGATTGAACTTTTATAATTCATAATTCGTATTTACTTTGTTAAGTGTATTGCTGCTACAATAGCAGCGCTATGAAACTGTATTTTAAGGGTCTGCTGTAATGGAAAAATTTATCAATCACATCCAACTTGGTTATTTAGGCTTATTGCCTTTTCTTGGTTGTGTGGGGTGGCCATTAATTACTGGCAGCAATAGTGTTAATTTGGAGTTTTTTACTTTTTACAGCATTGCCATACTTGCTTTTATGGCTGGTAACCAATGGCATGCTGGAAATCAAAGTTATAGCGGCGCATTCAAGGCTGTCGCCCCTGTTATACCAATTCCTTTTCTTACATTTTTGCCTATTGAATGGACGCTTGCATGGCTGGGCACGAGTTTTTGGCTTGTATTATTTTTTGAAAAGTCGACATTAGCTTGGAAAACATATCACCCTGACTACCAAAAAATGCGATTTATTCTGACATCCGTTGTTTTTGTATGCCATATATTAATGATTGGCATGAGTGTCTACCCAGAGTAAACGCCGCTGTGGTGCTTGAGGGTTTAATGTTGTAGTATCTGCCTCCTTAAATTAAGGAGCTTGCATGATAGACCAATTGCGCCAACAACTCGATCAACTCGGTGAAAATTATGTTGAAAAAAACGGCTTGTTCAAGATTAAAGTATTGCCATTTTTTTGTGCTATACATATAAAAAAAGACCGTAAAGGGGAAGGTCGATTATCGTTTTATTCAAACCAGTTAATAGAGATATTATTAGTGGTCCTTTTCCTGTTATTTGGTGTAATGATTTTTGATCCCACAGCTGGTTTTACGCATGGACCAGTGCATATTGTATTTGCCGTATTGATTACATTTAACCTAATTTTGAAACAAATCGCTATTGAAGGGCTCAAGACCCGAATTGCCTTATTCGCTGTGACTCACAAACAAGCACCTAAAAACTAACCAGCATTGTTTTTTTCTGCTATACCTTAATTAAATCAGTTGTTAAAAGGTATGCAATGAAACACCCCTATTGGATAGCAACAATTTGGTTATTAGTATTAGTTTTTAGCTTACAGCTATTCTATAGTGATTTATTTGATGTTGATATTTTAGAGGAGCTTTTTTGGGCTGCGATATCTGTATCTCTTACATTGCAAGTCTATGCTTATATAGGTAATAAACTTTTAGTCTCTGCGTGGCTCATCTATTGCACAGGGCTTGTATTGGATTTGCTTGATGATTTAATCGATACCAAAATTTTCCCTGTGCTATTGTTCGACACTGCACTTAAAAATATAGGCTTTTTATTAACTTGTATGGGTTTATACCTATTAATTTTAGAAAAACGCAAGACGATTAAAAAACTCAATCATGAAATACAACTCAGCCAAGCCCTTCAGCAACAGTTAGAATTAGAAGCAAATCAAGACCAACTGACTAGCTTGGGTAATCGCCGCGCATGCTTCACTCGATTTGAACAACTGAAAAGTCATTACCAGCGTGTTTATTATTTTGACTTAGATAACTTTAAGTTCGCAAATGACAAATATGGCCACCAATGTGGCGATCTCATTTTAACCAGCTTTGCCAAGCGATTATCGACTAAGTTTAGGAAACATAATTGCTTTCGGCTTGGCGGCGATGAGTTCATTGCATTTTGTAATGACGACGCCCCTAATCTGAATGAACTACGCGAATACTTAACAGCAGATATGAAGGAGTTCCAGGTGAGTGTAAGCATTGGCATTGCTCCAATTTGCGCAGAGCAAGACCCTGATACCATTTTACATAATGCAGATCAAAACATGTATGTTGATAAATCACATAAAGCTAGCCGCAACAAAGCATCTTTTTGATATAATTATTGGATGAATGACTCTAATGAATAATTGAATGTATTTAAACCCAAAATGGCGCATCCTCACCGTGGGTGATGGCGATCTGTCCTTTTCACATGCTCTGTTTAATGCAATTAAACCCAGTATCCTTGTAGCATCAACCTACGACAGTAAAAAAACTCTGTGTGATAAATACAGTGATAACGCATTCGAATTATTAGAAAAAGCCGCGGTTAATGTACTGACTCAATTTGACGTAACCTGCCAATCTGATTGGCAACGCTTAGGCGAGCAAAAGTTTGATCTGGTAATATTTCAATTTCCCCTAATTCCTGCTTTTAAAAGTGAGCATGTATTTAAATCACAAACTCAATCAACAAGTGCCAACACACTTAATCGGGCTCTATTACATCAATTTATAAAGAATGCTTGCCAGTTCGCTCTTGATAAAGCTGGACCTCAACTTTGCTATATCACTTCTAAAGATGTGAAACCGTACTTGCATTGGAACATTGAAGGTAGCTTAGTCCAAAATCTTGATGCACATTACCTCGGCCAAATGAACTTTGATATAACACAATTTCCTGGCTATAAAATCCGCAATGTCGATAGAGACAAACACGTTAAAGATACTAGTGGAATTACCTATGTATTTAGCCCAGAGCAAAACAACGCGCTATGTAATGTGTTGAGCTACCCAAGCTATTTAACCGAAAATCATTGTGGCTTGTGCCGAGCAGGCCCGTTTTGCTTTGATGAAGATAAACAAAAGCACTTTAAAGCAAAAAAGCATCAACAAATGTTAAAGTTAGAAGCCGATTGGCAGCAATGGCTTACACAATTTTATAGAAGGGATAATGCATGAACTTTGTAATCGTTGGGACAAACTTTATTAGTGATACTTTATTAATGGCGGCACTCACAGTCAGCGAATTTAACCTTTATGGCGTATGCTCACGCGAGGTATCAACCGGTGAAGCTTTTTTAGCAAAGCATGATCAGCTAGATGCCAAAGTATTTACTAACATTGAGCAAGTGTGTGCTGACAAACAGGTCGAAGCCGTTTACATTGCCGCACCAAATAGCTTACACATGAATTATGCAATTTCTTGCTTAGAAGCAAAAAAGCATGTGCTTGGTGAAAAGCCTTCAGCCGCAAACAGCATTGAGTTAGCTCATATACTCGCGACTGCGAAGCAGCATCAGTGCTTGTATATGGAAGCGATGATGACCACTCACCTGCCAAATTTTGAAGTACTAAAACAAGCACTTGAAAAAATTGGCACACCGCGTAAATACATCGGCCAATACAGCCAGTACTCTTCACGTTACGACAAGTATAAAAATGGCGAACGCCCTAATACCTTTTTACCCGAGTTTGCCAATGGTGCGTTGGTAGATTTAGGCATTTACCCTTTATATCTATTAATTGCATTGTGGGGCGCACCGAATACTGTGCAAGCCAATGGAATACTGTTGGATACGGGTGTTGATGGCGCCGGAGATGTATTGCTCAATTACAGTGATAGGCAAGCTGTGATCAGTTACTCAAAAATATCGCAAGGTGATAACTTTACTGAAATTCAAGGCGAAAAAGGCCGCATTAGAATTGAGGCCGTATCACTGTTAAAGCTACTACAATTTATTGCCAATGACGGCACAACTGAAGAGTTATCACTGCCCTTTGATGAGCACTTTATGCGTCACGAAGTTGCCCATTTTATAGCAACCGCCACTGACCATCAGTGCGAGTCAAATATCAACACCCACCAATTATCACTCGATGTAATGGCAGTGCTTGACCAAGCACGTCAACAATTAGGGGTGGTTTACCCCAGCGATAAAGTCTAGTTTATATTGCTTCACCCAACGTTGGGGCTCTATTTAATAATGTTCTTCGCGGTATACGTAGCATTATATTACTTATATTTCGCTAAAATTTAATAGTGATACTAAGCCCTTAATATTGACTAAATTGTCCCTAAAATCGTCAATACGCCTTAATATTCAATTAGATCATAAATATTCTAGGTTATTTCGAATTTTATTCTATAGTTATTAAGTATGCGTTAAAAAAATTGGAGGCAATTTTGACGATAAGACTAATGCTAAGAATTGTTTTTGCTACAGCAGTTACAATTGCAGCAGGGCTATTGGTAATTATTTTACTGCTTAAATCTGGATTGTCCGACAGTCAACAATCTGCGCAAACTCGCTATCATCTCAGTCACTTTGCCAAACTTTCATCTTCCAATTCAATACGCTTAACTGAGCTTGCTCGCCAATATGTTGTAACATTAGAGCCCAGCTATAAAAATCAATATATTGAATTAGTAAATCAAATCCAGGGTAAAGAAGCTTGGCTAGATGGTCGTAAAAAATCGTACATTGAACGCTTAAAAGAATACCATGTTGGTACTAACGAACTGGCATTGTTAGACAAATCCAATTCACTCTCAATGAATTTAGTCAACACTGAGGAACGCGCTTTTCAAATGGTCAGTGGTTTTGCTGGCCAGTCTCCTGCATCATTGAGTCCGACAGAGCAAGAACAATGGATACAAGCAATAAAATTGCTAACAGATCAAGCTTACATGGGAGAAGTGTCGAAAATACAAGTGCCTGTTCAAGCATTTTTAGCCGCCACAGAAAAAAGTAGTTTAGATGAAGTCGAAACCAATAATAACCGAGTAGCCAACTTAAGCTTTATCAGTATCGTGATGGTGTTAATCATCATCACAATTTTAATTGCCTGTTATTTACAACTGGAAAAACGCGTAATAAAAACCACTGCACAATTAGTCCGCGAGGCACAACGTATCGCTAATGGAGACTTATCGCGTAAAATCATTCATTCTGGGAAGGATGAGATTGCAGAACTGTCAGCCAGTTTTAATATAATGATAGATAAACTGGCTGCATTACTATCTGAAATACATTCACAATCTCAACAAGCTCAAGTTGCTGCTAATGAACTAGATACTATAGCTCATAAGGCAAAAACGCTTAACGATGAGCAAAGTCAGGCGATTGAAATTATCTCAAGTTCAGTTTATGAAAACTCTACTGCTGTTAAAGAAGTATCTAAAAACTGCTCTGAAGCAGCGCAAAATGCTAGTGACGCGGATAGTAAAACACAGTTGGGCATAAATGTAGTCGGGCAAAGCATTCAATCAGTGGAATCGGTTGCGGCTATTTTGACTGAATCAATTAATGATTTAAATGACTTAGAATCCTCTGTTAACGAGGTAGCTGTGATATTAAACGTAATTAGTAATATTGCTGAGCAGACCAATCTACTAGCATTAAATGCTGCCATTGAGGCCGCACGCGCAGGCGAGCAAGGACGAGGCTTTGCAGTTGTTGCTGATGAAGTGCGCACGCTAGCAAGCAGAACTCAGGCATCTACCGTTGAAATTCAAGACAAGATTAACAGCCTGCAATCTGCCAGCAACGCAGTGACTGAACGAATCCGCAATAGTGATGAAAGGGTAAAAGATGCGGTTAGTAATTCTGAGAAAGTGGGTGATATGTTGCAAGAAATTAGCAATCAAGTGCGTTTAATTTCTGACGCAAACCGAACTATAGCTTCAGCATCTGAACAACAAGCACAAGTTACAGAAGATATTGCCGAGCGATTAACTGGGATCCAAGATGCTAGCGTACAATCACAATCTCAAACTGCGCAAATATCTTCTTCCTCAAGCGAGTTGGCGCAAGTTGCGGTTAACCTAAATACTCAAATTAGTAAGTTCAAGCTTACCTAGCAATAAAGCACAAATGCTTTTTATAACTCTTACAGATCTATACAAAAACGAACGGTTAAATTTTAACTTAGCCGCTCGTTTGTTTTACTGACGCTTATCGCAAATATATTAAATTCTAATTTTAATCTGTACACTCTGCCCATCGTCATCTTTACTTTTTTATATTAAATATGTCTCGAATCATGCCCTCATTTTTAATTGCTGTGATCTGCGTATTACTGGCAATGATCACCATTCAATCTGGCGCGTCAGTTGCAAAAAAACTGTTTCCTTTGATTGGTCCTGAAGGCACCACCGCCTTACGTTTAGGTTTTTCTGCTGCTATTTTATGCCTTGTCTTTCAACCTTGGAAATCGTTTCCTCCTTTAGGTCAGCGCGTACCTGTCATAGTCTATGGTTTAAGCCTAGGAGGCATGAATATTTTGTTTTACTATGCCATTGAGCTTATCCCCCTTGGCATTGCTGTTGCTCTTGAGTTCACAGGCCCCTTGGCTGTGGCCTTACTATCTTCACGAAAAAAACGCGATTTATTTTGGGTGGCATGTGCAATAACAGGCATAGTTTTGCTTCTGCCAGATATGAATGGTGAAGAACGCTTAGACCCTTTAGGTGTAATCTTAGCCTTAGGTGCGGGTGCATGCTGGGCCTTTTATATTTTGTTTGGCAAAAAAACCGGTAATCAGGGGTCAGGCGGAATGACGGTTGCATTGGGAATGAGCGTTGCTGCCATTGTGCTTGTGCCTTATGGCGCATTTAATCAAGGTTTAGCTTTACTGAGTTGGGAAGTTATTCCGCTTGGGTTTTTAGTAGCAATTATGTCAAGTGCACTACCCTACACGCTAGAAATGGTCGCACTTCGCAATATGCCTGCACAAGGTTTTAGCATTATGATGAGTTTGGAGCCAGCTGTTGCTGCATTAGCTGGTTTTATAATTCTTGCAGAAATGTTGAGTGTGTGGCAGTGGCTCGCAATTTTGCTGGTAATTGTAGCTTCTATTGGTAGCTCTATGTCCAATTCAAAAAGTAGCTAACTTTTACTTAAATGCAAAATGATTTCAGTCAAATGCTTTATACATTGCTTACTCTGCTTATTGAATGAGCTGCTCAGAATTGGGGTTATCTTTAAAAACAGTCACTCCAATACAGGCCGAAACGTTTCGATTCAGCTCTTTAATGGCACCAGCTATAAACGCAACTTTCTATATTAAACGCTTGAAACAGCTAAGCAAAGGTGTATTACTCAAGATATAGAATTCGGCGTTACACAGGTGCTTAATATCAAGGCGTTACTTTGCAATAATGACAGTCCCTGTTAGGAAGTTACAACGATGAGAGCAAGTACCTGCTAAACGCCCAGAGTGTTGCTTTAAAAGTAATTTATACTGCGTTATCGATTTTAAAAATAGAACCAATATAACCTGAAATAAATGCCTTGCCTAAATCGCTTTTAATTACAACTGAAGCTAGCATATTGAGGTGGTTTAAGTAGATTCATAGCACTTATCACATTAAAGTAGACGTGTGTCGTTTACGCTTTGTTTGATGCTCGCTTTTCTATCACTCTTTTTACCGCTTCTTCTATTGCATGCAACTTAAATGGTTTTGATATAAACATATCCATGCCAGCTTCCTTACATGCTATTTTATCGGTTGCAGACGTATTGGCTGTTAAAGCTACAATGAGCGTGTCTTCAAAAGTGCTGATATTTTGTTCTCTCAATATTTGCGTAGCTTCTAGGCCATCTAACACAGGCATAACGCAATCCATAAATATGAGGTCGTACTTATGCTGTTTACATTTAAATACCGCATCTTGACCATCGACGGCCATATCAGCTTTTATATTGAGTTTTTCTAACGATGCATCTAAAACGAGTCGATTGATTTGATTATCATCAACCACCAGCACAGATAAACAACTAGTATCTATCGTGCCATCACTTGCTTGTAACGTCTCGTCCTGCCTTTTGCCTACCTTTAAGGGGATTTGCAAGGAAAAAGTAGTGCCTTGGCGGTAAGTACTGTCCACATTAATAGAGCCACTCATGTATTCAACAAGCTCTTTGACTATCGCTAAACCTAGGCCACTGCCCCCTACGCTTTTTTGTCTATCCACTTCTTGCGTGAACGGAGAAAAAAGTGACTCTAGAAATGCTTCAGTCATTCCTCTTCCTGTGTCACTAACTTTGATATCAAGTAATAAATCGTTATTCGATTTCACTGCAATCACTGAAAACTCAACACAGCCAACTTCGGTAAATTTAAGCGCATTACTTAATAAATTAGAGACAATTTGACTCAATCTCGTGTTATCGCAGTATGCCCAACAATCATCAGCAACATTAATATTGGTTTTAAATTCAACTTTTGCTGCTTTAAATAATGGGATGTATAGGGAGATCAAATCAACAAAAATAGTTTTTAATAAAAAATGATTGGGCTCGAGCTTTAATTCACCGTGGTTTATTTTTGAAAAATCCATTACTTCATTGATAATATTCAGTAATATGTCGGCGCTCCTTAGAGCTACTTTTAATTTTTCAACTCGTCGGGTTTCATCTTTTTCACCTAACAAAGTCGTCAACATACCTGTGATTCCATTGAGCGGTGTACGTAACTCGTGACTTATCTTTGCCAATAACATGCTTCTGTCTTCAAGCATTCTTTGCGCGAGAGCCTGTTTGTTTTTTAACGCAAGCCTCAATTCAACTGACTCTGTAACCTCTTGAAGTGTGCCGAATAATCTAACACATTTGCCATCAACAAATTCAGCCTCGCCAAACGATGATACCCAAATATTTTTACCCTTCGCGGTCAACAACTCAAGCTCTAAGTGCCATTTTTCACCCAATGTCATGGCCTTTTCAACGGCTCTATTTATGTCTTCTTGGCTTTTTCCAGCTTTAAAGAACTCAGTCGTTGATTTAAGATCTGGTTGAAATGACATAGGAACTTGATATATCCGTCTGACTTGATCACTGCAGGTTACTTTTTTATCTAATAAATCCACCTCCCACGTACCAATGTTTGCCACATTTTCAAGCTTTAGCAGTGTGTTGTTATTTTTTATTAACTGCTTCGCTGCCATTCGTCTTGCAAACTCAGCCCCAAGCCACTGTGCAAATAGTTCAACGTAGTCGTACGCTTGTTCTGTAAAAGGTTTAGATGCTTTAGATGCGGAAAAATTAACTGTGCCGTAGGTGTCTGCTCCCACCTTTATAGGGGCGCCAATATACGATTCTAACTGAAAATTTATATAACAAGGATGGTTTGCAATTCTGCTAGTGGATGCTTGGTGAAACGCCAGTGCACCGTCAGCCGCTAGTGTGTGAAGACAGTAAGTTCCAGATAACTCAAAGCTAGTGCCAACCGGTAATGAGTCATCGGGTGTGATTACATACTTAACGAGGTAAGACTCTTCGGCTATTTTACTCACAATTGCAATATCAAGCTCGAACACTTCGAGCCCAAACCTCAATAAACTATAAATTTTATCATCAAAACTTTGAGTTTGATCAGATACAATATCGTGAAATCTTCGTAGGAATTTCAACCGTTTCTTTCCTTGTTTACAAAACAAAATAAGTCGTTTTTAACAATAAGACACCCTCTATTAAAGGTCAATTAATCTTATGTTTTTATTGTGCTTAACTGACCTTTAGATTCTCTTTACAAACTTGTAGTGCGTATTTCCTAAACTAGTCTTTATATAGGAATGTAAAAATTAGAGATATGTATCTTACTGGCAGATATGTATATACTAAATCCAATTGAAGTAAGAAAAATATACCTATGACAACTCAAAAAAAGAAAAGTAATTTTTTCAGTAACCTTATTTTTAATATTATTTTACCTGCGGTTATTCTAAGCCGTTTTAGTACACCGGATACACTTGGCCCTGTTTGGGCAGTTGTTGTTGCACTCGCATTTCCGTTATTTTTCGGCTTATGGGAGCTCAAGCAATCTGGAAAAGTTAATTTTTTCTCTATTTTAGGGATTATTAGTGTGCTATTAACTGGGGGAATTAGCTTATTTGAACTTGACCCTAAGTACATCGCTATTAAAGAAGCAATGGTACCTGCAATTATCGGTATTATTGTGTTAGTGAGCCAATACACGCCGTATCCACTCATCCGCAAGTTATTGATTAACCCTGAACTGTTAGATATAGAAAAACTCACTCAATCGCTTGAGCAACAAAATAACACTGCGGTATTTGATGCAAAAATGCGTTTAGCTGGGTTTATTGTTGCCAGTGCGTTCTTTTTATCTGCCACACTTAATTACTTTTTAGCCAAAGCCATTGTGGTAAGTATGCCTGGCACTACGGCCTATGCAGAAGAATTGGGGCGTATGACATGGTTAAGTTACCCGGTCATTGTAGCGCCTACAATGGTGTTACTAGTTGGTGCGATTATATTCACTTTTATGCAAATAGGTAAGCTGACAAAGCAGCCAATTGATGACTTTATATTGCAATAATATGCTTTGTTGAATGTTGATGATAGTGTTGCATTGCTCAAAAACAACATAAAACAAGCGCGGCTCTAAGAATTTACTTCATCTGCCGCGCTTATTTTCATAAATACACTATTGCGCTTGAGAAACTTCAGCAGGTGCTTCACCCGTTAGCAAGTATTTTTCAAGCCATTGTTCTTGCTCCCAAAGCACATGCAATAAGCTCTTGCGCGCTTTATAGCCATGGGCTTCATAAGGCAACATCACTAAACGCGTTTCTTTGCCTAAGCCTTTAAGGGCAGCATACATACGCTCACTTTGCATAGGGAAGGTGCCGTGAGATTAAGAGTGGATCTTCTTGTGCTCACGGCCTCGATTAAAGTAATAGTTATTCACCCTTTACTTGTGTATCACTTTCATTTAGCAAGTATTTTTCAAGCCACTGCTCTTGCTCCCACAAAACATGCAATAAGCTCTTGCGCGCTTTATAGCCATGGGCTTCGTAAGGCAACATCACTAAACGCGTTTCTTTGCCTAAGCCTTTAAGAGCAGCATACATACGCTCACTTTGCATAGGGAAGGTGCCTGAATTAGGATCTTCTTGCCCATGGATCATTAACATTGGTTCGTTAATTTTCTCAGCGTGAAAAAACGGTGACATCGCTGCGTATACATCTTGAGCTTGCCAAAAGTCACGTTCTTCACCTTGGAAACCAAATGGCGTGAGTGTGCGATTATAAGCCCCACTTCGTGCGATTCCTGTTTTAAATAAATCACTGTGAGCTAATAAATTTGCCACCATGAATGCGCCATAGGAGTGACCTGCAATGGCAATGCTATCTTTATCGGCAATGCCTTTTTCTACGAGTACATCTACAGCAGCTTGAGCGCTAGAGACCAGTTGCTTTCTAAATAAGTCATTAGGCTCTTTGCCATCTACCCCAACGATTGGCATTTTCGGATCGTCAAATACCGCAATCCCTTTAGCAAGGTAAGGCATTGGTCCCCAATAACCTATATAGGTAAATGCATAAGGCGATTCACGTACTTGAGATGCCACTGCTTTATCTTTATATTCTAGTGGATATGCCCACATCAAGACAGGTAACGTACCTTGTGTTTTATCATACTCTGGCGGTAAATACAGTGTGCCAGAGAGCTCAACACCATCATCGCGCTTATAACGGATAAGCTCTTTGGTAACCCCCTTAAATGCAGGATAAGGGTGCTCAAATGTCGTTAGCTGGGTGAGCGTATCGTCACTTAAATCTCTAATAAAGAAGTTTGGCTGATCTGTTTTAGATTCACGAATAGTTATTAGCTTATCACCTTTATCATCAAGCATGGCACGAACCCGCTCGTAATAAGGTGCTTTAGACTGCCATAATCGCTTTGTGGTATTTGTTTTAATGTCGTATTGATCTAAAAAAGGCACATTTCCTTGTTCAGAAGCACCATTGCCTCGCAGATACATATAGCGCCCACCCACGACTTTAATTACATTACTGCCTAAGTCATTGCGCTCATAAATAGCTCTGCCTGGGTTTTTGTAAGCGTCATTGTAGCTACGCTGTGAAAACAGCGTTCGATTTCTGTCAGCGTTGCGTGGTTGTATCACAAACGTGCGAACTTGGCGGTCGCTAAAGCGCCAATCACTGAGCATAGCCACATTATCGTTTGCCCATTCAATCCCAGCAAACCGACGCTCTACTTTTGCAAATAATTTAGGTTCACGCTTAAAAGGAGCGCGTAAGCTATATAAATAATCATGATGGGTCACTTCGGTTTTCATATCGCCGCCGTCTTGTGCCTCAGCCCAAATCACTTCAGCTCCTTGATCTGCCCGCCATTCAAAATCACGACGACCAACACGTACGCTGTCGTAGCCTTGAGGAATATTATCCGCCAATGGCTGTTTTGCTAACTCAACCAATGCATAACCGCGCATTCCCCAAATTTGCCACGTTGTTGCAAAACGGCTGTACGGTACTTGATATGAGAATGGTTCATCAATACTTCCAATCAATAGGTTCGTTGAATCAGGGGATACAGAAAATGACTTAAACAAAGCTGGCTTACCAATTGCACGTGCAATACCACTGAGCGGGATATAGGTTAATTGACCTTGCCCATAAAACTTAAATTGTTGTTCATCAAAAGGACTGGTTAATAAATTTTGATAAGTACGCGCAGGAGCTTTTTCACCTGTACTTTGCTGAATCACTGGAACAACACTCTGTGTGTCCGTGGTTAATCTTTGCTTACCAATATTTACCGCAGTGTTAGCTACAATTGCTGTACTGTCTGGCAACCAAGTATATGGACGACTCGTTAAAACTGAATTTAATGCTATGTCAGATAGCTGGCGAGCTTGCTTGGTTTGTGTATTGTATAGCCATAAGTTAGCTTGGTCTGTTTGCTCTAAAACAAATGCTAAGTACTGGCTGTCTGATGACCACTGAGGAGAACGCATAATACCTGAAGGAATATTGTTAACTTCAATTACGCTACCTGTTTCAATATGTTTTAAAGTCAATGCATTAAATTTTGTACGCGCTCGTGAGCGAGAAAAGTTAGCCGGATTTAACTTAATTCCTGCAAGCTTAAATTCTTCTTTAGCAAGGTCATCAAGTGATTCAATTCGTTTACGATCAAATAGTGCAAGCCACTGACCATCTGATGATAAATAGCTACTCGGTGCTAATTTCGCATCAACCACAGCAGCGAGATCACTTGAGGGAGTTTGGTAACCTTCGTTCGCATGGGCGTTTTCAATTACCCCGAAACTTATTATCAGGGCAAAAAAAAGCAACATTGCTCTCATAGTGTTTCCTTTGTTATTTTTAAAATAGTAGCGCTATATAAGCATGATTTGCAAAGCGCATAAAGTTTTTACGTTAATCACTGATTTTAAGTACAAACAGCCTTCGTTAAATACAAGCTTTACTGACTTTATCGCTCAATTTAAGTTAAACTAAGTGATTACGGTACCTCTTTAAAAACAATTAATGAATAAAAAAACCGATAAAGTCACTATTTTTGACGTGGCGCGAGAAGCTCAAGTCTCAAAATCAACGGTGTCTTTAGTACTCACACAAAGCACTAAAGTCAGTACTAAACGCAAAGAACAAGTTTTACAAGCTATTGATAAGTTAGGTTATGTTTATAACCGTGATGCTGCTGCTTTAAGAGGGAAACGCTCTAATTTAGTTGCACTAGTAATCAATGATTTAACCAACCCCTACTCTGCCCAATTAGCGGTTAGCCTAGAGGGTTATATTTACGACATGGGGATGCTGCCAATGGTCGTAAATACGGCTGAAAATTGGCAGCGCCAGCAACACATTGTCAAAACACTAAAAGAATACAATGTCGCCGCATTTATAATGTGCCCTGCACCCGGGACAGAACAATCTTGGGTAGACAACCTTATTGCCAGTGGTTCACCAGTTATCAATATTATGCGTGAAGTGGCATTTAGTAACGCCCCCACTATTTTACCTGATAACAAAAAAGGCGCACACATTGCTACGGCGCACCTTCTTGAACAAGGCATCACTGACATTGCTTTTTTAGGGGGAACAGATGATATTTCTGACCATCTAGAACGTCTCAGTGGGTTTAAGTCTGCACTTGCACAGTTCAATATCAATGAAGATAAGCCAGTAATTCAAGCACCTACAAACCGACAAGGCGGTCGTGATTCATTTAATACACTGTATTGCGCTCAACCAAACATAAAAGCCATTATCTGTTTTAGCGACGTTATTGCTTACGGGGTTGTTGAAGCTATACAACAGCTTGGGCTTACGGTGGGTAAAGATATAAAGGTAGTTGGATTTGATGATCTGACCGATTCTAAATTAATGTCCCCTTCATTAAGTACTGTTTGTATCAACGCCGATGAGATTGGTAGGCGCAGTTGCCAAATTTTACAAGAGCTGCTTAGCTCTAATACCGCGCCTTTGCGAACATTGGTTGATGTAAATTTACAAATTAGAGATTCAAGCAAATGAAAAAAGTGTTAGTTATTGGCTATGTATGGCCAGAGCCAAATTCATCCGCTGCGGGTATGCATATGATGTCGTTACTACACGCGTTTAGAGCACAGAATTGGCAGGTTGAATTTGCAAGTCCAGCTCAAAAAACCGAACATATGGAAAACCTAGAACAACATGGGGTTTCATCACAAACAATTGCTCTTAATTGCGGTAGCTTCGATCACTATGTAACAACATATAACCCTGACATTGTTATGTTTGACCGTTTTATGATGGAAGAACAGTTTGGTTGGCGCATTGACAAATATTGCCCTAATGCCATAAAAATACTCGACACTGAAGACTTGCAGTGTTTGAGAAATGCACGTCACGATGCCCATAAAAGTAAGCGGGCATTTAGTAAAAGTGATTTACACTCGGATATCGCAAAACGTGAGATAGCGGCTATTTTAAGATGCGACCTTAGCTTGATTATTTCAAGTTATGAAATGGCGCTGTTGGCTGATGTATTTAATGTTGATAGTCGCTTATTACACCATTTACCTTTCATGGTTGACTTAGCATCACTGCCTACTCAAACAAAGTCCTTTACAGAGCGACAACACTTTATGACGATAGGTAATTTTCGTCATGCTCCTAATTGGGATGCAGTGCTTTATTTACAAAAAATTTGGCCACTAATTCGCAAACAGCTCCCCACTGCTGAACTACATATTTATGGCTCTTATCCACCCCCTAAGGCTACCGCACTTCATAATCCTAAAACGGGCTTTTTAGTAAAAGGATGGGCCACTGACGCCTATCAAGTAATGGAAGACGCCAGAGTTTGTTTATCTCCTTTGCGTTTTGGCGCCGGAATTAAAGGTAAATTACTTGAAGCCATGATAATGCAGACCCCTAGTGTTACCACTTCAATTGGCAGTGAAGGTATGCATGGCGAACTTCCTTGGCCGGGTATTATAAAAAACTCTCCACAAGAATTTGCAAACGCAGCTGTTTCACTTTATCAAGATGAATGTACTTTTTTAAACGCACAAAAAAATGCGCATACGCTACTGAATATTCATTATGATAAAGCGCAGTTAGCAAAGCGCTTTATTGATAAAGTAACGGCTATTGAAGCCGATTTACCAGCACACAGAGAGGCAAACTTTACTGGACAAATGCTTAAACATCATACAATGCGAAGTACTCAGTATATGGCGCAGTGGATTGAAGCAAAAAACAAATAAAAAAAACTAGACAGAGGTTTATATGTGTTTAAAATCGCGGCAAAACAAGTTAGGCAAGTTTTGATGTATTGTCTATATTTTTTAACTGAATAATTTAAATTTTGGTTCAATACTCACTTGAAAACCGCAACGTTTACTGAAAAACGAAAATTTATAGTAAAGCTAGGCAAAATGCTCCATAAGTACGGCACTCCTGCGTACCGTCTTGAAGCTCACTTAATGGAAATTGCCACTTACTTAGGCCTTAAGTCGTCATTCGTTATGTCACCAACTTCTGTGACATTCGTAATATGGACAGATGGTCACGAAGATGAATACACTCACGTTGCACGCGTCGAGCCGGGTGATCACGATCTTGGCTCATTGGCTGACACCGATGATCTTGTTAATAAGTTGCTCAATAAAGAGTTAACACTACAAGAAGTCGATGAGCAACTTGACATCATTTTTGATGCCCCAGCCCCCTACAACCGAGTTTTAACAGGTATTGCATTTGCAACCTCTGGCGGTGCGTTTGCCATGTTGATGGGAACCAGTTGGAATGATGTTCTATGGTCAGGCTTATTGACCCTAATCGTTTATTTATTTGTGCTTTGGTCAGCGCGCTCAAAACGCGTTGGGCACATGCTTGAACCTCTGGTAGCTATTATTTCAGCAATATTGGCTTGTGCAATTAGTGTTTATATTGACGCACAGATCAATATTCGCCTTATCGTACTCTCCGCTATAATTGTCTTTATACCTGGGCTTGCATTAGCACTTGGTTTAGCAGAGCTTGCTGCAAGGCACTTAGTTTCTGGTACTGCACGAGTCATGGATTCGTTTATGCTTTTATTTAAGCTTTATTTTGGTGCATTTATCGGTCTGGCAATTGGCTTTGCGCTGTTTGGACAAACAGATTTTGTGCCACCAGAACCACTCCCAAAGTGGACTGCTTGGCTTGCAATTCTGCTTTTGTGTAGTAGCTTAATCGTTATTTTTAGAACAAAATTAAAGCATGCGGCATGGTCAATTGCCTCTGGCTTTATAGCCTACGGAACCAGTGTTGGCCCAGCCATCTATTTAAACTTAGATTATACTTTAGGTACATTTATAGGTGCCTTTTCAGTGGGTGTTTTTAGTAATCTATTTAACCGCGTCGCTAATGCGCCTGCCTCTATCGTCGCCATGCAAGGCCTGATTGTATTAGTACCGGGTAGTAAAACCTATATCGGCTTAAACTCTTTGATTGAAGGGCAAGACTTTGTCTATGCTGATCATATTGGACAGCAAACATTTTTAATATTTATGTCGCTGGTTGCAGGGTTAATATTTGCCAACGTCGCACTCCCTCCAAAGAAAAGCCTATAAAAAATGCTTAGCGTAAGCTAAGCATCTATTTAACCTGAACTCTGGTTAAGAGATGTACTAATGTATTGATATTAAATCACAAATATATTTATTAGTCTCCAGCCGGAGACTTTTAGCGATAACCAGGCGAATTTACGCGTCAATAGCTAGCCTATTGCAAGTAAATTCAACGCAGTTAGCGTTGAAAGTAGCCGCTGGAGATAGATTTATTATCCAGAGTTCAGGTTATTTAACTTTCCTATACTCGTATGGGGTTTAGCGCTTGATTCGTCAAAGCTCAATTGCCACTAAGCATTCAAAATATACTTCCATCCGCATTATCCTTTAGGTGCTCTTACTCTAAAATTAGTATCTTAGTAAGTAACCATCTATCAAACCGAACACATCAAATTACCTATAGAAAGCCCTACATTAGGATAGTTGCCTGACAACAACCGCAGTATTACTTTAAATTATTTAACGAGTAACACATTGCTCAGCTAAATACGTTTTGATGCCATATCTTTTTTTATTTAGCTAAGAAATACATTACTAGATGTGAAACACTTCTAAATATAACTCTAAATCCTTTAAGTAAATTTAATTTATTAAAATAAATTAAAAACACATAAAAACTTAACCTATTGTTTTATATCATTTAAAATCAACATTCAGTTTAATTCATTATCATTTTCGTAACTTTCACAACTATTCATATAGTTTCAAGACTCGTTTAATCAAAAGGCGTTTAATAGAAAAACAAACCCAAGTTAGTAACTGTTATTGCCATACATTTAACTTACTGCTTTGGGGGAGTGAATCGGTTAATAAAGGCTGTGTCATAAAGCAATGTAAGCAGGCCTTTGAGCCATACCGTTAAACATTAAAAACGAAGTGTTGATTCAAGGGGAATCGAAAATGACAAATATAAAAATGAATAAACTTCATCTGGCTATAAGTGCATCACTTATCACATCAGCATTAAGCTTACCGATGGTAGCACACAGCGCACAAGCACAAAATACGGACGAAGTTGAAGTTATTCAAGTACGTGGTATTCGTGGTAGTGTTGTTAAGTCACTTAATACTAAACGTTATGCAAACACAATCGTGGATGCTGTAACCGCTGAAGACATTGGTAAGTTCCCCGATCAAAACGTTGCTGAGTCACTGCAACGCATCACAGGTGTTTCAATGAGCCGCGCATTTGGCGAAGGTGAAAGGATCAGTATTCGTGGTACATCTGAAAATCAAAACCGTACCTTACTCAACGGTCAGGCTGTTGGCTCTGCTGATTGGTGGGTAGATTCATCTGCAAGCCGTGGCTTTAACTTCACAATGCTGCCATCTGAAATTGTATCGGGTCTTGAAGTTTATAAATCGCCTGAAGCTGATATTGATGAGGGTTCAATCGGTGGTACTGTTATTGTAAGAACGCGTAAGCCACTCGATTTAGAAGCCAATAAAGTGGCAGGTTCAATTTTAATGCAGCACAGTGAAGTGTCCGGTGAAACAGATCCACAGCTTGCTGGTTTATACAGCTGGAAAAATGATGAAGAAACAGTAGGTGCACTTGTCTCTGTATTTAAACAAGTACGTAACCTACGTCGTGATGGTATCGAGGCTTGGAGCTGGACGCACCGTGATATCACCTTAGAAGACGGCACACAAATTGATGATGTTTACACGCCAGGTGGCGGTGGCTCAGCGATGTTCACCCAAGAACGCATAAGAACAGGTTTTAACTTAACATTACAATACCGCCCTACTGATGATATTGATGTGACTTTCAATGCGCTTAATTCGACAATGAAGGCTAACAACGCGAATCAAAACTTCCTATGGCTAGCAGGCTACGGTAATTCAAAATACACGTCTTTAGATGTTGTTCAGCATGATAAAGTAGGCAAATTCGCGCAAGCTGGTACATTTGGCCTCTCTCCTGACGGTAATAATATTCTTGATGAAACGAAAGTTCGTAACTCGGAATTAAAAACTAATTCATATGATTTAAAGCTTATCCATGAAGGTGAAATCTGGAAATCATCGTATCACTTAGGTGTAACAGAGGGCTCTGGCGGTACACAAACTGACCGAAGTGTGGGATGGGAAGGCAATGCCGAGCACAGCTTTAATGCAGCCAATGTCGAAAGTATTGAAACAAGTTATGCTAAAAACCCTGCAGATGGAACACAATGGGATTTAGGCTTCCTTCGTTATGACTCAAATGATGCGCTTGATAAAGAATATTATGCTCAAACCGACTTTGAACGCGCTATTGATGTATCTGTGTTTAGCAAAATCAAGTTTGGTGTAAAATACCGCGACCACAAGCGTGAAAATGTTCGCTTACAATCTCAAACACGTACTGATTTAAATTGGAGCTTAGCAGACTATTCAAATGCTTCACCTAGTGACTTTTTATCAGGGATCGGAAGCAGTGGCACTCTGAGCAATTACGCAATGACCGACTTAGCAAAAGTCCGTAAAGATGGTGACGCACTTGATTGGCAATACAGCTTATTATTTGATAGCAACTTTGCGATCGAAGAAAACATTTTTGCAGGTTACGTAAAAGCAGATATAGATGTTGAAGGTATGCGCGGTAATATTGGTGTTCGTTTAGTTGAGACAAAACAAACCACAGGTGCGTATGTAGGCCCTGCAGATGCAAAAGTATGGCAAGAAGAAGAAACTGACTACTTTGATATTTTACCAAGCTTAAACCTTGCTATTGATCTTAATGATGACATGTTGCTTCGTATTGGTGCTGCACGCGTAATGACACGCCCAGACTATGCCGCTATGACGAATGCTACAACATACAATACTGAAACGCGTGTTGGAACTGGCGGTAACTCAAATATTGACCCATACCGAGCCACACAATTTGATGTTGGCTATGAGTGGTATTTTACAGACGCTGGTATCTTCTCAGCAGCATTATTCTATAAAGATTTACAATCTACATTAGGCAACAACACACAAACTGAAGTGTTTGATGGTACTGGAATTGAAATTAGCCGCCCAGTCAATGGCCCTTCAGGCACATTGAAAGGTTTGGAGCTTGGCTTTCAAACCGAAATCACACAAGGTTTTGGCGTTGCTGCTAACTACACATTTGTAGATGGTGAGTCTAAAGATACGCAAGGCAATGACGTATTAATTCCGGGTATTTCAGATCATACGTACAATATCAGTACTTATTATGAATCAGAAACATTTGGTGGTCGTATTTCGTATAACTATCGCACAGGCTATGACACTGGCCGAGCGTGGCCTGGTTACCAAGATGCATATGGTCAAGTTGATGCAACATTTAACTACAACGTCACAGAAAACATTACGGCTGTATTTGAAGCGACAAACTTAACTGACGAACATACATTTAGCTACCAAGAAAAAGGCGTTAAGCAAGCCTTAACTGGGGTTTATGCTGATGGACGTCGCTTCTCTGCTGGTATTCGTTTCAATTTTTAATAACGAATTAGTCGATATTCCTAGCTAACACAGGTCATCGACTCTCGCCAAGGATGGCCGCCCCTATGCCCAGGGGTTTAAAGCAGGCAACCTTTTGGTTGCCTGCTTTTTTTATTAAACACATCGCATAATCGCGCTAGTAATAATAAACAAAACAAGTACAATCAGTAAGTAAAAACACCACTAAGTATATGTTAGCAATAGCGCAAGTTTATTAAGTGTCAGCAAAAATATATAACTACTCAGCCAAACCTACACCATGCTTTTTATTTTTAAAAGTGTGTATTTTTGTGTGTGGGCTGCTGTTTGGGTTTAACGCTAAAGCAGACCTTCTTAGTGCAACGCTTGATTACCACCAAGGCAAATTTTCAAAAGCTAAACAAGAATTTTTACAACTTGCGCAACTTGGCAACCCCGATGCTATTTATAATATTGCAGTAATGTATTTACACGGCCAAGGCGTTGAAAAAAATACAGCGCAAGCCTATGCATGGTTTAGCTTAGCTGCCGATTTTGGCTTAGTTGATGCCCGTGATACAGCCATGCTGATTGCTAATCAAACACCTAATCAACAACCACTTAATGATGCCTATAATGCATTGCTAAAACAGCTAAGTTTTGCGTGGTACAACGAACAACTTAGGCCTGAACTCAATAGTACAGAAACTTTTAACTCCTCAATTGTGCGTGATTACATGGTTGAACCTAGCTACCCAGAGCATGCCTATAAAAATGGTATCGAGGGCTGGGTTTGGCTTGAATTTGACATAGATGAAAGTGGCGCGGTTACCGACATTACTATTATTGACTCTAACCCTGAAAAAACCTTCGATAAAGCAATTATTAATGCTGTCAAACGTTGGCATTATCAAGCCAGTAAGGAACACTTACCATACTACAACAGGTCGTTAATTTACCACTTCACAACGTTTAAAGGTAAACAATACGCGCAAAGCTTTAAAAGCCAGCAACGACAATACAATGAAAAAATTACGGATTTAATTGATGAGGCAGAACAAGGTAATGCCATTGTGCAATATTATATTGCAAATTGGCTAAGCTCGGATGAATATAATGCAACGCGCTTGTTGAAGTACCATTGGCAACACAGTAATGCCAGTGACGAATTACTGTTGAAATCCGCAACGAATGGCTATGCCAATTCACAGTACCGAATTGGTGCTAATTTATTACGTGGGGAGTACGGCAAAGTAGAAAGAGAAAAAGGCCTCAACTGGGTGTTACTTGCTGCACAGAATGGCTTAGCCCAAGCTCAATATCGATTAGGCCGAGAGCTATTAGATAAAAAGTACCTCGATTATGCGCCGAATAAAGCACTAAAGTGGCTAACTGCCGCTGCAAAGCAAGGGCTATTTAGTGCTAAGAGAGAGCTGACGAAATTGCTTTACTCATTCGAAGATGCTGATGTAAGTGCTGTAAAAAGAGCATTGAAATCAGCTTTAGCTGATGATCCCACGCACCCCCCTCTGCTATTAATACAAGCCAAAATCATAGCGAAAAGAGATCCAGAAGCCGCTAAAAGAATCGCTCTGCAAGCATTAAATGAAGCAAAAAGTAGAAACTGGTTTACTGGCAATATTGACGCCTTTATTGCGTCTCAGCCTTAGTTGCTTTGTGTAACAAAATATCGGTTTCAATACCATCCACTTGGCTAAACACCACATGCGTTCCATCAGCGGAACTACTTATGTTTAAATTAATATCCAAGTCATAGCCGTATACACCAAGCTCTTTGATGAACACATTTCGTTTTTGTGTCGTCAAATAGCAATATAAACGTAGCTGATGCCCTTGTCTAAGCACATAATAAACCCCTCCATTAAACACCGCAGGCTTAAAAAGCGATAAAGAAGGCAGTTGTTGTTCAAGTGCTGCGGCTAAAAAGCTTGAGACATGCTTCTCGTATTCAATGTATGAAGCATTAAGTTGCCAAAGTAAATGGTCATCATCAAGCGTTTCCAGCGGCACGTTGTCTTTTACTAAGGTATTACTTGTTAATTGAATGTCATAACGCCAATCTTGCCATTGCCCTTGCGGGTTTTTTGCTTGGTAATAAATACTATGACTATCTTGTGCCCAATGAACACCATTTAGTTGTTCAAAACCAGAAATAATAGGTACTAAACGCCGAGAAAAGGTATTAATCAAATAGATATTATGGAGCTGATCAGCAAGTAAGATATTGTCACCATTTGGCGAAAATAATAAATACTTAGGCGTTATATCGCTGGGCAAAGTTGCAATTAAATTAGCACTTTTACGTTGTTTATGTTTTAACCATACTTCACTGTGAGTGAACCCTGTAATCCCCCGTTTTTGCAATGAAATAAAGGCACTTTGTTGACCATCTAACGACACCGCAGGCAACATATCCATGCGTGATGAAGATGATAACTGCTGAGCACTTTTAAGTAATTGTTCTGTATTCAAATCTAATTCTATTTGATACAAGTTAATGCGAGCTTGCCCTTCAGCATGTGCAATATCTCCGGTTTGCGGGTTTATACTAATATCGGCAATAAATCCTAAGGGTTCATGAACAGTTTGCTTATTACCATCGTATCCATAGCGCGTTAACGCATCATCACCAAGCCAATAATAACCGCGTTCACTGTCTAATAGTAATGGCGCATGCGAGTGGCGACTTCGCTTTATTACTCTTCGTTCAAGCTTTGTATTTAAATCCACTTCACTAAGGGTATACCAGCCAGCACTTTTCTCTAGTATAAGCAGCGTGTTATCAACACTAATATCAAATGCTAATGGCTTAAAGTCCCCTACCACTTGTTGAGCTTCTAACTTAGGGCTGGGAGTAAGTGATAATGTGTACTTAATTAAACGCGGTTGCTCATCTTGCCAATGTGTTGTGTAAATGGTGCGCTCATCAACCCAGTGCAATTTGGTTGGGCCATGACGCTGCTGGCATCGAGTAAGCCTAAACTCAGGGCTTAGACGCCAAGTCTCAATAGCATTTGCAACTGACATAACACGAATATCACAGCTAATTGGGTCATATCTAAAGTAAGCTAACCACTTTCCATCAGGTGACCAAACAGGTGCTTCCTCTGAATAACCTGAGTTTTTGATGCTATGAACTGTTTTACTTTGATTATCATATACAGCCAAGTCAAACTGACTTTGTTGATCGTTTGATTGACTAAATGCCAAATATCGACCATTGGGTGAATAGCGCAAAAACACCTCAGCGCCAGGAGCAGATGTTAATCGTGATTGATATTGATAATCTAACCTCGCCTGCTCGGGAGCTAATAAATATTGGCTTAATAAAGTAAACAACGCACCCAATACAAGCCCGGCAACAATAAACAACGCAGAAGTACGTGGACTCGCTGGCACAACCTTTTCTAAAATCGTTGGCGCATCATTCACCTGTGCAATAAGCTGATAACCAACCCGTGGTATTGTGCGGATAAAGTACGCGGTATTTTTGTCATCAGATAAACTTTTTCGCAATTGGGTTACTAACTGACTGACTGAGTTATCACTGACAACAACATCAGGCCAAACAGCGTCCATTATTTTATCCCGTGTGACTGCTTGCCCTTTTTGTGCAATTAACAACCGCAGTAACTGCAACTGTTTAGCCTCAATAGCACACCATTTTCCCGCCACCTTTATCTTTAAGGAAGCAAAATCAATAAGTACATCGTTGAGTAATAATTGTTTTGGCTCTGCTTTTGACATTGTTTGGTTTTTACACAGGTTAATCTATGGTTAAATAAGCGGATAAAGCGTATTATAGGCAAATACGGTACACAATAGCATAGCAAAGTGCGATGTACTTATTTTAAAACTACTTCTCATAATTAGTATTTTCTCATGTTGTTTTAGTTGGGTTGAATATGACAATACAAACCATAAATTTTGTTAACATAACATTTATTCTCAGTGTCTTTTTCACGGCCCAAGGGATGGCTAAAACAGACCCAAAAACAAACCCTAATCATTTAGAAACCATTCAAATCAGGGGTTACCATGACAGCGCTGTCAAGTCTCTTTTAGATAAGCGCGACAGTCAATCTATTATAGATACTATTAGCGCACAAGACATCGGGAAATTTCCTGATAAAAATGTAGCAGAAGCACTCCAAAGGGTGACGGGTATTTCACTTTCAAGAGCACAAGGGGAAGGTGAGCGCGTTGGTGTAAGAGGCACTACACCAGAACAAAATCGTACATTCTTAAATGGCCAGTCCATAGCCTCGGCTGATTGGTGGATCTCTACACAGCCAAATAGAGGGTTCAATTACACATTATTACCTGCAGAACTCGTTACATCTTTAGAAGTGTATAAAACGCCGCAAGCGGACCACAATGAAGGGTCGTTAGGTGGAACAGTTAATATTAAAACCCAGCGTCCTTTGCACATACAGCGTAATCCGTTTGTGGTTAATGTACAAATGCAATACAACGACTTGTCTGGTGAGTTTGATCCTTTACTAAATACTTTTTATAGCTGGAAAAACCCAGATAAAGATCTCGGCATACACCTCACATTTACTCGCAATCATCGCTCTTTACGCCGTGATGGTCTTGAATCGTGGGGCTGGCACGAACGAAACTATAATAAAAATTCGCAAAACCAGCTGACGCCGACAACAAATGAAAATGCAGATATAAAAAATATTTGGACCGCAGGTGGTGGTGGCTCCGCTATTTTTCAACAACAGCGAATATTAACTAGCGCAACAGCAAGCATCGAATACCAACCAAACCTTGATTGGAACATCCAGCTCAACACTTTGTATTCAGTACTTAGCGCAGATAATAGTAATCAAAATTTTTTATGGCAACCAAGCACCGTATTTGCAAGAGGCGGCCACATAAATGATCCAGTGATCATAGATGGTACGCTTGCATACGCTGAATATTCAAAAGTTCCCGAAAATAATGCCCAAAATCTACCTTTTAGTACTGCCATGGAAGCAATTTGGCGTGAGTCACAAATTGATACCAGCAACCTGCACTTATTAGTAACTCAGCAAGCTAATTTGTGGCAAAACCAGTATCAAGTAGGTTTCACCAAAGGCGGAGGGGGCTCTAAACAAGATTACACCTCTCAGTTTTCAACTAATACGGCGTTTACTGTTGATACACGTCAGAACAAAAATATAATCGCAAACTACGACGTATCACCACTTGATGCGCAGGCGTGGCAATTAACTGAAGCCCGTAATGATAGCCAAGACTCAAATGATCAAGAGTTATACCTACAAGGAGATTTTGAGCGAGTGGTTGATCATTCAATTATTAGCGCTTTTAAACTGGGCGCTAAATACCGCGATCACCAACGTGATTTTATTCGCTACCGTTCTTTTAATGGCGCCTTTGATGGCTTAGCACAACAACTAGATTGGACCTTGGCAGATTACCCGAGTCAGTTGCCTACAGGGTTTTTAGCTGACATTGGTAATGCACAAACATTAAAAGAATATAGCTATGCAGACATTAATAAATTATCGAATGATTTTAAAAATATAGATTTTACCCAACAAGAAGAAAAAGCAAGTCGATTTGATATTCAGGAACGCACTTTAGCAGGTTATGTTAAATTAATGCTAGAAGGGCAAGATTACCGCGCGAACCTCGGGCTAAGGCTGGTAAACACTCAGCAAAATGCCAGCGCGTACAAACGGATTGGGTCAGCAATTTCACAGCAACAAAACTTTGTATGGCAACAGCATAAAAAAAGCTATGTTGATATACTTCCCAGCGTCAATGTGAGTATCGATCTGACTGAAAACCTTATAACACGGATTAGTGCTGCTCGGGTTATGTCGCGCCCACAATACAACCACTTAATGCCTTCAACAAACTACAATGTCACTCAGGCGCAAGGCCAAGGTGGTAATCCAGATTTAGATCCCTACCGTGCCAGCCAATTCGATTTTAGTCTAGAGTGGTACTTTGATGATGCCGCCCTACTTTCGATGGCATTGTTTAACAAAGACGTTGAATCATTTGTTGAATTTAAGCGAACCATTGAACAACATGAAGGCATAAACATGACCATAGACCGCCCTATAAATGGGAATGGTGGCACAATACGCGGTGTTGAATTAGGCTATCAACAAGAACTATTTTATGGCGTTGGTCTGATTGCTAATTACACTTTCGTCGATGGTAATCGCACCGATAGCTCAACGGGTCGTAAAAATTATGTACCAGGAACCTCAAAGCACACGGTTAATTTAACAAGTTACTATGACAATGAATGGCTCAGTGCACGCTTAGCTTATAATTATCGAACCCACTTTGCTACAGGTGTCGGTGAAGCAATAATGGATGATTTTGGTCAACTTGATGGCAACTTGACTTTTAAAGTAAGTAACCATCTAGATTTGGTATTTGAAGCTATTAATCTTACTGATGAAATTACACATATTTACGAACGGAACCACTATGCACCCACTGGGGTTTATCAGAATGGCCGACGGTTTTATTTTGGTGTTCGCTACAGCCATTAATCGTCAGAGCTTGGACGTTAATCGCATATTTTAGTAATTAAGGTACGCCTTGTTATACTGTGCAAATAATTATTACAAGCGAAGGAAATACCCATGCTAAAAACCAGTTTAGCATTAGCCGTTGGACTGACTAGTTCATTAGCTTTTGCTGCTACACCTATTACGATTGAAGATATCCCAAAAATTCAGTCTGTTATTCAAACCAGCGTTAGCCCTGATGGTGATAGTGTTGCTTTTACTCGATCAGTGCCGCGTACCCTTTACGTAGATGAAAATGGCCGTAACTACAGCGAACTGTATGTGGTAGATGACGAAGGTGTTGAACGTCCTTTCATCACAGGTTCGGTGAATATCAAAAGTATTCAGTGGTCAAATGATAGTAAAAAAATCTACTTTTTAGCTAAACTAGAAGACGAAAAGTACACTGCGTTGTACCAAATACCGGTTGATGGTGGTGAAGCACAAAAAGTACTTTCACTTAAAGACACATCTATTTCAAGCTATCAGCTCAGCCCGAACAATAAGCAGCTAGCCATCTTAGCTATGCCTGCTGCCGACAAGTCAGATAAAGAACTTAAAAAACTGGGTTTCAAGGCAGAAGTATATGAGCTTGGCCTAAAAAACAAGCAGCTATTTATTGTTGATTTAGAAAAATCAGATAAACCAGTTACCCCAACAGCATTAAACGTAGAAAACTACGTAAGTGATGTTAACTGGGCGGCCAATGGCGAAAAGTTACTTGTTAAAACTCAGCCAACAGCACTTATTGATGATCGATACACAAAATCTATGTGGCATTTATACGATGTTGCCAGTAACCAAGTAACGTTATCATTTAAAACAGAAGGCAAATTGGGCGATGCAGAGCTTTCTCATGATGGCAAGTACATTGCAATTATCGGTGCAGAAGATAAACATGATCCAGCGACAGGCCGTTTATTCATAGCTGATACTAAAACAGCACAAATTACAGAATGGCTGCCTAATTTTATGGGCCATATTGCTGACATCGAATGGTCAAACAAACGCAATACGCTTAATTTCATAGCGAATGTTGGCACTCAAAGCTATGTAGCAAGTATCAAAGCAGGCTCAAAAAAATATAAAAAGCTGATCAAAGAAGGTCAATTTATTGCTTCTAACCTGAGTATTTCAGACTCAGATAAAACGATTGCGCTTCGCGGTAACACTGCAAAGCACCCTAACGAAGTATTTATTGTACGTAAAAGTAAAGCCACACGTTTAACAGATTCAAACGAATGGTTAAACGACAAACGTTTTGCAAAACAAGAAACCGTTTCTTTAAAAGCACGTGATGGTGTTGAAATTGATGGTGTACTTGTATATCCGCTTGATTACAATGAGGGCACGCGTTACCCATTAATTATGTCTGTACATGGTGGCCCAGAAAGTCATGACAAAGACGGTTGGATAACAAACTACTCTCGCCCAGGGCAAATGGGTGCTGCACGTGGATATGCGGTATTTTACCCGAATTATCGCGGTTCAACAGGTAAAGGTGTTGATTACTCGAAGCTTGGCCAAAATGACTATGCAGGCAAAGAGTTTGATGACTTGGTTGATTTTAAAAATCACCTTGTTGATATGGGCTTAGTTGATACTAAACGTGTTGGTATTACCGGTGGCTCTTATGGTGGCTATGCGTCAGCTTGGGCGGCAACTAAACTAACCAAACACTTCGCAGCAAGTGTGATGTTTGTCGGTGTAACTAACCAACTGTCAAAGTTTGGTACGACTGATATTTCAAACGAAATGAACTTAGTTCATGCGCGTTCATACCCTTGGGATAAATGGCAATGGTACTTAGAGCGCAGCCCTATTTATTGGGCTGGTCAATCTGAAACACCATTACTGATCATGCACGGTAAAGATGATCCACGTGTTCACCCTGCTCAGTCAATGGAAATGTACCGTTACATGAAGGTACAAGGTAAAGATGTTCGCTTAATTTACTACCCAGGTGAAGGTCACGGTAACCGTAAAGTGGCGGCACAATACGATTACAGCTTACGCTTGATGCGTTGGATGGACAATTATTTAATGGATGGCAACAAAGACATGCCAGCCTTTGAAATTGACCACGCGGCTAAATTAAAAACAGTTAAAGACGCGAATAAATAATTAGTAAATTAATAATTTAATTACTCCAAAGGCTAACCACAGTGTTAGCCTTTTTCATTTTAGTCTGTAATTATTACAAAATAAAACCTACGAAGCACTTCAAGTATAAATAAAACCACCATAAAACAATTACTTAAATTATGGTTCATCCTTTGCACAATTAAACTATATTAAAATAAGCAAGGATACATTATGAATATTTTTGAAGCATTACGTCACGACCATGATAAACAACGCTCACTAGTAGATGCCCTGATCAAAACCAGTGGTGACTCTGAAAACCGCCAGTCACTTATGACTGAACTAAAACATGAACTCGAAGAGCATGCTAAGTTCGAAGAACGCTTTTTTTATAATCCGCTGATGTGCGATGACTTAACTCAAGAGAAAGCACGTCACAGTGTTGCTGAGCACCATGATATTGATGAGCTGATTGAAGCACTTGAAAATACAGAAATGAGTTCACCTGCATGGCTTGCAAAAGCAAAAAAACTGCACCATATAGTACACCATCATCTTGAGGAAGAAGAACAAGAGGTGTTTCAACTAGCAGGTAAAGCACTTACTGAAAATCAAAAGCAGTTATTAGCTGATAAATACAACAACGCCATGCATTAGTATCTCTGTTAACCAGAGTTTAAGTTTAGTAACAACCGAGTATTTCGGTTGTTACCTCCTTTTTGGTCCCAAAAATTATCCACATGCAAACTTCATTAATCTACAACATAATCTAAGGACTAACCTTCCATTATTCTTTTTAATATTCCCCACGGTATTACTGCAACAACTTTAAAAAGTCGTACTAAAATAGCGACAGCTGTTATGGATTAAGAAACAACACTTGATGTTTGGCAATTATTGCATTTTATTATTTTTAAACAGAATATTTAAAATTTAACATTTCTATCATAAAAACAAAATATTTAAGCATAATCAATAAGATAGTAGGCACACTTCATTCTACCCTCCAACCTTAATCAAGCAGTAGTTAAATAAAAGTTAATCAAAGACATTAAATATGTTGACCTAATGCACGCATTATCATACGCTTTGTAAGCGCTTACATAGAAAGCGCTAACTTTATCACACACATGTAAGCGCTTACATGTGCATTTGTAAAAAATGAACTATGCTAAAAAGCGCTTCCATTTATTAAGTCGACTGGGGTTCACATAATGAACATGACAACATCCAATCTTAGCCGTTTCTTTGCAGCCACATCATTAACAATGTTGTTCGGTTGCGGTGGCGGCGCTGAAACAAAATCTGATTTAACAGCTGTCGAACCAAGCGAGCCCGTCTCTGATTGGGTCATGGTTTGGAGCGATGACTTCGACGGCCAAGCCATTGATACATCAAAATGGAACTTCGAGCTAAATTGTGCTGGCGGTGGAAATAATGAAAAACAATGCTACACCGACAGCAGTGAAAACGCATTTGTAAGCGATGGTATCCTTAATATCGTTGCCTTGCCTGCAGAAGAAGGTGCAGAAAAGCCATATACTTCAGCCCGTTTAACCACACAGTACAAAGCCGATTTTACCTATGGTCGTTTTGAAATGAGAGCGAAACTGCCATCAGGCCAAGGTAGCTGGCCTGCATTTTGGATGATGCCAACAGACTCTGAATATGGTGGTTGGCCACGTTCTGGTGAAATTGATATTTTGGAAGCTGTTAACTTAAAAACAGTTTCTGAAGACGGCACTGTAGAATCAAACATTTACGGGACACTCCACTACGGTCGCGAGTGGCCAAATAATGCCAGTTCAGGTAAAGCTTATACATTTCCTGAAGGTATGAATCCCGCAGACGATTTTCACACATATGCAATTGAATGGCAGGAAGGTGAAATTCGCTGGTATGTTGATGGTTATTTATATGCAACACAACGTCGTTCCGAAGTGCGTTACAACTCAAAAGATGAAGCCGTTGGCCTAAAACATAAAGGTTGGTTCGCAGAATATTTTGAGCAAGGCAGTGGCGAGCTCACAACACACTGGGATACGGCCCCTTTTGATAAAGACTTCTTCTTAATCCTAAATCACGCCGTAGGTGGAGATTGGCCTGAAAACGTTAACAACTTAGGTATTGATGAGACTGCATTTGCAGAAGGGCAGAGTTTTGAAGTTGACTACGTTCGTGTTTATGAGTGTCAATCTGACCCTGCTACAGGTAAAGGCTGTGAAACAGTTCGCCCTGGGTACGATAGCCTAGATGATGCACTAGTTGAAGGTGCAGCCCCAGTGCCAACACCACCGAGTGATGGCGTAGCTAAAAACCTAAATATTTTTGATGGCGGATTAAATTCTAGCTGGATTGCATGGGATTGTTGTGGCGGCACTATGCCAGCGATCATCACTGATGCTGACAAAGGCGACGTTGTACAATTTAATATCAATGATAACAACGGCACTGTGTTAGGTTTCTCTACACGTGGCGGCCATTTCCCTGATGACTTTGCAGGCACATCAGCGCCATTTGATGCATCTCCATTAGTAGACGTAAATGGCCGTGTAAGCTTTGAAATGAAAGTTGTTACTCCGCCTAATGCTGATACAACATGGTTATTAAAAGCCGAAGCCGGTGACGGTGGTCCAAATACCGGTGATGTTGCACTAAACGAAAGTTTAGAAGGTGTAGACCCTGTTGTTGGCCAATGGCAAACCTATACATTCCCCCTTTCTTTCTTACAAGAAAAAGGACTTGATCTAAGCGCGATTGACGTATTAATGATTTTCCCAGCATGGCAAACAGGCGAAGGTGCAGAGTACCTTATTGCTAATATTGCGATTGAAGGTGACTTAGGTGCATCACCTGAAGTGGTATTATTTACCGATGGACAAAACCTTGATTGGCCAATGTGGGATTGTTGTGGTGGTTCAACCCCGGTTGAAGCAATGGATGACGAGGAACATGGTTTAACTGCTGAGTTCAGCATTGGTGAAGCACCTACAGTTATGGGCTTTAACACACGCACTTCAGCAGGCGGCAGCGGCAATCCATTTGATGCTAGCAGCATTTTAGAAAGTGGTGTACTGCAGTTTGATGTAAAAGTAATGACGGCTCCTAATAGCCCTGACTCAACATGGGTTATGAAAATTGAATCGAATGAAGGCGATACTGCGGTAGAACTGCCATTAACAGACGCAGGTGATGCACCCGTTGTAGGTGAGTGGAAAACATATACGTATACACTTTCTGATCTAGCTGGCGCAGGTTTAGATGTAAGCGCTCTGGATGTAGTGATGATCTTCCCAGCATGGGGCACAGGTGAAGGTGCTGTATACCGTGTAGATAACGCAAAAATATACGATCCAAGTGCAGCCGCTCCAGCTGGCAACGAACTGACCGTATTTAAAGATAAAGCAGCCGATATGTGGAGTATTTGGGATTGCTGTGGTGGCTCTACACCAACAGAGCAAACAGATGACGACGCACATGGTACTGTTGCACAATTTGAGATTGGTGCTGCACCTACGGTAATGGGCTTTTTAGCTGATGAAGGTGTTTCGTTTGATGCATCGGCTATTTTAGCTACCGGCGTTGTTCAATTTGAAATGAAAATGGTGACTCCACCTAATGCTACAGATGCACAATGGTTGTTTAAAATTGAGTCAACGGGCGCCGCAACTGCTGTAGAGTTACCTCTTTCTGACAGTGCTGAAGGCGAAGTTCCCGTTATTGGGCAGTGGCAAACATATACATTTACATTGCAGTCGCTGTTTGACGCAGGCTTAGATATCAGTGATATCAATGTACTTATGATTTTCCCAGCATGGGGCTCAGGTGAAGGTGCGGTTTATCGTGTTGATAATGTAGTTATCGCGAATCCTTAAAACACCTTATTAAGTGGCAGATAATCAACAAAGTGATTTATCTGCCAACCCTAACCAATTTAGTAAAAGCAGAGCAATTATGAACACAATTAAGTTTAAAAAAAGCCAACTAGCGGCTTCTGTGTCACTTATCATCGCTGCAAGCACATTTAATTTAGCTTACGCAGCGCAAGAAGAAACTGCCGAACCAGAGCTAGAAGTAATTGAAGTAAAAGGTATTCGAGGCTCATTGATTCGTTCAATGGATGTTAAACGTGATGCATCAGGCGTTGTTGATGCCATTTCAGCTGAAGAAATGGGTAAATTTCCAGATACCAACCTAGCAGAATCACTACAACGTATTACCGGTGTATCTGTAAGTCGCTCTAACGGTGAAGGCAGCCAAATCACTGTGCGTGGCTTTGGTCCATCATTTAACCTCGTAACACTTAATGGCCGCCAAATGGCTGGCACAGGTTTTACACGCTCATTTAACTTTGAAAACCTATCATCTGAAGGTGTTAGCTCTTTAGAAGTAATGAAAACAGCCCGTGCAGAAATGCCAACAGGTGGACTAGGTGCCACTGTTAACATCGTTACAGCAAAGCCATTACAAAAGCCAGGTGAACGTTTTTCATTCATGGCAAAAGGGATTCATGACTCGTCTGTAGAAAACGGTGATGAAGTGACGCCTGAGATTGCTGGTATCTACAGCAACACCTTTGATGATGAGCGCTTTGGTGTATCAGCAAACTTTTCATATCATCGTCGTGATTTCCAAAAGCAATCAGCAAATGTACGTTCGTGGTTAGTAAACCCTAACCTTTCTTTAGATGCTGAAAACGTTACTGATAATCGCCCAACAGACGCTGACGGTAACCCAGCAAAACAGTATACGGATGCTAACGGAGAACGTGTTTCTGCTGCATTCTTCCCGCAAGAAATTAGTTTTGCCAAAGACGACATTCAACGTGAGCGCCTTAATGCACAAGCAACGTTCCAGTTTGCTCCTACTGATAACTTAACGTTTACCCTTGATCACACAATTTCAAATGCAGTGACGGGAAATAACTCACTATCTTGGGGTATTTGGAATGGCTCATTTGGCGGTAATGCGAACGAATATGAACTAGACGAAAATGGCACAGCCATCTATTACAATTCAGCGGGAGATGATGCATCATTCACTGCATTTCGTGAAACAACCGAGGTAGATGCTAAAGCGACCGGCTTAAATGTTGAGTGGCTCGCCACTGAAAACCTCAGCTTTACACTCGATGCACACACATCAAAAACAACGATTGATAACGGCAAAGATACCGGTTTGAACGCCAATGGCCGTATTATCTTAGGTTCAGCTGATATTGCTTCAAAAGAGTATTCTTTCCGTGAAGGTGATGTACCTGGTTTTAATGTTAATTGGAACAATGGCACGCAAGAAATCGACCCTAATCAAATAGGCTCTAACTTTAGTATTTTCACACGCACGCCGGGTGAATCTGAAGTATCCCAAGTGCAGCTCGACGGTCAATTATTTACTTATACTGATATTGGCCTTGAAACAGTTAAATTTGGCGCAGCCTACACTAAGCAATCCTTAAGTGAATGGGGTGGTTCAAATAATGCGAATGCACCAGGGTTTAATAACGGCACATTTGCTGAGATTTTTCCTGATGCGATGTTTGAACGTGTTGACTTAGCAAACTTCCTCGATGAGTTTTCTTTTGGTCCAAATGGCGTAGCGCCAGGTTATGCTTACACGTATGATTTTGATGAAGCTTTTGCGCGCCAAAGTGCATATCTTACAGAAGACGTACTAGGCAGTGATGTATATCAAATTGGCACCTTTGATGGCTTTCCAACTAATAAAGTTGAAGAAGAAACCATCAGCTTATACCTTTCAACGAACTGGGTATTTAATGTAAGCGATTACGATGTATTCGTTAATTTAGGTGTACGTTATGAAGAAACCGATATTGTCAGTCCAGCTAAAAGCCGCGTGGCTGAACAAGTATACTGGGCTGGTGGTTCTGAATGGTTAACGCAGTTTGCAAGTGGCGGTGAGTTAGTTGAAGTTGACTACAAAGGCCAATACGACTTACTCCTTCCGATGATCGATATTAAAGTCGATTTAACTGACGATTTAGTCTCTCGTGTATCATGGGGTCAAACAATATCAAGACCTACCTTAGGCGCTATGCTAGGTAACTTAAGTCTTACCCCCTCACCTAAGTTGAACTCACGTAGTGGTAGCCGTGGCAACCCTAACTTAAAACCATTTAAATCAACTAACTTTGATTTAAGCTTGGAGTATTACTACAACGAAGGCAGTTATGCCGCGGTTGGTCTATTTTGGAAAGACGTTGATGACTGGATTGATAACACGCAAGTTAATGCAACTTACGAAGGCCTGCATGACGTCTATTTAGGTGAACGTTGGAATAACGCAGTTGCTGCCATTGAAGGTCGTGGTGAACAAGCAACCGACGGAGCAATTTACAATGAGATTGTTGCAAATGGTGTAGGTATTGGCGAAAACAATCGTATTTTACCTGACCCTGCAACCGATCCGCTGATTGAGTGGACAATTGAATCGCCCGAAAATGTGGGTTCTCGAAAGGTTAACGGTGTAGAAGTCTCTATTCAGCATTTGTTTGGTGAATCTGGCTTTGGCGCAGGCTTCAATGCAACTATGGTTGACGGTGATGTTGAATATGATAACCACATACTTGCCTCTCAAGCTATTTTAGCAGGACTGAGTGATTCAGCGAATCTACAAGGTTTTTATGAAAAAGACGGCTTATCTGTAAAAATTACAGGTGCGTGGCGCGACCAATATCTTATAGCGCAAGGTTTACCGGACTCAGGCGCCACTGCGCCACCACAGTACGCTGAAGAGTATCTTCAATGGGATGTTAGCGTTAACTACGAAGTCAACGAAAGTACCACGGTGTTCTTTGAAGGTGTTAACTTAACAAATGAAACTGAACGCTCATTTAGCCGATTCGAAAGTCAGTTCTTGAGCGCAGCTCAATACGGCCCGCGATACGCAATTGGCTTTAGGTATTCAATGGGCAACTAAACAATACAGCATTCCCCTATTGCTAAAACAAAAGCCGCTCATAGAGCGGCTTTTTATATACATAACGAAAACCCTGTGCCTATAAACGCTTAAAAGCCCTCATCATCACTTGAAACAGTCACGAAAAGCGTCTCATCATTATCCATTTGCACTAAAAAGTTAATAGGCTTACAACACACTTGGCAATCTTCAATGTATTGTTGATCCAAATCACTGGGATCAATCAATATATCTAAGCATTCACCACAGTAAGGGCATGTGATGGTACTTTGTGTTAATTGATTCATTACAATAGCTCCTTACACTATAAAGTTTGATAACTGCAACCTGCTTTACTTTGACGATTTACTCATCTGCTTGATACTTTATCATTGTGATAAAAAACCTAAAACAATACATCGATTTTTAAAGTAGCCTTAGCTAATCTCGCTTAATTTACCTTTAGTCTAATTTACGATGCACGTCTCACGGCTATAAATTTAACATCTTGGTCGCGCAATAAGTAAAGCGCAAAACAGGCCGCCCACATTGGCCATGCTGCAAAAAACAATAAATTGTTAAACCCATCAAGATATTGCGCGTAAGATGAGAGTGTGGAAGCACCATGCATTAAAAAAATTAAACCATAAGTAATACGCTTTTTGATACCCGCCATAAATGCAAACACCAGTACCAGCTGTAAACTCCCCAAAATATAGGCTATGGTGTCAGTAGACCCACTTATGCCATAAAAATGCTCGAAAATGCGTGCGCTGTGCCCTGGGTTTACAAACTTATCCAGCGTCCACATCAGCATCACAATAAATACGCCTAAACGTAATGAAAATAAAGACCATTGCAGGCGACTTTTAATATCCGGTGTGTATGTTTGGTTCATTGACTATCCTATAAAATTATTATGAATAAAAACTACAAGACCGAGCAGCCGTTAATTTCTTACAAAAAACTTTATTAACTATTTGAAAGTATTTTTACCCCTTTAGGGTCTCATACATCGTATATGAACTATTTAATTGCAGTGAGATGATTTTGAAATACGCATTTTTAGCACTCAGTATTTGTGCCAGCTTTACATCTGTCGTAAAAGCAAACAACGAAATTGAAGTAATCCAAGTATCCGCAGAAAAACTAAAGGCCCATCAGCTATCGCCTAAAGATGCGAAAATAAGCGGGCCATTTGGCGATGATCTGTCACTAAGCGACATCGCACGCGCAATTACCCCTATTTCTAGCGACATGATTGAGCAACTCAACATCACCACATTGCAAGATATTTTAGCCGTTACGCCTAACAGTTACGCAGCCAGCGGCTTTGGTGCTCCTAGCTTACCTACACTACGCGGTCAACTGGGTGAACTTTATCAAAATGGCGTTCGTCGCCAAGCAGGTAACAACGGCTTTGGTATTCCCGTATCATTTAATGCGGTTGAGCAAATTGATGTAGTAAAAGGCGCACCGACAGTATTATTTGGTAGTAGCCAACGCAATGGCGGATTCGTTAATTTACATTCAAAAACAGCCAATACCGAAACCTCACAAGGCAAAGCAAGCCTATCAGCAGGACGATGGGATCACTTCAGTGCTCAACTCGATTATTCAGCGCCTATAGTCCAAGGCGAAAGCGGATTTAGAGTGAGTGTTGAGCATATTGATAACGGTAGTTTTTATGATTACGCAGGTTATCAAAGTGATAGTCTCTTTGGGGCTGTGCGTTTTTTACCTGATGATAAAACCAGCTGGGATATAAACTTTGAGCTCTATCATGTTGAGTTTACTGATAACGCAGGTATAAACCGACCCACACAGGCATTAATTGATGACGGGCTGTATATCACAGGCCAAGGCGTGCAACCCAATGGCAGCACAGTACCCGGTGCTGGGGCTATTGTCTCGCCAACAGGGCAAGTGATGTTACCGCGCAATCAAGTATTGACCGACCCTGACAACATAAATGACGCTACAACATATTTATTTCATAGCGTGTATAAACGTGAGCTCAGTAATCAATTAACCCTCAAAAATATTACTTATTTTCAGCATTTAGAACGCGAAGAAATTGCGCAAAATAGCTTTGTAGAAATTATTGATGGCGCCAACACCGCGCAAAACCGCACAGAGTTAAGCTATCAATGGGCTGATAATCAAAATACTTTATTTGCCTTTGATGTGCGGTATAACAAGGTTAAAGGCTTCAGCCAATTTACCACTGAAGCAGACTCCCCTATTGACTTAACAGGTCCCATTGAAAGCCGCCGTATACCGCTTACAGCAGAGCAACAAGCACGCCTAGTTGAGTTACGCCCCGGCGTATTTGTATCACCCGGTGGCCAATACGATATAAATAATGACGGAAGTGGTGATTTTTCACTTTCAGACACCACTAACTCCACCAGTTTGCAAACAGGTATCGCGATTCAACACGATAGCCAATGGACAAATAAGGTTCGTACCAGCGTAGGTTATCGTATTGACTATTATGACGTTAAAGCAAGCGATCCTATTGCACCCCAAGGTCAAATAGCCGCCAGCGATAACATTTATGAAACCCTGCATTCTGGTCAAGCAAGTATTAACTATAAACTGACACCAGCACTGACAAGCTACATGGCAGGAAGCTACAACCAAGCAACCTCGAACAGTATGGCTGGCGGTAATGTATTAGGTAGTGACAACAAAATTAGTGCACAAAACTTTGCAACCGATAACACGCTAGCTGAAGTGGGCTTAAAATACGCACCAGCAGATAGTGCATGGTATGTCGACGGCGCACTATTTAATCAACGCCGCAGCTTGCGTAACCGAGATGGCAGTAATACAGGTATTCGTACTCAAGGCTTCGAAAGTCAGGCTTTTTATGATGCAACCAATTATTGGTTTAGTGTTGGTTATAGTTATATTGATGCCCGTTACGACAATTCAGCAAGCAGCCAAGGCGCAAAACAAGTCTCTGATGTATTTAATAACTCTCGCCCTGATATTATCAATGGCACAGCGGGTGGCGCACCTAACTTTACTGCATTTGCCCCATCAACACAGCGTGTACAAGGAATACCTGAGCAATCTGTCAGTATAAATGGCGGTATTTCAATTACACCACAGTGGGATATTGGGCTGGGTGGTATTTATACCAAAAGCTATCCTTTAGACTATTTAGCAACTGTTTATATACGCGACCAATACACACTTAATCTAAACAGTCGCTATGCATTTAATGAGCAAATGGCTTTGCGTTTAGATATTACCAATGTAACCAACCAAGAAAACTGGCGACCTGTGTTTGAAGGCGGTTACTTTGGCGCAACACTGGTTTATCCAGAGCTGCCAATTCATGGCAAATTGACCTTTACCTATAACTTTTAATAGCGAGTGAACATGTTAAAAAAATTACTATTGTTGATTGTTGCCTTGCTGGGTGTAGGGCTCTTTTTTCACTTTGATATTCACCAGCTACTTACCCTTGATGGCTTAAAAGGCTCAATGGAAGAATTTAGCCAATGGCGTGAACAATCGCCTTTATTGGTGATCGGAGGGTTCTTTTTACTCTACGTTGTGGTCACTGCGCTGTCATTACCCGGTGCTGCCATATTAACATTGGCTGCGGGAGCGCTATTTGGTCTTGCAGAGGGGCTATTGGTTGCCTCTTTTGCATCAACCATTGGCGCTACGTTAGCGTTTTTAGTCTCGCGGTATTTATTACGCGACGTGGTTAAAAAGCGTTTTCCAGAACGTTTATCTGCCATTGATGCAGGGGTTGAAAAAGAAGGCAGCTTTTACTTATTTACCTTAAGGTTAGTGCCTGTTTTCCCATTCTTTTTGATAAACTTGCTGATGGGCCTGACAGCTATTAAGTCATGGACATTCTATTGGGTCAGTCAAATAGGCATGTTAGCTGGCACGTTTGTATTTGTTAATGCCGGTACGCAATTAGCACAAATTGATAGCTTATCGGGCATTTTATCCTTAGACCTTATTGTTTCTTTTGCATTGTTGGGTGTATTCCCGCTTATTGCAAAAGCAATTATCAATTTGCTAAAAAAACGTAAAGTATATAAAAGCTATACTAAACCCAAGCAGTTTGACCGCAATATGATTGTTATTGGTGGGGGCGCTGGCGGCTTAGTAACCAGTTACATTGCAGCCGCCGTGAAAGCAAAAGTCACTTTGATTGAGGCCGGTGAAATGGGCGGTGACTGCCTAAATTACGGCTGTGTGCCTAGTAAAGCAATTATCAAAAGCGCCAAAGTTGCTGAACAAATTAGACATGCTGATAAATACGGTTTAGAAAGGATCAGCCCTGAATTTTCATTCAAAAAAGTAATGGCCCGTGTGCACCAAGTTATTGCTGATATTGCCCCGCACGACAGCGTGGAACGCTATACAAACTTAGGTGTTGAGGTACTTAAAGGCTACGCTAAAATTACTGACCCGTGGACAGTTGAAATACAACTAAACGACGGTAGCACACAAACCCTAACCGCTAAAACAATTGTTATTGCCACGGGCGCACGCCCCTTTGTGCCTCCTTTGCCTGGCATTGAAGAAACAGGCTATGTTACCAGTGACACATTGTGGAAAAAGTTTGCTGATTACAGTCAAGCACCTAAAAAGCTAGTGGTACTTGGGGGTGGGCCAATCGGCTCTGAGCTTGCACAAAGCTTTGCACGGCTTGGCTCATCGGTTACGCAAATCGAAATGGCCGATCGCATAATGATCAAAGAAGATATTGAAGTTTCAGAGTTTGCCAACCACGCTTTACAAGCCAGTGGCGTGAATGTATTAACCAATCATCAAGCGCTGCGCTGTGAAGCACGTGATGGTAAAAAGTACCTTATTGTTAAGCACAACGAACAAGAAACTGAAATTGAATACGACGAACTGTTATGTGCCGTTGGCCGTAGTGCCCGCTTAACGGGCTATGGCCTTGAAGAGTTAGGTATTGAAACCAACCGAACTATTGTTACCAACGAGTACTTAGAAACCCTCTACCCAAATATTTTTGCTGCGGGCGATATAGTCGGTCCTTATCAGTTTACCCATGTTGCTGCTCACCAAGGCTGGTACGCTGCTGTAAACGGCTTGTTTGGCAATTTTAAGAAATTCAAAGTGGATTATCGTGTGATCCCATGGACCACCTTTATTGACCCAGAGGTCGCTCGCGTAGGTATCAATGAACAAGAAGCGATTGAACAGGGACTAGACTACGAAGTGACTCGCTTTGAATTTAAAGAGCTAGACCGTGCAATCACCGAGAGTGCAACGCAAGGCTTTATTAAAGTGATTACGCCCAAAGGTAAAGACAAGATATTAGGTGTGACCGTTGTATCTGAACACGCGGGTGATTTGATTGCTGAGTTTGTATTAGCGATGAAACACGGCTTAGGGCTTAATAAAATACTGGGTACTATTCATAGTTACCCAACATGGGCTGAAGGTAACAAGTACGCAGCAGGTGAATGGAAACGTGCTAATGCGCCACACACTGTGCTTAATTGGCTTGAGAAATACCACACTTGGCGCAGAGGCTAAAATGAAATTAGCCTTTTATTTTGTTTTTAAGATTACAGTGTTGTTGGCTTTTTTAGCCAGCACCACTGTAAAGGCTGATGAATCGGATTCAATTCATCAGCCTTGGGACCAATTGTTAAGCAAACATGTAAAAAGCATTAGTGGAGGCACCAGTACTGGAGTTAACTACAGCGGGTTTAAAGCTGACCAAATAATTTTAACGGGCTACTTAGATACTCTCTCACAGGTAAGTCAGAATGAATTCAACACATGGTCAAAATCAAAGCAGTTAGCGTTTTTGATTAACGCTTACAATGCATGGACTGTGACATTTATTTTAACCCAATACCCAGATATCGAATCGATTAAAGAGCTAGGTAGTTTTTTTAGTTCGCCTTGGCGTAAAGAGTTTATCCCTTTATTAGGCAAAACTCGTAGTTTAGATAACATAGAACACATATTAATTCGTGGTGAAGGAAATTATAACGAGCCTCGTATTCATTTTGCTGTTAACTGTGCCAGCATTGGTTGCCCTGCCCTACGAGCGCAAGCTTATCGTGCTGAGCAGTTAGATATGCAGCTGGAGCAACAAACAACGCTCTTTTTAGCTGATAAAACACGCAATTATATATCCGGTGATACACTCTATTTGTCATCAATTTTTAAATGGTATCGTGATGATTTTGAGCAAGGTTTTGGTGGTGCAACTAGCTTAAATGCATTTACCCTACTGTACTCAAATGCGCTAAACTTAACACCAACCGAACAACGCAAAATTAAAAACAACACTGTGAAAATTAAGTTTTTAGATTACAACTGGGCATTGAATGATACGCCATAAACAACCACATATTGTTATAGGTAATATACTTTGCGGCCTGATTTTATTGCTGACAGCTCCCCTTTTCAGTGTTGCAAAAGAGCATAACACTACTTGGCAAACCATAGTTAACAATGGCAGTAACAAGCCTGTTTATTTTCATGCTTGGGGTGGCGACCCACAAATAAATACTTATATACAATGGCTTGGTGAGCAGGTTAAGCAGCGCTACAATATTGAACTACATCATATAAAACTTACCGACACCAGCGAAGCTGTAAGCCGTGTGTTAACTGAAAAGTCAGCAGGTAATCACGATGAAGGAAAAGTTGACCTAATTTGGATCAACGGCGCTAACTTTGCAGCCATGGCAAAACATGGTTTATTAGCACCTCATTGGGCACAATCACTGCCTAACTTTGCCCTAACAAACCCGGATAAAAACCCTGCTGTTACACTTGATTTTGGTGTACCAACTCAAGGTATGGAATCCCCCTGGGGGCAAGCTGCTTTAACCTTTTACTATGATAGTAGAGCGATGTCAGCCCCTCCTTATAGTTTGGCTGAGTTACTAATATGGAGTGCTCAACATCAAGGTCGCTTTACTTACCCAAAGCCCCCTGATTTTATTGGTGTAAGTTTTTTAAAATACGCGCTTATAAGCCTTACACCAGAGTCGTTGCAACACTTACTTTATCAACCTGCTACTGAGCAAAGTGCGGCCTTTTTGTTGCCAGCGCTATGGCAATACTTAGATACCCTGCACCCCAATCTTTGGCGAAAGGGGCAATACTTTGTTTCAAGCAGCACCGCGCTTAGGCGTTTAGTGGGAGATACAGAGCTGAGTTTAGCACTTACATTTTCAGCGCCTGAGGTACCTAGTGCCGTTGAACGCTTTGACTTACCTACTAGCATTCGCAGTTACGCTATGCGCGATGGCAGTTTAAGCAATATACACTTTGTCGCCATTCCTTATAATGCCAGCCACAGCGACAGTGCAAAATTGCTTGCTAACTTTATGCTTAGCGTACAAGCGCAAGCCAAAAAGCAGCAAGCTAGTATATGGGGTGACCGTACTGTGCTTGATTTATCACTTTTAAATACTGAGCAAAAAACGCTATTTGCACAACCTAACCCGCACCCGAGTAGTTTAGTTTCAAAAGGCTTAAGTCCAGCGCTTGCAGAGCCTCACCCAAGCTGGGTGTCATATATTAATCAACAGTGGCTTGCGCGCTACGGCGCCAAAAAGCGTGCGCTAAAGGCAGGTAAATGATTAGCGCGAACAGTATATTTATCAATGTTATACGATTTAGCCCTAAGCTTCTCATGGCAATTCTTGTAGTTCCTGTTATTGGTGGGCTAATCGCTGTTTTACTTCCTGCGTTTGGTTATATCCCTGCCCTTAATGAAGTACACCTGTCACTACGTGGTTTTACCCGTTTATTCGAAACTGCGGGTTTCAGTGAAATGGTGTTATTAAGCATTCGTAGTGCATTCATCAGTACGTTTTTAGCATTGACTATGACCGTGTTGATAATAGCAAGCTACTTTAACAGCCCTTGGCTGAGTCGTATTCAACAATTGTTAGGGCCTATATTAGTTATCCCTCATGCAGCCGCAGCCATTGCTATTGCCTTTTTAATTACGCCGTCAGGTATGATCTCACGGCTATTTTCACCTTGGTTAACTAGTTGGCAAAGCCCTGCAGATTGGTTACTCCCCCACGACTCATGGGGAATAAGTATGATTATAGGGCTGACATTAAAAGAATTACCCTTCTTATTACTCATGGCATTAGCCGCGCTTTCACAAGCAAATTTAGGCACTACATTACGTGCACACCATAAGGTAGCTCTTAGTTTAGGCTACAGTCCATTGACTGCTTTTTTTAAAGTCGTGCTGCCCAATCTATACCCTCATTTAAAACTTCCTGTATTAGCTGTTCTAGCCTATGCTAGTGCAAATGTAGAAATCCCACTCATATTAGGCCCAAATGCACCGCCTACAATTGCTGTTGCAATTATGCACTGGTTTAATGATGTTGATTTAACATTGCGGATTAAAGCATCCGCAGGAGCTGTGATCCAACTACTTTTAACTTTGGCTTTACTCGTTAGCTGGTGGTTATTCGAAACATTAATTAAACACTTAACACAACACAGCTTTATTAATGGCAAGCGCAGCTATATTGACCCTATTATTACTTGGATAACGCATATCCTGACATGCCTGTTAATCGCCAGTGCTATGCTATCACTTGCAGGGCTCGTACTTTGGTCATTTGCTGGGTATTGGCGTTTTCCTGATACCTTACCTGAACAATTCGTAGTAATGCATTGGCAAAGTGCGCTGGTGAATATACAAACACCGTTACTCAATACAGTATTAATTGGTTTTGCAGCGACGCTAATTGCCACTTTATTTACCTTATTTACTCTTGAAGCTGAGCAACAACAGGCTCATCTGTTGTCGCGTTTTGCTAGCATACTGATTTATTTACCACTGCTTATCCCAAGTATTGCGTTTTTATTTGGCCTAGTTTGGCTGCAAGAACAAGTAAACAGTCATCATGCTTTATTCAATGTAATGTTTAGCCATTTAATATTTGTTATACCGTATGTATATTTATCTTTAGCAAGTGGCTACCGGCGTTTAGACTCGCGCTATGCACAATTAGCCAGTAGCCTTGGCGCAACACCTGCAAAAATATTTTGGCGTATCAAGCTACCTATGCTAATGGGACCAATTTGCGTCGCATTTGCACTCGGGTTAGCTGTTAGCTTTAGTCAGTATTTACCCACTCTTCTTAACGGTGGCGGGCGTATTGACACAATAACAACGCAAGCGGTGGCCCTTGCCAGTGGAGCCAGTCGGCGTGTGAGCTCTGTGTATGCATTAGTGCAAATGCTATTACCAGCCCTTGCTTTCATTTTGGCTTGGGCAATACCAAAGTACCTCGTCAAGTTTCAATATAAGGCCAATCATGCATAGTTTAGTCATTGAAAAACTCACTATCTGGCAACAGAGTAAGCAACTTATTACACTTAATGAGACTGTCCAAGGCGGTGAGATTCTCAGTATTATGGGCCCATCTGGCAGTGGTAAATCAACGTTGTTAAATTGGCTTTCGGGTATGCTTCCTAGTGCATTTACTGCGCAGGGTAAGCTGTATTTAAACCAACAAGAGATCACAGCAACTGCAAGCCACCAGCGTCATTTAGGCTTACTTTATCAAGACGCGCTTTTATTTCCGCACTTATCTGTAGCTGGAAATATTGCGTTCGCCATGCCACAAGGGAATAAAGCACAACGCATGGATAAAATAGTTACAGCTCTTGAGCAAGTGGGCTTAACAGGTTTACATAACAGAGCACCAGAAAGTCTATCTGGTGGTCAACAAGCAAGAGTAGCATTACTCAGGGTGTTATTAAGTGAGCCTAAGGCAGTTTTACTAGACGAGCCTTTTAGCAAGTTAGACAGCCAATTGCGCCAAGAAACCCGAGAGCTGGTGTTTAAACAAATACGTGAACACAAACTCCCCGCAATCATGGTTACACACGACTGTGTTGATGCCCAAGCCGCACAGGGTAAAATTGTAAATCTCGGAACACAGGAACACAGTCATGCTTGATAAATACATTACTCCCGTTATTAAGCCACTGTTAACACCTGTGGTTGCCATATTTGATAAACGCGGTATCACCGCCGATACACTTACCGTGACCGGTTTTTTAATCGGACTATTAGCCGTGCCCTTGCTTGCTTTTGAGCTTTGGCATTTAGCACTTGGGGCAATAATAATTAACCGCATTTTCGATGGCCTTGATGGCGCCTTAGCACGCTACAGTCAGCAAAGTTCAAGCGCGGGAGGCTTTTTAGATATTACCTTAGACTTTTTATTTTATGCTGCAATACCGCTTGGGTTTATACTTGCCAACCCTGCGCAAAATGCGATTGCTGGTGCGATTTTATTGGCCTCTTTTATTGGCACTGGTTCAAGTTTTTTAGCTTTTGCGATTGCCGCCGAAAAATTTAAGTTAGACAAACCGCAATTTAAATATAAAAGCTTTTATTATTTAAATGGCCTGACTGAAGGCACAGAAACCATTGCGCTATTTATTGCCTTTTGTATTTGGCCTCAGCACTTTGCCGTTATGGCCTACGTTTTTGCCTTTGCCTGCGCTATTACAATTGTTACTCGTATTTATGGCGGTTATGTAACACTCAAACAACAAGAGTCAATTACAGATGAATAATGAGCTTTATTGGCGTCTCGGTTTTTTTATCAGTATTTTAGCAATCATGATGTTGCTTGAGGGGTTAAAACCTGCTCGCCAATCTTTGGTTGCGGCTAAGCACCGTTGGTTTGCAAACTTTGGCTTAGTGTTTATATCATCTGTGATTGCCCGTTTAACTGTGCCCATCGGCTTAACCGCATTAGCAATTTACAATACCGAGCAAGGTGTTGGACTTTTTAACTTAATTCAACTACCACTTTGGTTAACTATTCTGCTGAGTGTATTAATACTCGATATGCTTATATATTGGCAACACAGACTATTCCACCAAGTACCAATGCTATGGCGTTTACACAAAGTTCACCATGCTGACAGCCATATAGATGCCAGTACAGGGCTACGCTTTCACCCATTTGAAATTGTGCTCAGTATTTTAATTAAACTAATTGCCGTTACAGCGCTGGGCGCACCTGCGATTGCAGTACTTATATTTGAAATTGCACTAAACGGCTTTGCCCTGTTTAACCATGCCAATATACGATTACCCAAAAAACTAGAGCAGGTATTACGGATTGTAGTAATCACTCAGCAACTACACCGTATCCATCACAGCCAGCAGCCTGATGAAACCAACAGTAACTACGGCTTTAGTGTAATTTGGTGGGATAAACTCTTTGCAAGTTATAAACCGCATGCCAGTGAAACCGACGCCACATTGAAAGTCGGCTTAAGCCAATACCCCGCAAGCAAAAAGAGTTCATCATTAATAACCTTATTACTGATGCCCTTTAAGTAAATACAAAATACCGAGAGATTACCCACTCAGATATTATGACTATGCTGAGTGAGAGAAGCTAAAGTGTTTTTATTCGTGCTAGTAACGCTTGCGTTGTCCACTCAAGTTCATTAAAAGGGATATCCGGCTTGTAATAAGCACCTTTTGCGCGGGGCCTATTCACATAGACTTTATTAGGAATAATCACCTTAGTTAGCCCCGATGGAGTATCAACAAGTCTTACTTCCATATATGTTGAATCGGCACTGCTGGGTGCACCTAATAACACTGTATTTGGAAATAATTTGAATGTATCAATTGCATCAAGACAAGCACTGGCACACTGCCCCGGCACAATCACGATAACGTTATTATTAAAATCACTCTGTGCCACCACTTCTTCTTGTGCTAAAGCTGGCTTCTCCTCGACATAAAATATCGCATCTTTTTCTAACGATTCCTTCATACCAGCAGATACTTTATCAACCATGTCATACATTTGAGGCTGATCTTTGAGCAGGACTTTCAGAGCTTCAACATAGTGAGTATTTTCTTTAGACGCTCGCCACCATACTTGCGTATTGCGTCCATAATGCGCTCTTTTTTGGTTTACAATGCGTTCTCCCCATAATTGCTCAGCAACTTTTAAACTCCAAAAAGAAGAGCCACCTTGATTATGACGAAGATCGAGAACTACCGTTTTGGCATTGAGTAATTTACCTCGTTGATTTGCAAGATCATCAAGCAATATTTGGTAATCAGCTATTTGCAACTCATTAGGGCTAAAGGTTGGCATTGCAATCCACGCTATATTTTCGCTTGGCCAACCCAAGCCAATAGGTAACTCATCACCATTGAAGGCGTGCTTTAAATGCTTACTCACGCTCCTTGGACGAACAGGCCACTTCAGTTGCACACTGTATATAGCACCATTTGCGTTGACAAAGTCACAGTTTTTTAATTTAGGCAAAAATGGATTGCCATCATCAATCAATAAACGCCGTCCTTGGTTCCACCAATGCCCGGGCTGGTCAACCTCACCATGAAAATTAAAGAGTGTTTCGCGCATTAGGGTTTTAATTTGTGTATCGTTACAACGTATTATTTTGTCACCTTTGCTTACTTTAGGGTGTTCACTGTAATACACCTCTAAGCTATCACCACGCCATACAGCCGAAAACTCGGGCCAGCGTTTTGGTAATCTAAACTCATCAGGTAAAACAGCGACCGCCCCAGCATGCCCATCTTGTAAAATCGTATTAAAGCGGGCAATTGCAGCCTCGTACCCTTGAGGCGTTGTCACTTGCTGAGCAAGTGTTAAAGCTTGTTTTTTAGCGTCTTCAAGTAACGTGGGGAAGTTTGGGTTTTCACTGTCGTACATGCCCGGATGATTTTGAGCAGTTTGCGTATAGGCATATTTAATATCATGCTCTGTGAGCGCTTGCCACTGTGTTGCGGTTCGTGGGAAACTTGATTTTACAAAGTCATCATTTTGCGAAAAGCTATTGAATGAAATAAGTGTTATCAAACCCATAAAGCACAAATTAATTACGTTTTTCATCTAAATCCTTCTATTTATTCCGAGCTAACTTGAAGTTTTATACAGGTTAATAGAGAGCTAAACCTCAGTCACATAAAGCCATGTTCTCGATAATTACTATTTTGCTTAAGACTTTTTATCAATAAATTAAGTCGGTTCCCACAAAAAATACTGGACTGCATTTTAAACACGTTTCCTATGTGTTTTTAACCATTATCTGATTAATTTTATACTGCATATAAATCACATGAAATAGCGAGGTACTTAACGAATTTAACCAAAGTGTGTCACCCTTTTTAGCCTTAGTCATTAAATTAATACGGTTGCGTACCATGACTATCCAAGTCACATCAAAAATACTTGATACCACATGCAAGCCAATAGAGCTTCTTAAAACGCTAGAGTCATGAAAATTAGTAAGCCCATAGATTAAGCTACCCAATGAAACAACAAATAGCACACTCGCTGTTACAATAAATAACGTGGGTATTTTATACTCTGTATGTTTATTTATTTGGTTAGAAAAAGTATATAGTTTGTAGATCAGGTATACGCCAATCGTCAGCAAACACAAAACAAGTGTTTTTATTACTGAGTCAACATCAAACACCCCTGTCAGTCCTTTTTGCATTTAATTTCCTTGAATTAACTCAATATCGCGTTTTTAAACAGCACAACCACAAATTAATAGTGACAAAACTAAACGTACTGGATTTACAAAGCAACTCTCCCTATTAAAAAACGAGTGCTAATCTGCGCTGTTTTTATAATGCAGTGCTTTGTGCCTTAAATGCCTCGCCATAGCCTGTGTTGACGGATAACAAGGTAAAATAAGCCATAAAACAACGTATAACAATACGGGAATAACTAAAAAAACTGCTAAATATAAAAGCTAATCGTAAGCCATTCTTTCTCAAATTGTAATGATCAGCTAACTCCGAACATACACCGCCAAAAACACAGGATTCGCCCCGTGTTAATAATTTTACTAATGCTAGATAAAATTGAGACTCAAGATAATTAAAATTATAGTTAAATATAAAGAGGCTATGAAAAAATTCGCTTTTATATGAGCTGAAAGCCATTGCTTTGAATAAAAAAAGCGCTGCAAAAATACAGCGCTTGACATTACTTTATGTACTGAGGAATGCCTAGTAGTTAAAAAAAGCCAAGTGGATCTTCGCTATAACTTACTAATAAGTTTTTGGTCTGTTGGTAATGCTCAAGAGCGAGTTTGTGGGTTTCGCGACCAATACCTGATTTCTTATAACCACCAAATGCGGCATGCGCTGGGTACATATGGTAACAGTTGGTCCACACCCGGCCTGCCTCTATTTTACGGCCAAAGTGATAGGCACGGTTCATGTTACGGCTCCATACGCCTGCACCTAAGCCAAACTCTGAGCTGTTAGCAAGCTCAAGTGCTTCGGCTTCATCTTTAAAAGTCGACATAGAAATAACCGGGCCAAAAATTTCTTCTTGGAATACCCGCATATCGTTCGTGCCTTTAAGTAAAGTAGGCTGAATATAATAACCACCGTTTAGCTCTTCACTTAACTGTTCAATATTGCCGCCTGTGAGAACTTCTGCCCCTTCTTTTTTACCAATTTCAATGTAACTAAGTATTTTATCAAATTGTGCTTGAGATGCTTGCGCCCCTACCATGGTTTCACTATCAAGTGGGTTGCCACGTTTTATCTGCAGTGTGCGCGCTAAAATACGCTCAATAAACTGCTCGTAAATATCTTCTTGAATAAACAAACGTGATGGACAAGTACACACCTCACCTTGATTAAAGTAAGCAAGCACAGCTCCTTCAATAGCTTTACTTAAAAATGAATCATCTTTGTCCATTACATCATTAAAGAAAATATTGGGCGATTTGCCCCCCAGCTCAACTGTCGATGGAATAATGTTATCTGCGGCGCACTTTAAAATATGTGAGCCAACAGGAGTCGAGCCTGTGAAGGCAATTTTTGCGATACGAGTGTTTGTTGCGAGTGCTTCACCAGCTTCTTTACCAAAGCCATTAACAACATTTAATACACCCGCAGGTAGTAAGTCACCGATAATTTCCATCAACACTAAGATGGAGACTGGGGTTTGCTCTGCCGGTTTAAGCACAACACAATTACCCGCAGCAAGCGCTGGGGCTAATTTCCATGCCGCCATTAAAATTGGGAAGTTCCATGGGATTATTTGCCCAACTACACCCAGTGGTTCATGAAAATGATACGCAACAGTGGTTTCGTCTATTTCTCCAATAGAGCCCTCTTGAGCACGTAAACAGCCCGCAAAGTAGCGAAAGTGATCAGCAGCAAGTGGAATGTCAGCCGCTAACGTTTCACGAATCGCTTTGCCGTTATCCCATGTTTCAGCAACAGCCAATAACTCTAAATTTTGCTCAATTCGATCCGCTATTTTAAGTAAGATGTTACTGCGATCAGTAACAGAAGTTACGCCCCAAGCAGTTTTGGCTTCATGCGCTTTGTCGAGCGCCAGTTCTATATCTGCTTTATCTGAGCGTGGAATTTTACAAAACACCTCGCCGTTTACAGGGCTTATGTTGTCAAAGTATTGGCCATTTACAGGCTCAACCCATTGCCCACCAATAAAATTACCGTATTGCGATTTAAAATTAATGAGTGCGCCTTCTGCGCCAGGATTTGCGTAAATCATTGTGTGTCCTTTGATCAGTTGTTGCTCAATAGTTGCCTAATAAGGCTCAATATGGCGAGGTAATTATTAATTGTTTATCTGCCATTTATTGACATTAGCGTATATAAAGCATACAAACTTGATTGCCTGTCCAGAAAACGTGCCTGTGTGTCCAAACTTAAAAAGGGATTATGATGACAGCCTACTTAATGAATGAAAAGCTAACAAAGCAACGTAAAGCGGTTGATGTACTCATTGAAAACAAGCTCACTTTTGCCTCTGACAGTGCACACCTAAGTATCTATGACACATATAAAAATGCACAAAAAGTAGCATTACACTCCAGTGAATTATTATTCTGCGGCATGATCACTGGAAAAAAAATAATGCATGTAAACGACAGTGACTATCACCACGCATTTTTGCCCCAACAATCATTTGTGCTTGCCCCTGAGCAAGGGGTATTGATTGACTTTCCTGAAGCGTCAATGGCACAACCAACAACGTGCTTAGCCATTGAGATTAGTAGAGAGAAAATAAGCCAAGTAGCAGATGCGTTGAATATACAACAACAAATAAGCAAGGATGATTTCTTTCAATATACCCCGCAACTTGTTCACACTGAACACAATCAAAACACGCAGAGCTTATTAGAACGCATGGTGGGTTTATTTAGCGAGAATGAGCAAGACCGCAAATACTTGATTGAATTGAGCATTAATGAATTAATTACTCGCCTATTACAACAACAAAGCCGCGATTTATTATTGGCAAATAGCCAAAAACCAATCATTGATTGTGGTTTTACAGACGTTTTAAGGCATATTGAACACAACCTAAGTCACCAACTTGATATTGATGAACTATGTAAAATAGCCTGCATGAGCCGCAGTAAATTTTATCAACAGTTTAAACTTGCTTTTGGCCAAAGCCCTGCCCAATGGCAACAGCAATTAAGGCTTAAACTTGCACACTCACAATTACAACAGGGTAAGTCGGTTAGTCAGATTTGTTACGAACTTGGCTTTGCAAGCCCGAGTCATTTCAGCCGATTATTTAAAAGCGCGTTTGGCAAGCCACCTAAGAGCATGTTGATGCAAGTCAAAAATAAACTCGATAAAAAGTGCAATAATTCGCTGCAATAACCTAACTATGTATGTGGATGAACAGATTAGTTACTTATTGCCATTCACAAAATAAGAAAATTTAACGAATTAAATTTAAGATAAAGTTAACCTAATGTATTAATATGATTGTACTTCGTCTAAATCTAAGCTAATTTTATTGTTCGGGTCATCTTTGGATCCTCAATTACAGGAAATGTTCATGTTCGTCTCAAGTAAAACCTATTTAGCATCACAAAACCAATGTGAGGCGCTTTTAAAAGAAATTGAGTTATTAAAAGCCGACAATCAAGCAATCACCATCGAAAATGAACAATTGCACGCTCAGTTAAATCAGCAGTCATCAGACGAAGAACAACAATTTAATGCAAGCTTACTACAAAGTACAATTGAATGTATCAACCAAATTGAGGGCATAAGGCAGACAGTTTTAGAGTCATACACAACCATTGATGAAGAAAGTAAGGTGAGCTATCAAATCAGCGACCTTCTAGAGACTTCGAGTAAATCGCTTCAACAAATCATCCAAGAAATGGATCAAATGACCACTAAAATGGGCAGCATGACACAGAGTATCTCTGGGCTGTCGACTATGGCTGATAGCATTAATAACTTTGTAATCACCATTTCTAAAATTTCTGATCAAACAAACTTATTGGCATTAAATGCCGCTATTGAGGCAGCAAGAGCGGGTGAGGCTGGCAGAGGGTTTAGTGTTGTTGCCGATGAAGTAAGAACATTGGCCACTAACACCAATAAATCTGCGCAAGAAGTCTCTGAGCTTGTTAAAGGCATTATTAGTAAAACAAGTGAAACCGTTAACTCCGTTTCAACAATTCAAGACAACAACTCGCAGCTTTCAAGTAACTTTGGGGCATTAAATAATGATTACGGCACCATCATTGATCATTGCTCAAGTATGAAAAACACCATAACTAATGCTGCTATACGTTCATTTATTCAAACCGTAAAACTTGACCATATCGTATGGAAAGGCGAAGTATATGCGGTTGCTAATGGCACTTTAAATAAGTCGATTGACGATTTTAGTAACCATACAATGTGCCGCTTGGGCCAATGGTACAATTCTGAAGAAGCACAAGAGTTTAAGCAGCTTAATGCATTTAAACAATTGGAAGAACCGCATAAAGAAGTACATCGCAACGGCGTTGAAGCACTCGTGCTTATTCATAGCGGTGAAAAAGCAAATGCAATCAAGCATATTAACTTAATGGAAGCAGCCAGTGAGCGTGTTATGAATCTGCTTGATGATATAGCAAACCAATAAACCACAATTTTAGTCACAAATAACATCATAGCGCAGACATTAAAAAGTCGATGACGGTTTAAATGTAATCGACTTTTTATACTCACATATAGGGTCAGAACTTACCCACCGACTTAACAGTATCGTTGAGTGATGCAGCATCAATGTAGCCAATCATGCTGGGGTTTTTACTGATTAAATCGATTACATCTGCATCATTTGACACTTCTTTTGGCGGGGATCCCTTGCCCGTAAAAATAAGTTTTGACCAATACGCTTTGAGCTGGCTTCCAGATTTAGATAACACGTTACTATCAAACTCTTTACGTACTGTGGAATTATCTTCTTGGTTAATTGGAACAGCTTGATTCCCATCAGAAAACGATTTTGCTTTACCTAAAAAAAACTTAGAGATTTCTGATTGATCAAAACTACTACTATTAGATGGGTGAACAATAACAACAACTTCTGCATTTACTGAATAACAACCCAGTAATAAAAGTGGTAAGAGTAATTTTTTAAACACTATCATAACGTATTCCTTAAAATACCAAGTCAATGCCAAGTGAGATTGATTCACTATCACCTGCTACAGCAAGGTCAAATGATTCATCGTTCACTTTATCAAATTGCACTTTAAACGCTGCCGATGAATGAAAGTCCCAACGTACTCCAAGTGACGTAGTATTATGCTGCTCACCATCTTGCGAATCTTCTTTAAATTGAGAATATGAAACATAAGGTGTTACAGCATCAAAGCGATAACCTAGTGTGATCATTGAGGTATCGAGATTGCCATTTAAGTCTAAGCGATTTAATTCTGTTAAAACAAATATGTTGTCAAAATCTAAATTAACAGCCACGCCATAAAACTTACCAGTTCGGCTCGTTTCACCATCAAATAGCACACGTTCACCACTGCGATACCGTTCATTTTTATAAGTCATGTGAGTGAGCCGTACTTCAAACCACTCTTTATTTAGTTGCAGCACTGCGCCAAGCATGTCACGCCAAATCTCACGTGTTGGCTCTTTAAAGAAAAACTCGCTGAGTAATTTATTATCTTTATCGTCTTCTTCTCCATAGTAAAGATTTCCCATCACAGACCAGTCACCGATTTCTCCGCTGTATAAGGCGTTCACACCATTGTAATTAAAGATTTGCCAGGTGTAATTATCTGCAGGTGGGCGCATCCATACATAGGCGTAACCTACGTCATAGAAATCAGAATAATAAAATAGAGGTAAGCGTTTCTTTCCTGCTTGAATTGTCCAATTGTCATTAAGCTCATAGGATAAATAAGCCCACTCGATTGATGCATCAAAATCATTAGCGCCCCGTGCAACTATTTGCCCTGTCATAGACAAACCATCAGCTAAATCTGCACTTACCTGTAACCCAAATAAGCTCTCAGGTTTAAATGAAACATCTTCGTCATACGCTGAAACAATCGGATAATCAGCTAAAAAGGTAGGAGGTATATCGTATTGCGGGACACCACTTCCGGATAAAACTTTACCAGCATTAATACTGCTAAAGCCTGAGAAATTAATCTCGCCGTAAGAAACCCCCGTAAACAGTAAACAATTTACAGTTAATAACCAATACAGCTTTTTCATCATTTGCGTTACCTTATGATATGAGTATTTTGCAATATGCATAATTAAAACTAGACCAACATCAAAATATTGCTCATTAATCCAACAGATTATTTCAAAAATAAGTATGATAGGCACAAATACACGCCACTATAAAGTCTGACACTGTAAGCTCATCACTGTATATCCTCTGACTCAAATACTCTATTTTTCCTATAAACCTCTAAATATTTATCGCGTTTTTCACAAAAATAGACGTACTAAACTTTGATTGCGCGGGATCGTTACCCGTATTTATTTTATTTAACCTAAGACTATTACTTGTATGTGAGGCCTTAAAAAGCGGATAATTACCAATTAATGAAAATACACTGATTTAGTGTGGCTAAAACAAAGTAAAGCTAACTAAAAAAGTGCGCACGAAGGTGGACCAACTCAATGGAAATTAAAGTTAATTTTCTCGATAACCTTAGATTAGAAGCTAAGTTCGACGATTTCTCAGTCATTGCAGATCAACCAATCCGTTACAAAGGCGACGGCTCTGCGCCAAGCCCTTTTGACTACTTCCTGGCCTCCTCAGCTTTATGTGCTGCGTATTTTATAAAAGTGTATTGTAATGCGCGTGATATCTCGACCGACGGTATTCGCGTTGCGCAAAATAACATTGTTGATCCAGAAGATCGTTATAACCAAATTTTTCAAATTCAGGTTGAACTGCCTGAAAGCATTTCTGAAAAAGATCGCACCGGTATCCTGCGCTCAGTCGATCGCTGTACAGTAAAACGTGTTATTCAAACCAAGCCTGAGTTTAAAATTGACGCGGTAGAAAGCCTCGATAACGACGCAGAGGCTATGTTAATGACAAAGCCTGAGGGCAGCGAAAACACCTTTATTCTTGGAAAAGACTTACCGCTTGAGCAAACCATCGCTGATATGACCGCGATTTTAGCCGATTTGGGCATGAAGATTGAAATTTCATCGTGGCGCAATATTGTACCAAACGTGTGGTCATTACATATTCGTGATGCTGCCTCTCCAATGTGCTTTACCAATGGTAAAGGCGCAACTAAAGAAAGCGCATTATGCTCTGCCCTTGGCGAATTTATTGAGCGTTTAAACTGTAACTTTTTCTATAATGATCAATTCCTTGGTGAAGAAATTGCCAACAGCGAATTTGTTCATTACCCGAATGAAAAATGGTTTGCCCTTACTGACGATGATTCATTGCCTGAGGGCATTTTAGACAACTACACGCTGAGCATTTATAACCCTGAAGATGAGTTGTGTGGCTCACACCTAATCGACACAAACTCAGGTAATGTTGAACGCGGTATTTGCTCTATCCCGTATGTGCGCCAATCTGACGGCGAAACCGTGTATTTTCCATCAAACTTAATTGAAAACTTATTCTTAAGTAATGGTATGAGCGCCGGTAATAACTTTGCTGAGGCAAAAGTACAATGTTTATCTGAGATTTTTGAGCGTGCTGTTAAACGCCAAATTATCGAACAAGAAATCGTACTACCTGACGTACCAGAAGACGTGCTTGCTAAATACCCAGGTATTGTTGCCGGTATTAAAGGTTTAGAAGAGCAAGGCTTTCCAGTCGTTGTTAAAGACGCCTCCCTTGGCGGCCAATTTCCTGTGATGTGCGTGACATTAATGAATCCAAAAACCGGCGGTGTTTTTGCCTCATTTGGTGCACACCCTAGTTTTGAAGTTGCCCTAGAGCGCAGCTTAACAGAACTATTACAAGGTCGCAGTTTTGAAGGCTTAAATGACGTACCAAAACCAACTTTCAACAGCATGGCTGTCTCAGAACCTGAAAACTTTGTTGAGCACTTTATTGATTCAACCGGTAAAATTTCATGGCGCTTTTTCAGTGCAAAACATGATTATGACTTTGTAGAGTGGGACTTTTCGGGCACCAATGAAGAAGAAACGGCCAGCCTGTTCGGCATCTTAAAAGATTTAGGTAAAGAAGCCTACATAGCTGAGTTTTCAGACTTAGGCACCGCATGTCGTATTTTAGTGCCTGATTACTCAGAAGTTTACCCTGTTGAAGATTTAATTTGGGATAACACCAACAAAGCCCTTAAATACCGTGAAGACATTTTAAACCTGCACAGTTTAGATGAAGACCAACTTGCCGATTTAGTCGAGCGCTTAGAAGAAAGCCAGCTTGATAACTACACTGATATTATCACTCTAATTGGTGTTGAGTTTGATGAAAACACAGTTTGGGGCCAACTAACAATTCTTGAGCTTAAATTACTTATTTACTTGGCATTAGGTGATTTAGAAGCGACGATGGAATTGGTTGAAACCTTTTTACAATTTAACGATAACACCGTTGAACGCGGCTTGTTTTACCAAGCAATGCACGCCACACTTGAAGTTGCCTTAAATGATGAACTTGAAATTGAAGACTACATTCACAGCTTTACCCGCATGTTTGGACAAGAAGTGATGGATGCCGTGGTAGGTTCAATCAATGGCGATGTATTGTTTTATGGCTTAACGCCTACCAATATGCAGCTTGAAGGATTAGAGCGTCATCAGCGTTTAATCGACAGCTACAAAAAACTTCACGCTGCACGCGCTGCAAGGGCTAAGTAAAAAGAGTGAGCACGAGTTTGCGTGGTTAAAGGTTTGAGCCGTCGTCCTTCACGTAGGCTCAGCTTTACGCCGCGCTAATCAGCCATTAAATTTAAGCACCTAGCATTGGCAGGTGCTTTATTTTTTTGTAGCGCAGTGCCAAAGAGATACAATGGGCAAGTTCCTTGTTCGGCAATGCTTGATCAAGCTCAAACACCAACGCACGGTTACCTTGATAGATAAAGGTATCGCCGTATAGTTCTTTAAATGTATCGATTAGTTTTGTTTTACAATTAAAGTAAATACAAAACTGCTGCGGTGCTTTATCTTTATAATCGAATCTGATTGTTGAACCACATTTTGAGATATAACTGGGCTCTCCCCATTTCAAGGTTTCTTCAAGTTCGGTGATACCATCTTGTGCGGCAACGCCAAAAATTAAATTTCGAATATCGTGCAATAAAAGTGCAATATTGTCAGGGTAAGTCGTAAACTTTTGCTTTACGTTTTCATCCATATTTTTAAATATTTCCTTTATAGTTCAGCTGGCTTATACCGGTAATGCCCGGTGATTTTATAGCGAAACAGCACATCTTCTCGTTGTGGCCCGGCTCCGATGTTATGCACAATAAGCGGCGTTTTGTTATCTGCCGCGAGCTCATTTACCACGATACCTATATGCGGCAAATTGCCAGGCAGCATCCACGTAACAATATCACCCGCTTTATAGCTATCAGCATCATTAGTCATAGCTAGCACTGTACCGTGACGTTTAAAAAAAGTTTGTAAGTTGGGCACTCTGCGATGATCAATATTACTATCGGGTTTAGTTAAGCCCCATATTCTTTTTGAAGGATAAGAAGAGAAGTTATCGCGCATGTCTTCATGCACTAACTTTTGTAAATCAATCCCTAAAGCTCGGTAACTTCGAATAATTACATCAGTGCACACACCAATATTCGCAGGTACATCACCATTTGGGTAAGCAATGCGATGATAGGCGCCATCGTAACGTACATTATGTTGTGTTCTATCGTTTGCGGCGTTTACCAAGTCATCAGTAAATGTATTACTATGACTAAAAGCAGAAAACAATAGAGCGAGTAACAAGAAGCTATTGGTATTAACACCTAGAAACTTTAACTGCATTGTATTTCCCTTTACATTTAGCTTAGTTTTAACTGTTGGAACTAAAAAGCCCACTGAGCATCAGCCTAATTTTAAATTAGGTACGATGAGCGCCTTAACACCTTAACACCTTAACACCTTAACCAATAATCGTATTTCTGCCACTTCGTTTTGCTGTATACAAATTAACATCAGCACGTTTTGCAGCTTGTTTAGGCGATTCATCTGGAGCAACTTCCACAACCCCCATGCTCACCGTAGCTTTAATATTTTGTACCGTATGAGTTTGTAGCTCAATAGAGCTTCTAATTCTTTCTGCGACTTCTAAAGCATGTTGCAGTGATTGTTGCTCAAGTACTATTAAAAACTCTTCTCCGCCAACCCTACCAACCTTATCTGAGGAGCGCACACCTTGTAAAAGTGCATTAACCACTGACTTTATCAGTTCGTCACCCATATCATGTCCATACTGGTCATTAACCACTTTAAAGTGATCAATATCAATAGAAATAAGTGAATGAGCAATCCCTGTACTTTTGCTCTTACTAATTGCTCTTTTCTTCATGTCCAAAATAGCTCGGCGATTGGCAACACCGGTTAACTCATCTTTTAATGCCAATACTTTGTAATGTTGTTTATGTTGAACTTGCTTATAGGCATACACTGCCAACATTAAAAGTATCACACAAGCAAAGACTAAAGTTAGCCGCTGCCAAAGCGCCTTATCTACAGCTACAGCTAGTAATTTTTCTTTAATATCAGCAACTTCTTCGAGTCGAGCTATTTCTCGGTTTTGCTGATTTAAATTAAACATTAACCGTTCAGAAAGTAACGCCCTATCAGCTACATTATTCACTTGGGTATTTGCAATTGTTAGCAACTGTTTTTGTACATTAGCTTGTGTTTGGTAATCACCTTGTCGCATAGCTAAAGTAGCGTAAAACTGCAAATATCGCTTTGTAAAACTTGCAGGCCAATTTTGTTGCTCTAATTGAGCGAGTACATTATTTTCACGAACTGCACTGGATATCTGCTCTGTTGCTAAAAACCACTGAGCACGTGCCAATGTATATAAAAGCGTTATCCAATCACTTGTAATATCAAGTTTTTGTACTTGACTAAAATATTGCTGTGCTTTTTCAAACTCATTCAACTGAGTATAAAGCTGGGCAACTTTTATTACTAAGTAACCAAAACCATCATCATCTTCATATTGACGCACCGCAGAAAAGATCAATAAATATAGCTCAATAGCTTTACTAATTTCCCCTTTTAATTCATGCGCATAAGCAATTTCGTCAGTCACTTTATAATGTTCTTGCACATTAAATTTTGCCAACTCAGACTTTGCACGAAGTAACTGCTCAATCGCTAAATCATAGTTAAAAAGAGCTAAATGTATAGACGCTATCTCTCTTAGAGATAAAGCTCGTTCGTAATAGTTTTCAGCCAGTTCGAAAGCTTGGTAAGATTTTTGTGCAGCATCAAAAGCCAACTTGTATTGGCCTTTCGCTAAATAAACGCGGTTCAAGACAAGATTAGCAAAACCAATAGCAGAGGTTTGTGATTTATTATCAAGTTGTGGATTTAAAGTAACTTCAGCGATTGGCTGCAAAATCATTTTTGCACGTTCATATAAGCCTTGGCTGTAAAGTTGGTGGGCCTCACATACTCTAAGATCTTGCCAAAGCACTGCATCTCCTGAAAAGCTTATAACCTGCTTAGCCTCGGCTAAAAACACTTTAAATGCATGGCGCTTATCTAGCGTATCGGTATCAAAAAAGAGACACTTAAACGCCATAACCCTAGCATCGTCTAAGTCATCATTGTATGGCATACCAGCTTCAAGTGAAGCTAATACAGCCACAGACTCAGGCTTGGTGGTATACCCTTGATAAACGCGATCGATGCTATTTTTTACATCACTGGCAAAAATGCTGGTTGAAAAGAAAAAAAACAACAACGTCCTGTACATACTTTACAATCCCTTAGTCCAAAGCGAGGTATTTATTATTTAAGTATTTAACATTAAAATCCAAACAATTATTGCACTAAAATGAATTTGATAACAGATTGAAATAACAACTTCTTATCATCATAACCATTCTCGGG